>CALGXT010000068.1 GCA_937935255.1 uncultured bacterium | reverse complement strand
CGACGCCGGGCGCCTGGCGTTGCGCGAGATCGGCGTTGCGCTGGCGCTGGGCCTGACCATGGCGGCGGCGGTCTTCGCGCTGGGCTGGTGGCGCGGCGGGGCGTCGGTGGCCGTGATTGTCGCGCTGGCGATGGTGGCGACGGTGGCGGCCAGCAGCCTGATCGGCCTGCTCCTGCCGTTCGCGCTCAGCCGTCTGCGGGCCGACCCGGCGACCGCCAGCGCGCCGCTGATCACCTCCATCGCCGACATTCTCGGCGTCTTCATTTACTTCGCCATCGCCGCGCGGCTCTTGGCGAAATAGCGAAGTCCCGGTTCCTCGGGTTGGGGTTCCCGCTTGAAATCGGTGTTTTCATAGGCTCACACTTTGCAAAGTGTGAGCCTATGAAAATGGATTTCCAAGCCTTGGAAAAAAACCGGAAAAGTTTTCCAAGCCTTGGAAAACGGCGCCATCTTGAGCGTCCGATCGGGATTCGGTCGCCCGGCAAGCCCGGCGCTCGCCGGGCGCCGGCCCCGTTATAAAGCCTTTGGTCCCGTGGGCAACAGCGCTCCCCGGCGGCGCACGGCCCCGTTTTCTCCCTCCTCTTCCACGCCCGGCGATCGGTACTATGCGCCGACCGCCCGCGACTATGTTCTCCCCATGGTCTTTACCGGCCCGTTCCCGGCGGCGCGGGCCCGTTCGCGTCCGATGTCCGCCGAACGAAGGGCCTCCGCTTGCTGAGGCCGCGGAGAAGGGATGTGGCGGGTCTCGATCATGAGGGGATGATCCGTTGTCGCGGCGGCCGCCGGCCGCCGATGATAACGGCGAGAAAACACGGGAAAGAAAAATACGCCGCCGGCGGCGGCTACAGCAGATTCAAGGCGTCCATGTCGCACAGGAGCAGCACGTCTTTCGGTCGGCGGACGGCGGCGAGGGCCGCGCGAACGGCGGCGTTGATCGCTTTCGCCGAGGTCGAGCGAATCAGCGTCTGATGGCGGTAAAGCCCCTGGATGCGCGCGAACGGCGCCGGCGCGGCGTCCGAAACCTTCACCGCCGCGCCGCCGGCGGCGCGCAGCGCTTCGGCAAGCCGGGCCGTGTAGTCCGCCGTCGCCGCGTCGTCCGGCCCGCGCGCGGTCAGGCAGGCCAGCCGCGTGAAGGGCGGATATTCGAGTTCCCGGCGGAACGCGAGTTCTTGCTCATAAAAGCCCTCCAGATCGAAACGGCGCACGGCCTGGATGGCGGGGTGGAACGGCGTGTAGGTCTGGATGATCACCTCGCCGGCGACGTCGCCGCGACCGGCGCGCCCCGCCACTTGCGTGAGCATTTGGAACGTGCGCTCCCCGGCCCGGAAGTCCGGAAGGTGCAAGGCCAGATCGGCGAACACAATGCCGACGAGCGTGACATTCGGGAAATCCAGCCCCTTCGCGATCATTTGGGTGCCGACCAGAATATCAATTTTGCCGACGCGAAAATCGCCGAGCACCTGGCGGTAGGATTCCTTGCGCGTCATCGTGTCCGAATCCATCCGCGCCACGCGCGCCTTCGGAAAGAACCTGGCCAGAATTTCTTCGATGCGTTCCGTGCCGAGACCGGCGTAGCGGAAGGCGGGATCCCCGCATTTCGGACAGCGCGGCGGCACGGGTTGCCCCTTCCCGCACAGGTGGCAGATCAGCCGCTGTTCGCGCTTGTGGAAGGTCTGCGCAACGCTGCAATCGTCGCATTGCGCCACATAGCCGCATTTCGGGCAAACCAGCGACGAGGCGTAGCCGCGGCGATTGAGAAAGAGGATCGTCTGCTCGGAGCGGCGAAGCCGTTCGCTCACCGCTTGCACGAGCTCCCGCGAGAAGACGTTGGGTTTGCCCTCGCGCTCCATTTCGGCGCGCAGGTCCACGATCTTCAAGAGCGGCATCTCTCGGTGGTCCACCCGCTGCGTCAACCGCGCGAGCGCGTACTTGCCGATGTGCGCGTTGTGCCAGGACTCCAGCGAAGGGGTCGCGGAGCCGAGCACCACCGCGCACCCTTCGCGGCGGCCCCGCAGCACGGCCATATCGCGCGCGTGATAACAAGGGGTTTCCGCCTGCTTGTAGGAGGCCTCGTGCTCTTCATCCACCACGATCAACCCGAGGTCCCGCACCGGCGCGAAGAGCGCGGAGCGCGCGCCGACCACAATCCGGGCGCGGCCCTCCTGAACCCGGTGCCACTCGTCGTGCCGTTCGCCCTCGGAGAGATGGCTGTGCAGAATCGCGACGGTGTCGCCGAACCGGCGGCGGAAGCGTTCGACCGTCTGCGGGGTCAGGGAAATCTCCGGCACCAGCACGATGGCGCCCTTGCCGCGGTCGGCGGCGCGGCGGATGGCTTGCAGATAGACTTCGGTCTTGCCGCTGCCGGTGACGCCGTAAAGCAAGACGACCGGCGGCGTCAGGGTGTCCACGGCCCGGCAAATCGTTTCGAGGGCGGCGGCCTGTTCGGGCATCAGTGTCGGCGGGGTGTCCGGCAGGAGCGTGCGTCCGGCTTCGGGCTGACGCTCGACGACGCCCTCGCCGATGCGCACCAGCCCCTTCTTTTCGAGCGCGCGAATCGCGGCCTCGGAGACGCCTGCGCGGCGCGCGAGTTCGGCCAGAAAAATCTCCCCGCCGGACATCAACGCGTCGAGCGCGGCCGCCTGTTTCGGCGCGCGGGCGCGCAGCCGTTCCGCCGCGCCGGGGTCGGCGCCGGCTTCCGTGGGCGAAACGATGAGCCGGCGCAGATAGCCCGCGGGTTCGCGCCGCACCACGGCGGGCAGAACGGTCCGAATCGCCGTTTCGATGGGCGCCAGGTAATAATCCGCCATCCAGCGCGCGAGGTCGGTGATGCGCTTTTCGATGAGCGCCTTGGACCCCACGACGGCGCGGATCGGCTTCAGATGGGGAAAATCAGAGCGATCCGCGACGCCGACGATGAAGCCCCGGCGTTCGCTGCGCCCGAAGGGCACAATCACGGGAGCTCCGAGAACCGCCGTCTCCGCAAGTTCGTCGGGAATGCTATAATCGAACTCGCGGTTCAGCGATAGGTCCACCACCACTTTGGCGACGCGGGGCATGGCGTCGTTATAGCACCCGCCCGCCGCCGCCGCAAACGGTCGGCCTTTTCGAGCCGGGATTGACGCGGGGCGGCGGGAGTGCTAGGGGATTCGCATGGCCGGAACGACAATCCAACACGCCGCGGCCCTCGCGCTGGCGGCGGTCTGCGCGCTGGGCGCCGCCGGCTGCGGCGGGGCCGGCGCGCGGGAAGCGCGGGAGGAGAACCACCCGCTCATGCGGCGCGCCCTCGCGCGCAAACGCGCCAACGATTTCGAAGGCGCGATCGCCGCCTATCAAGAGGCGCTCGAGCGAAATCCCGCCCTCGCGCGCGCGCACCTCGATCTGGGGTTGTTATACGATCAGGGTCCGAAAAAGGATCCGCTGCGGGCGTTGTATCATTATCAGCGCTACCTCGAATTGCGACCGAGCGCCGACAAGCGCGCGATGGTCGAGGGCCTGATTCGCGATGCGCGCATCTCCTTCGCCGCCGCGATGCGCCCGCCGCCCGCGGAGGCCTACGAAACCATCGCCGCCCTTCAGCGCGAGAACGAACGGCTGCGCGGAGAATTGGAACGAAGCCGGGGCGGTTCGGCCGCCGTCGCGGTTGAGCGTCCCGCGCCGCCCTCGCGCGCGCCCGCCCGATCCGAACCGCCCGCGCCGCCGCCCGAAACCGCCGCGGCGACGCCGCTGCCCCCGCCGCCGCCCGCGCCGCCGGCGCGCGCGGCGACGACCTATGTGGTGCAACCCGGCGACACGCTGGCCGGAATCGCCCAAAAAGTGTATGGCGACCGGAATGCCTGGCCCCGCATCGCCGAAGCCAATCGTTCCACGTTGCCGGATCCGTCCCGTATGAAAGTCGGAACCACGCTCACGATTCCCCGTCCCTAACTCCGGAGGCGCCGCCATGCCCAATCGCGATTTCATTGATGCCGATCTGTTGAAGCCCCGCGGCGACACGGGGTCCGTGCGTCTCGGCGCCGCCGCCGAGGCCGGCGCCGCTCGAACCGACGCCGCCGAAGACGGCGGCCGTTCCGCCGACTTGGAGTTGTCCCAGTTGGCCCGCCACAAAAAACTGATCGAGGAGGAAGCCGCGCTCAAGGCGCAGGAGATCGAACTTCTCCGCCAGCGGCAGGAAAGCCTGGAGCGCGAGAAGCGCGAATTGGAGGAGACCCGCCGCAAGCAATCCGACTACGAGCGCGGAAAGCAGGAGATGCTCGAACGGCTCCAGCAAAGCCTGGTCGCGATCGAGCGCCACGAACTGCGCGCCGCCCAACTGACGGACTTGCTTCAGAATCTGCGGCGGCGCTTCAAGGAAATGGAGGGGCAGATTCGCGATATCCGCGAGGACGATTGGCCCGAAGAGGGCGTTCGCGAGGAGTTGACCAAGGCGCTGGCGTTGATTGACGACGCGCGCATGGAGTACAATCGCTCGATGGCGAAGCTCGATGCGCTGCTGGGCGATCAGTCCAAGGGCGGCGCCGCGCCCGCGGTGGTGTTCGAGGGCGCTTCCGCCCGCGCGCCCGCCGAGCGCACGTTCGGCCAGTGGGTGGCCTTGGGTTTCGCGGTGAGCCTGCCGATCCTCCTGATGCTCGCGCTCCTCGCGCTCCTTTTCGCGCTGCAATCCGCGGGCCTGTTGTTCTGACGGCGAACGGGTCAAAACGGTCGCCATGCCTCAAAAAAGTCAGACCGCCTCGCGGTTGGACGAGCGGCTCCACGAGGTCGAGCGGCGCTTGCGCGAAGTTCGGCGTTC
>CALGXT010000067.1 GCA_937935255.1 uncultured bacterium | reverse complement strand
TCGCGCTGCACTTGTTCGCAAAAGCCGGGCCGCCGAAGAACCTCCGCGTACAGCCCCTCCGTGGGGAGGAACAAGATGGCGAAATCCGTGGAGTAGGGCGGCGCGATGTATTTCGCGCGAATCTCTTTTGCGAAGAGGAGCACCCTTTTCGCCAAATCATCGCTCGCTTTTCTCACGGCCTCCGCATCGCCGGCCTGCGCGGCGTCCGTGAGCCGCTCGTAATCTTCCACCGGGAACTTGGAGTCCACCGGCAGCCAGACCGGCTCCTCCGCGCCGTCACGGCGTCCCGGCAGCCGAATCGCGAACTCGACGCGCTCCCGCCCGTCGGGCGCGATGGCGACGTTGGCGGCGTACTGATCCGGCGTCAGGATTTGTTCGAGAATCTCCGCGAGCCGCACCTCGCCCCAGGTGCCGCGCGTCTTCACGTTGGTCAGTACGCGCTTGAGATCTCCGACGCCTTCCGCCAGCGTTTTCATCTCGCCCAGCCCCTGGCGCACGGCTTCGAGGCGATCGCTGACGATTTTGAACGATTCGCCCAGCCGCCGCTCGAGCGTGGTCTGGAGTTTCTCGTCCACGGTGCGCCGCATCTCCTCCAGCTTCTGTTCGTTGCCGGTCTGAATTTCACGCAGCCGCGTTTCGACGCGCTCGCGCAGTTTCTCCGCCTCCTCGCGCTGCGTTTGCGCCAGGCGGTCGAGCGCCGCCGTCACGGTGGAGAGCTGCTTCGCTTGTTCCGCGCCGAGTTTGGTCAACGTGTCCACAAGCCCGGCCCGCGCCTCGTCTTGCCGGCGGGCGACCTCCTCGCGCAGCCGCGCGCCTTCCTGCGACGCCTCCTGTCGGCTGGCGCGAAACTCCTCGCGCAGCGGAGCGGCGAGCGCGGCGGTCGGGTCGGCGGAGGCAAGACGGCGTAGCGCGCCCCCTATCGCCAGCAAGAAGCCCAGCGCCGCCAGCAGAAGCGCCACGGCCACCATCAGCAAAATCTCGATCATGGTTTCATCCCCTTCGCCGCGCCCATATTGCACGGTCGCCGGCGAACGGCAAGCGGCGAATGCGTTCGCCGCAGGCGCAGCCTCGGAGCGCGGTGTTGCGCGGGTGATCCGATATTGCCTCCGCCCGAAACTCCGACTATTTTTCGCAGGGGTTGTAAGGCCGCGCCGGCGACGCCAGCGCTGAAAAGGATCGGCGCCCGCGTCGTACGTTTGCCCGACAAGGTACGATCGGACGGAGACAAACCCGAACGGCGAAGGGAGGAGCGATGCTTCGACGTGCGATTTGCATTTTCGGCCTGGCAATCTGCGCGCAAGGCCGCGCCGAGAACGGGGTCTCGTTGGCTCCCGGCGATTACACGCGCTACGTCATGAGTAATGGCGCGCGGCGGATGTATCTCCTCCACATCCCTGCGAAATATAAGGCCTCCGAGCCGGCGGCCGTGGCGCTCGCTTTCCACGGAGGCGGCAGCAATCCGAAAGAGATGGTGGAGTTCAGCGGTCTCAACGAGAAGTCGGATCAGGAAGGCTTTATCGTCGTCTACCCCTATGGCTCCGGTCGCCTGCCTGCGGCGTTGACGTTCAATGCCGGAAATTGCTGTGGATACGCCTCGCGCAATAACGTGGATGACGTCGAGTTCACCCGTCGGATTTTGGATGACCTGGCCCAGCTTTGCAACATAGACGCGAAACGCGTGTATGCCACGGGAATGTCCAACGGCGCCATCATGGCGTACCGCCTCGCTGCGGAACTCTCCGATCGCATCGCGGCCATTGCCCCCGTCGCCGGGACGATGGGCGTCCCGGAGATTAAGGCGAAAAGACCGGTTCCGATCATGCATTTTCACGGCACGGCGGACGAAAGTCTTCCGTTCGAGGGCGGCTTTGGCAAGGGATTGTCGGGCGTCAACTTTTTATCCGTCGAAAAGTCCATTCAAGCATGGATAAAATTCAATGGCTGCAAGGAAGAACCGGTGGTGGAGGCGCTTCCGGACCGGGCGAACGACGGAACCCGGGTTGTCCGCAAGGTTTATGGCGGCGGCGCGGACGGCGCCGAGGTCGTCTTGATCGTCATCGAAGGCGGCGGACATACGTGGCCCGGCCGCGACGCCTATCGAAAGAGACTGGGCGTCAGCACAAAGGATATTTCCGCCAATGATTTGATGTGGGATTTTTTCCGGGCGCATCCGATGCCCTAGGGATGTGCAAACCCCATGCGGCGGCGTCTGCCGGCGCCGTCCGATCGGCAGGCGCCATCTTCGAATATCGGTGTGCCGGCGCGCGCCGCGCGGCGCGGAGCAGGAAGAGCCGATCTTTCTTTTGAGCTTGATTCTCTCGCCTATTCGCCGAAAATGGACTCTTCAATTTCACGAGCGACAAAGAGACGAGGACCTATCATGGCAAAAGTTTGCGAGATCTGCGGCAAAGGCCCGATGACAGGCAACCGAATTGTGCGGCACGGTTTGGAGAAGAAGAAGGGCGGCATCGGCTTGCACACGACCGGCGTCACCCGCCGCCGTTTTCTGCCGAACCTGCAGCGGATTCGCGTCAAAGAGGGCGCGCGAGTCTCGACCCGCACCGTCTGTATGTCTTGTCTCAAGGCCGGCAAAGTGACGAAGGCCTGACTACGGTTTCGCGCCGCCGCGGCGCGTTCGCCGCCCGGCCGCCGGCCGCCGTGCGGCAAATTTTACATCCGAGGAATTACACGATGCCGAAAGCGCAAAAAAGCGGAACCGCCACACTGCAACTTCCCGAAAAGACCGTCGAGTTGCCGATCTACGTCGGCACGGAGGGCGAACGGGCGATTGATATTGGCGCGCTGCGGAAGGAGTCCGGTTATATCACCATCGACCCCGGTTTCGTGAATTCCGGCGCGTGCGAAAGCGATATTACCTTTGTGGACGGCGAAAAGGGCATCCTCCGACATCGCGGCTACGACATCGAGGAGCTGGCGGAGAACTGCCTTTTTCTGGAGGTGGCCTACCTGCTGGTGCACGGCAAGCTGCCGAATCGCTCGGAGATGCAGTCGTTTTCGCGATTGATGAACCGCAATTCGATGCTGCACGAGGACATGATCAATTTCTTCAACAACTACCCCGAGGGCGCGCATCCGATGGCGGTGCTTTCGGCGATGGTGGTTTCCCTGTCCTCCTTCTATCCCGAAATCGAGCGCGAATCGGAGGGGGCGGATCTCGACATGACCGTCACCCGGTTGCTCTCCAAGCTGCGCACAATCGCCGCGTTCTCGTACAAGAAATCCATCGGCGAGCCGTTCGTCTATCCGAGCCACAAGTTCACCTATTGCGAAAACTTTTTGAACATGATGTTCTCGTCGCCGGTGAACGACTATCGTCCGGATCCGCTGGCGGTGCGGGCCTTGAATCTTTTCCTCGTGTTGCACGCGGATCACGAGCAAAACTGTTCGACCTCGGTCGTCCGTTTCGTCGGCAGCGCGGGCAGCAATCTTTACGCATCGATCGCGGCGGCCATTTGCGCGCTTTGGGGGCCGCTGCACGGCGGCGCCAATGAAGCCGTCATCAAGATGCTGGAGCAGATTCGGCAGGAGGGCGGCAATGTCGCCCGCGTCATTGAGCGCGCAAAGAGCCGCGATACGTCGTTTCGACTGATGGGGTTCGGACATCGCGTGTACAAGACGTATGATCCGCGCGCCAAGATTGCGAAACGCGCTTGCCGTCAGTTGCTGGACAAGATGGGCATGGGCGGGGACCCGCTGCTGGAAATCGCCATGGAGCTGGAAGAGCGGGCGCTCAAAGATGACTACTTCGTGTCGCGCCACCTTTATCCCAACGTGGATTTCTATACCGGCATCGCGTACCGTGCGATGGGCATCCCGACGAGCATGTTTACGGTGTTGTTCGCGCTGGGACGACTGCCGGGGTGGATCGCGCATTGGCTGGAGCAGCATGGCGGCGAAGTCAAAAAAATCGGCCGTCCCCGGCAGGTGTACACCGGACCGGTTCGCCGCGCTTTCGTGCCCCTGGATGAGCGGGAGTGATGGGGCCGTTGGAGGGCGCCCCGGGGATTGGAAACATGAACTTCCGGAACCTCTTCGCGGAACGCATCGGCGGCGCCCGATTCGGGCAGACGGGCGAGCTGTATAAGTTCGAGAAAATCAAACGCGCCAAGTCCGCCGCGCGCGCCGCGCATCCGGAGATCGAGTTGCTGGATTTCGGGGTGGGGGAGCCCGATCGGATGGCGCCGGAGGCCATCCGTGCGGCCTTGAAAACGGCGGTGGATGATCCGAACAACCGCGGCTATGCCGATAACGGAATTCCAGCCTTTCGCCGCGCCGCGGCCGAATATCTGCGCACATTTTTCGATGTGGCGGATATTGACCCCGACACTGAAATAAACCACAGCATCGGCTCCAAATCGGCGCTCGCGCTGCTGCCCTTGTGTTTCGTCAATCCGGGCGACGTGGTGTTGACGACCGTGCCGGGCTATCCGGTGTTGGCCACGCATGCCCGTTATCTGGGCGGCGTGATTCATGCGGTTCCGTTGCGGCGCGAAAGCGGATTTTTCCCCGATCTCGACGCCATGGACCCCGCCGTGGCCGCGCGTGCGAAGCTGTTTTATGTCAATTATCCGAATAACCCGACCGGCGCCGCCGCCACACCGGAGCAATTCGATCGTCTGATCGCCTTCGCCCAGAAACACGATCTGCTGATCGTGCAGGATGCGGCGTATGCCACGCTGGTGTATGGACGACGGCCGCTTTCGATCTTGAGCCGCCCCGGGGCGAAGGAATGCGCCGTCGAGCTGCACTCGATGAGCAAGAGCTACAACATGACCGGTTGGCGTCTGGGCTTCATCGCCGGCGGCGCGCCCGCCATACGCGCTTTCGCCGAAGTCAAGGACAACACGGATTCCGGCCAGTTCAAAGCCATCCAGCAGGCGGCGTGCGCAGGCATTGCCGATCGAAAACTGGCGGACGAAATTCGGCTGCACTATCGCGATCGGCTGGAAAAACTCGTCGCCGTGCTGCGCCGAGTGGGGTTCGACGCAGAAATGCCGGGCGGCACGTTCTATCTGTATGTCCCGGCCCCGCGCGGCGCCGGCGCGACGGAGTTTCGAACCGCCGAAGACGCCTCGCAATTCCTCATTCGCGAACATTCCATCTCCACGGTGCCGTGGGATGATGTCGGCGCCTTCCTGCGCTTCTCGGCCACATTCGAATCCGCCGGCGACGCCGACGACGATCGCGTGCTGGCGGAATTGGAGCGCCGCCTGATGGCGGCGCGGCTCCGATTCTGAAGCGTCACGCTGATAATTGACGGCCGTGGCTCTGCCGGCCTGCGATTCGCCGATCGGCGTTCATGCGAGCGCGCGCCGGTCGTGCGCTCAAAGCGCTACAGCGTCGTTTTCGGTCAATCTGCCCAGCCGAGGCCGACGGTGGCGACCCCATAGGCCGTAAGAGTCACCCTGACGCGGCTTCCATCGAGACGAGCGGCTCCCCGCTCGCGTTCGCGCTCCAATAAGTCCATTTCGATCGCGGATGTCGGCGGCGGCATCACGGCGGGATCGGAGGCCACCAACGCGGCCTCCACGCGGTCGCCGGGCGGGTTGAACAGACGTGCGATCAATCGTTTTCCATCCCCGTCTCCGCCGCGGCCGCGTCCAGCCGTTGCTGATTCTCTTCACGGATACGCCGCATGTGGCGGTGCGACAGCAATACGGCGGGACCGTAGGCGAGCAATTGATTGTCGTCGGTGATGACGCGGCCGGGCGCGGCATAGCGCGCCAACGCGGCGGGATCGAGGGCAATCGCCTCGCGGACTTGAGATTCCGTCAGGCCTCGCGCGAGGCCGAGCCTCGCGAAACCGGGCCACGCGAGTCCGATCGGCGGGCGCGCGTTTTTTGCGCCCACGAGAATGCCCGTGCCGGAAACGGGGTCCACCCATAGCAGGGCGTTGGGAAAGACTTCAAGAAACGTTCGCGCCACGGAGACCGCGTACTCCGACGGGGTCAGGTGCAGCGGTACCCATTGGGCGAGAACGCCGTCCGGGGAAAGCTTGCGGGCGGCTTGCGCATAAAATTCCCGCGAATAGAGCGCGTTCATGCCGGCGAAATTCGGCGGCATGGGTTCGAGCGTGATCACGTCGTAGATTTCCGTGGTGCGGCGCAGCCAGGCGCGCCCGTCCATGACGATCGGGCGCACGATGGGATCGTCGAGCACATCCTCGTTGGCGGGAAAATGGCGCGCCATGCGAAACACGCGCTCGCTCAAATCCACCGCGTCGAGCGCCGCCGGGCGCTCCGCGCGCACGGCATTCGCGGTCAGCCCGATTCCAAAACAGATCACCAGCGCCCGACGCGGCGCCGGATGCAGCAGCATGGGCAGGTGGCCCATCCAGCGCATGTAGTGGGAAGGATCGCGATCCGCCGTGGGCCGGCCCGTCTGCGCGGAGGCGAGGAAGCCGTTGATCATCAACAGGCGATCGCCCGCGGCGGTTTCGACCGCCGCGAAGGTCGCGTCCGGACCGTCGAAACTGTCCAGCACGCGGACGACGCGGTACGGGCCGCGCGTGACCCCGAACTGAACTCGGGAGACGCCGAGGCCGGATTCGAAGGCGACCGCCAGCGCCAGCGCGGCAGAGGCGCCGACGGCGATTCCCAAACGCCGCCCCGCGGGCGCCCGCGCGATGCCCGCCGCGGCGACCGCCGCGCCGGACAGCCAGGCCGTGCGCGCCAAGCCGATCGCCGGCAGCAACAACCAGCCGGCGCCGAGCGCGCCGGCGACGGCGGCGAGCGTATTCGCCGCGCTCAGCGCGCCCCAGGCCCGCGGCGAACGGCAGTCCTCCAGCAGCCAGGGGAGGGCGATGCCGAGCAGAAAAGTCGGCGGCCCGATCGCGAGCAACGTCAGCCCGAACCATTTGAAGATCAGAAGGATCGGAATTTTGTCGCGCCCTCCGATGATCAGGTCGAAGCGTTCCACCGCGGGAGTCGCGATCAAAATAGCCATGCCGGCGGCCGCGATCAGGGTCGGCAACGGAGCGCCGACGCGCCGCAAACGCGGCACGCATGCAGCGGCGGCGGCCAGCGAGAGCAGGACGCTTGCGAGCAGTATCGCGAAGGCATCCGTCGTGCCTTTGAACGCGGAAATGAGCGCCCGAAACCAGACGACTTCGAGCGAGAACATCGCAAAGCCGGTCACGCACACCGTGGCGATCGCGGCGGCGGAGGGGCGGTCGTTGGACGCGGCGGGCGGCGTCGACAGCGGTATTTCCTGCGAGCATGACGCGCGGTCGGAGAAGACCGCGAGGATTCCGACGGCGAAATTGACTCCGGCGGCGATTCCGCCGGCGCCGGCGACCCCGAAGGCGGGAATCAGCGCGAAGGCGGTCGCCAACGTTCCCGCCGCCGCGCCCAGCGTGTTGACGCCATATAAGCGGGCGACGCAGGCGCCTCGTCGGCGAACGGCGAGGGCAAGGGGCGGGAATGACGCGCCCATGCAGAACGCGGGGATTCCGAGGACGATGGCGAGACCGAGTCCGTGCGCCGGCGGCGCGGCGGCAGGCAGCAGGGCGAAAAGGCGGGTGTCCAGCGCCTCCATCGCGCGAAAAGCCGGGCCGAGCCAGAGACCGCCGACGCCGATGGCGATTTGCAGAAGGCCATAAAGCCGAAGCGGTCGCGCCGCCGGACGGCCGCGCAGCAGAGCGCCGGCCGCGGCGGCGCCGGCGGACATGCCACCCATGGCCACGGCCAGCGTCAGCGCCGCGCCCCATGCGGAAGCGCCGAGGGCCAGCGAAGCCTTGAGCTGCCACAAGACCTCCCACGCCAGCGCCGCAGCGCCGGAAAACAGCGCGAGGATATAAAGCAGCAAACGATCCGTCATGGCCGCTCTTCTTGACCGGCATCGAGGCGACCACGTTAGCAATCCCCCGATGAAAAGGGCAATGCTTATCCGCCGGTTACGGAGCCGATTGCGCTGTGGGGAATGAGCGGCAAATACAGGCGCCGGCGAAGGGAGGCGAAAATCGTTTGCCCCAACGCCCCCGCGCCAATCGCCGGTTTTTCTCGCTACTACCGAAAGAGGGAGCGTCTCGGATCTTTTTGTGCGGGCGACGCCGCGGCGAGTGCGCCGCAGCGCGGAGGTCGCGCGGCATCGGCCGGAGTTCGTCTGACGGATGAAGGGAACTCGCTTTTGCGCGAAACTGGAATCGCGTGAGGCGGCGGTGCGCCCGCACGCCATGCATTTCATTTTTTCGGCTTGAAATCGTGTTCGCGCTGTAGGGACAGCGCTGTACAGACAGATGTTCTCTGTGCTCCCGTCAAGTTTTTGGGTGAAGTTTTCATCTGTTTTTTTTGGCGTGAGGGGTAGTATCACACTTCGCGAAGTGTGGTACAGTCATGTCGGCGCAAATCTCTGTCCCTTGTCCCGACCTCCGCCCCGTGTAACATTTCGATGTCCGATCGGACACGAATTTGCGAATTCTTGGCGACAGGCGCTTCGGATGGAGGATGGGGACAGATACTTTGCGAAAATCACACTTCACGAAGTGTGATACCGTAGCACAACGGGAGAGTCCGACGGCATGAAAGGCGACGGCGCGGCCCGGTCGTTTTCCCGGACGGACCCCGACCGGTCCGTCGCCGCTCAGTCACCGCGTCCCCGACCGTCCACACGCCTCCTGTCGCTCTTTCGCCCAAAAACCGGGGATCGTCCCGTCAAAGCGGTTCCGGTTGACAGAGCGGTGGAACGATGTTTGTATTTCGATACGGTATCGGTACGTTGTTGGGCGGGAAAGGCGGTTTTTTATGAGATTTGGTGTGTGTTGCGGTGTGAATCTTGCGGCGCTGATGAGGGCCGCGGGTTACGACTATCTGGAAGTTCACACGCTGGGCGTTTTCAAACCCGAAAAGGGCGATGACGAGGTTCAAACGGAGTTGGCGGCGGTGCGAGCCTCCGTCGTGCCCGCCGAGGCGGCCAACTGTCTGTTTCCGGGCGACATGAAAATGGTGGGGCCGGAGGCGGCGACCGAACGCGGACTGAGAATTGTCGAGGCGGCTTGTCGCCGCGCGGGGCAGGTGGGCGTCCGCGTCATCGTGTTCGGGTCCGGCAAAGCGCGATCCATCCCGGAAGGCGTCAGCCGCGAGCAGGGCTGGGCGCAGTTGGTCGAATTCGCGCGACGGGTCGGAGAAATCGCGGCTCGCCATGGCGTCACGATTGTCATGGAGCCACTGAATCGAAAAGAGACCAACATTCTCAACACCGTGACGGAGGGGGCGGAATTCGTGCGGGCCGTGAATCATCCGGCCGTCCGCCTGCTGGTGGACGCGTATCACTGGGCCGTCGAGGGCGAATCGCCGGAAGCGATCGTCGAGGCCGGTTCCCTCCTGGCTCATGCGCACATCGCGACGGCGGCGAATCGGTTGCCTCCGGGAAAAGAGCCTCAGGATTTCTCGTCCTTTTTCCGCGCCTTGAAGGAGGCGGGCTATGACGGACGGGTCTCCATCGAGGCCAAATTCACCGACCTCGATGCGGAGGCGCCCGCCGCCTTTGCGGCGCTGAAAGCCGCGGCGGAGAACGCCGGTTATCGCTTTTGAACCGGAAAATCAGCGCCATGAATTTGGGCGGGATCGAACGCTTGCGGGATCGCGCGGTGGAAGAAATTCGGGCCGCCGTTGACGCCGCGGCGCTGGAGTCGGCGCGCGTGAAATACCTCGGGCGCAAGGGCTCGGTGACGCTGCTGATGCCCGCCTTGAAGGACGTGCCTCCCGCGGAGCGGCCCGAAGTCGGCCGCGCGCTGAACGCGCTGAAAATCGCGGTGCAGGAGGCGCTGGAAGCCCGAAAGGCGGAGCTTCAGACCCAAAGTCGCGGCGCCGGGCAGCCGTTCGATCATACCCTTCCCGGCGAATGGCGCGGCCTCGGCACGATCCATCCGATCAGCCGCCTCATTGAACGCGCTTCGGAGATTTTTCGCGCCATGGGTTTCACCGTGGCCGACGGTCCCGACATCGAAACGGTGCGCAACAACTTCGACGCGCTGAACACGCCGGAAGATCATCCTTCGCGCGATCCGAGCGACACGTTTTATCTGGAGAATGGCGACCTGTTGCGCTGTCAGACCTCGCCGGTGCAGGTGCGGTACATGGAGGCGCATCCGCCGCCGGCGCGCATCATCGCGCCGGGGCGGTGCTATCGCCGCGACACGCCCGACGCTACGCACAGCGCCAATTTTCACCAGATTGAGGGGCTCTACGTGGATCAACAGGTTTCGCTCGCCGATCTGAAAGGCGATCTGACCTATTTTGCGCGACGGCTGTTCGGCGCGGGTGTCGCCCTTCGTTTCCGGCCGCATTTCTTTCCATTCACCGAACCCAGCGTCGAGGTGGACGCCTCCTGCCACGTATGCGGCGGGCGGGGCTGCCGCGTCTGCAAGCAAAGCGGTTGGATCGAAATCGCCGGCGCGGGAATGGTGCATCCGAACGTATTTCGCGCCGTCGGCTATGACCGTCACGAGGTCGTGGGTTACGCTTTCGGCATGGGCATTGAACGCATGGCGATGATCCTGTACGGCGTGCCGGACATTCGTCTGCTCTACGAGAATGACCTTCGCTATCTGACGCAGTTCGGCGCGGGAGTCTGATCCGTGGCGTCCGTCGAACCCGCCCAAACGAAGCGCGCGGATTATCCTCCGCCGAGCTCGTCGCCGACCGGGCGCGCCCCGCCTCTGGTGAAACCGATCGTCGGCGACACGTTGGCCGTGATGGCCGGGATCGCTCTGCTGCTGGTGGGCATGATGTTGCCGTTGGTCGGGCGGGCCGGCGTCGCGGCGCCCCATGCGATGGAAAATCGTCGCGCTTTCGGGGCGGCCTTGCTTTGTGCGCTGGGTTTGTCGCTCGCCGCCGCGGGGGTGAAGTGGCGGCGACACCGCCGCGCGGGCGATCCCCCGCCGTGGGCGACGACGGCGCTGGCCCTCCTTTGCTTTTTTCTTTGGCTGGCGCTGATCTCCGGCGCGCTCGGCCGTTGAGCGAACAACCTTTCCGGCGGCGCCCCGCCTCCGGATCGCTGGAACGAGAAGAATTCGAGGCTCACTTTTTTTCTCGCCGAGCGCTTTTGCCCCCGGAATTTGCCGCCGTCATCCGCGACTCGTCGGTCGGCGACAGTATCACACTTCGCGAAGTGTGATACTGTTGGGAAGGCCGTGATTGCGGCTTCGGGTAGCCGGGATCGCTCGGGCAAGGAGGGGGAATCCGCTTGTCGAACGCCTCTGCGTTGATTACCATTTGCGCTCCGATTTTTCAACGCACGCGGAAAGGACGAAAGATCATGGCGACCGGTCAGACAAAAGACGGCAAGGAAGCGGCGACGGCGGTCGAACTGAAGCCGACACCGAAAAAAATATTGATCGTGGAGTTGGAGGAAGCGGTGGAAGGATTGCGCGCCGCGCTCGTGCGCGCGCTGGCGGCGGCGTTGAGCGAAAAAGACGAGAATAAGATCGGAGAAACCTTGTCGCGCTACGGATTGTGCGCCGCGCCCGAACAAGCGGCCAAGGCGGTGATTTCCGTGCTGGGCGTCAAGCCGTCCTCCCATGCGGCGATCGTCGAAAGCATCCGGACGGAATTGATGGCGTATCTCGCCCATGGCGATTGTCGCTGGCGCCCCGCGTTCGCCGCGGCGCTCGAAGCGGCCCGGGGCCTTCCGGCGCGGGTGATTGTATTGAGCTCGTTTCCCGAAGACGTGTCCGCGCCTCTCCTGTCGCGTCTGAACCCGGGGGAACTCGCCAACCTCGTTGCCGTGTCGCTGACGGAGTCCACCTATCCCGGCCCGGACTTGCTGCTGCGCACGCTTCGCGAGGCCGGCTTTCCGGCGAGCCAGACGACCGTTCTGGTCTCCACCCGCAGCTCTTGCAAGTCCGCGCTGCTGGCCGGATTGCGCTGTCTGGCGGCGCCCGATCGTTTCACCGCGCATCAGGATTTTGGCGGCGCCGACGCTGTGTTCGACGTCGAGTCCGCCGCCACGAAATCCGTGTTCATGGAGGCGCTCTGAGCTCCCGGGACGACGGCAGCGGGGCCGCATCCGAGGGCGCCCCGATGGAACGGCTGCTGGACATCATGCGCCGGCTGCGCGGCGAAGGCGGTTGCCCCTGGGATCGTCAACAAACCCTGGAATCGCTCAAGCCTTATTTGGTGGAAGAAGCCTACGAAGTGCTCGACGCGATTGACGAAGGCTCGCCCGAGCATTTGCGCGAGGAGTTGGGCGATCTCCTGCTGCAAATCGTTTTTCAGTCCCAGATTTGCGCGGAAGCCGGGCAGTTCACGTTCCATGAGGTCGCGGCGGCGATCGCCGACAAACTCGTTCGTCGCCATCCCCATGTGTTCGGCGATGTCAAAGTGGACGGCGCCGACGAGGTGCTTCGCAACTGGGACGCGATCAAGCGCGGCGAGAGGGGCGCGGAGACGGAAACCCCCAAGTCGGTTGTGGATGGCGTGCCGAAACACATGCCGGCGCTTTTGAAGGCTGACCGCGTCCAAACCCGCGCGGCCCGCATCGGTTTCGACTGGAACGAGACCCATGAGGTGGTGGCGAAACTCGACGAAGAAATATCCGAGTTGAAGCAGGCGCTTGCCGAAGGAAATCGAGACCGCATGCGAGAGGAGCTCGGCGACGTGCTTTTCACGCTGGTCAATTTGAGCCGTTTCATCGAAACCGACGCCGAAGCCGCGTTGCATGCGACCACGGCCAAATTCATCCGCCGGTTCAAGGCCGTGGAGCGAAAGGCGCGCGAGCGCGGGATCAAGCTGGGGGAGTGCGGACTTCCGACGCTGGACGCGCTGTGGGACGAGGCCAAGACGGAAGAGCGCGGCGGAACCGCGCCGCTCGCGCCGAAAGAGTGATGTTCGCATGGCCGCGTTGACGCTGTATGTTATCGGCCCGCCCCGCTCCGGGAAGACGGCGGTTTTCGACGCCTTGACCCTCACCCCGCACGGTCCGAATTTCACCGTGCGGGGCGGCCATCGGTACGGCACCGTCAAAGTGCCCGATCCGCGTCTGGCCGCGTTGAATGCGCTCTATCGCCCGAAAAAATACACGCCGGCCGAAGTGACTTTCGCGGACCTCGCGCCGGCGGGCGCCGAGCCGGTCAAATTCGGCGATCTCACGGGATTGCTGGGAAACGCGGATGCGTTCGTCGTGGTGGTTCCCTGCTTCAGTGAGACCGATTTCGAGGGGCGCCCGCTCGACCCGGCGGCGCAATTGGAATCGCTGCTGCTCGATCTGGTTTTGACGGACCTCGAGAAAGTGGAACGGCGGCTGGAACGGATCGCGCAGGATCGCAATCGCGGCCAAAAAGTTTCCGAAGCCGAACTGAAATTGCTGGAGCGCCTGCGCGCCGAGTTGAGCGCCGATCGTCCCGTGCGGGATCTGGAATTGCGCGAAGACGAGGAGAAGCTGCTCCGCACCTATCAATTTCTTTCCCAGAAACCGCTCGTCGTTGTGGCCAACATCGGCGAGGGGCTGTTGAATGCGGGAGCGCCGGCGCCGTTGCGCGCGTGGGCTGCCGGCCGCGGGATCGAAGTTCTGCCGTTCTGCGCCCCCCTGGAAGGGGAAATCGCACAACTGGATGAGGCGGCCCAAGCGGAGTTTCTCAAAGACTACGGCATCGCGGAGCCGGCGCGCGTTCGCCTGATTCAAAGCGCCTATCGGGCATTGCGGCTGATCAGTTTCTTCACCGTGGGCGAGGACGAGGTGCGCGCCTGGCCGATTCGCGAGGGCGCCTCGGCGCAGACCGCCGCCGGCAAAATCCACAGCGATATCGAGCGCGGTTTTATTCGCGCCGAAACCGTCGCCCACGATCTCCTTCTCGCCGCCGGCTCATGGAGCAAGTGCCGAGAACAAGGCATTCTGCGGCTGGAAGGCAAGGAATACGCTGTGCGGGACGGCGACGTCATCAATTTCCGCTTCAACGCGTGATTTCGGTGGCGCCTCGACGGAGATGGAGTGGGGGGCAACATCCCGATGATCGCTCCCGCCATTTCTGGGCAAAAGAGGGCGGTATATTTGGCGCGATGAAGGGCCGGCCAAATTTTAATGAATGAAATGAGGCGAGCCAGGGTCGTGTAAAATGTTTCACGGTTGAGCTGATGGTCTCTTCCGGCAGGGTTTCGCATCGTGACGGAATCCGGCGTCGCCGAAGCTGCGTATTTCCACGACGGCGCCGCCGGTCATGAGGGCGATTCGGGGCATGCCCCCCCCACAGCTTCCACGTCCCCGAAGCCGTCCTCCATCAGACGTTTTTCGCCGACAACGGTGTGTGCGTCACCCACACCCCCGCGGCTGCGAACCCCGAACCCTCGCCGTACCAAACCTGCCGGAGTTTGCGGGCGCCGTGGAAAAAGCCGAGGACATCGCCGCCGTCTGGATCGGCAACATCGAGGCCACCGGGGAGGCCCTGCGCGAACAAACTGTTTCTCTCGCCGTTCTCGCTCTACGACCGTTCGGAAAGAACGCTTCTGGCTCACAATTGGATTGCGGGCACAGTGGAGGCGCAGTCCGAGCCGGAGAGATGGCGGGATGACCGTGATGCGCTTTTGCCATTTATTTCATCCGGCTCCTTACGTATCATACAACACATCATGGTCTCGCCTGCCGTAACTCTCCGCGACGAAACCGTCGTTTTCCCCACTTACCTGCCCGCCGCCGCCGACCCCAACCCGATGTTTTTGGAGAAGCGGGTCTACCAGGGATCCAGCGGACGTGTCTATCCGCTGCCTTTCACCGACCGCATCGCCGAAAAACCGGTGCCGCATGCGTGGAGATCTCTGACATTGGAAAACGAGTTTCTGGAGATTCAGATTCTCCCGGAAATCGGCGGGCGCATCCATCGTCTGCGCGACAAAACCAACAATTACGACGCGATCTATTACCAGCCCGTCATCAAACCCGCCTTGGTGGGCCTTGCCGGCCCGTGGATCAGCGGCGGCATCGAATTCAACTGGCCGCAACACCATCGCCCCTCCACCTTCATGCCCGCGTGGGTGGACATCGAACGGCACAACGACGGTGCGATCACCGTGTGGCTTTCGGAGCACGACCCCATGTCGCGCATGAAAGGCATGCACGGCGTCCGCCTGCGGCCGGGCTGCGCCGTCCTGGAGCTTGACGTCCGCGTCTACAACCGCACGTCCGATGTCCAGACGTTCCTGTGGTGGGCCAACGTCGCCACCGAGGTCCATGAACGCTACCAGTCATTCTTTCCGGAGGATGTGACCTTTGTGGCCGATCATGCGAAACGGGCTATGAGCGCCTTCCCGTTGAGCTCGGATCGCTACTACGGCGTGGACTACGCTGGTCGTGCGCAAAACGGAACGCCAGAGGCCGAGCGCCCGCGGCAGTTCCGGCCCGACGGTTCCTATCCCGCCAACGATCTCTCGTGGTATGCCAACATCCCCGTGCCCACGTCCTACATGTGCATGGGAACCCGGGATTGTTTCTTCGGCGGTTACGACCACCGCGCCCGCGCGGGCATCATCCACGTGGCCAATCCGCATATTTCGCCCGGCAAGAAACAATGGACCTGGGGCAACCACGAGTTCGGATACGCATGGGACCGGCTTCTCACCGATCCCGACGAACGCGGCATTTACCGGCCTTACATCGAGCTCATGGCCGGCGTTTACACCGACAACCAGCCCGACTTCTCTTATCTCCAACCCGGTGAAACCAAAACCTGGTTGCAGTTCTGGTATCCCATCCGGGACATCGGCCCGGCGCACGCGGCCAGCGAGCAAGTCGCCGCCCGCCTCGATGTTGCCGGCTGCCAGGCCCGTGTCGGCGTCCATGCGACACAGCGTCTTCCCTCGACCCGCATCCGACTGGTCGCGTCCGGCAAGACTGTCGCCTCGATTCGGCGTGATCTATCGCCCGCCGACCCTTGCGTCGCCATCCTCCGGCTGCCGTGCGCCTTCGCGCGCCACGAACTCGAACTGGTCATCGAGCGCGCCGAACGCGAGCTGCTGGTTTTTCGCCCGCAGCCCGCGCGGAAGCCTCCACGGACGCAGGAACTGAAGAAAATGGCCGCCACCGAGCCGCCGGAACCCGCGCGCATCGAAACCTCGGACGAGCTCTACATCACCGGCCTGCACCTCGAGCAATATCGCCATGCGACCCGCATGCCGGAGAACTACTGGCGAGAGGCTCTCCGCCGAGACCCGGGTGATGCGCGTTGTAATCTCGCCCTCGGCCGCCAGTGCTTGCGCCGCGGCGAGTTCGCCGCCGCCGAGCAACACTTCCGCGCTTGCATCGCACGCCTCACGCGGCGTAATCCCAACCCCGCCGACGGCGAGGCGTATTACCAACTCGGGCGCGCGCTCCGTTACCTCGGCCGCGACAACGAGGCGTATGCGGCATTTTACAAAGCCGCCTGGAATCAGGCCTGGGCCGGCGCCAGTTACCACGCGCTCGCCGAGATTGATTCAACCGGAAAAGATTACGCAACCGCGCTCGCCCACCTGGAGCGCAGCCTTGAACTAGGATCGAGAAATCTGCGTGCGCGGGCGCTAAAGGCCCAAATGCTCCTTCGTCTTGACCGCCCGGACGAGGCGAAGGCGTGGATCGAGGACTCGCTCCGCCTCGACCCCCTCGATCCGTGGTTGCGGATTCTCGCCGGCCGCGAATTCCGCGGCGATAACGGCATCCGGCTCGACGTCGCGCTTGACTTGGCGGGCGCGGGCCTGCTTGTTGAGGCTCTCGACGAGCTGCGCTCAGCCGACCTGCGCGCGCGCGACGGCAGCGTGCCGATGATCCTGTATGTCGCCGCCTGGCTCTATGATCGCGGCGGCAACGCCGAGGCCGCCCGCGCCGCCCGCGCCGCCGCCCGACGCGCCGCGCCCGACTACTGTTTCCCGTCGCGGCTCGAGGAAATGCTCGCGCTGGAGGCCGCCATCGCCGCAGATCCGGGCGACGCCCGAGCCCATTTCTATCTCGGCCATTTGCTCTACGATCGCCGCCGTCATCGCGAGGCCATCGCCCGCTGGGAGGTCGCCGCCAAGATCGAGCCCGACAACGCCATTGTGTGGCGGTGCCTCGGCATCGCCCGTTTCAATGTCCTGCGCCAACCCGCCGCCGCCCGGCGCGCTTTCATACGCGCCCGCGCTGTCGCGCCCGACGACGCACGCCTGCTTTACGAAGCCGATCAACTCGCGAAGCGCCTGCGGCAATCCCCGCAACAACGCCTGCGTACGCTGGAGCGCCGGCCTGATCTCGTCGCCCAGCGCGATGATCTCTCCGTCGAGTTCGCTGCGTTGCTGAACCGGACCGGACGCATGGCCGAGGCGCTTCGACTGCTCGAAACACGGCGCTTCCAGCCGTGGGAGGGCGGCGAAGGCCAAGCCCTGGGTCAATATGTCGGCTCCCGACTCCGGCTCGCCCGCGAGTGCCTCGCCGCCGGCGCCCCCGCCGAAGCCGTGCTGCATCTTCAGGCCGCGCTTTCTCCGCCGGAGAACCTCGGCGAGGCCAGACACTTGCTCGCCAATCAGAGCGACATTTATCTTTGGCTCGGCGACGCGCTGCGAGCCGCCGGACGCGAAGAGGAAGCGCGCAAGGCCTGGCGAATGGCGGCCGGCTTTCGGGGGGATTTCCAGCAGATGAGCGTGCGCGCCTATTCCGAGATGACGTGGTTTTCGGCCACCGCGATGCATCGTCTCGGAAACGAGCGCGCGGCATTGAAACTCTTCCGAGACCTGCTCGGCTTTGCGCGGGCGATGGAAAAGTGTCAGGCCAGTATAGACTATTTCGCAACCTCGCTGCCCACGATGCTGCTCTTCGAGGAAGACATTCAAGAGCGGCAAGTGGTCACGGCCCGATTTCTTCAGGCCCAAGCCTTGCTCGGGCTGGGTACGACGGCGAAAGCGCGCCGACTTCTCGAAGACGTCCTTGCCCGCGATCCCAACCACGCCCTCGCCGCCGATTTTCTCGCCCTTGCCATGTCTCGCCGATACAAGCATTCTCCCGACATTTCGCCCCGCATCTCCCGCAGCGCTCAATAGCTTGGGGTCGAAGAAGCTCATTGTCTGCATTCTCCGCGACGGCGCGAGATTCGGCTCGGTTCCGTGGCGGCGCTTGGCCAGTCGGCGTATCCCGGGATAGCCCCAACTGCGGTGGTTGCCGGGTGCCGGCATGCGCCCTCAACCGGACTGACTTCGCCCCCTGCGGATTGCGCAACGCACCGACGGAACGAAGGATCTCTCTCTGAAGGCCGCTGCTCCCAAGAGCGCGTTTGCTCAGCGATTGAGTCGCTATGCTCCATAATGAAATTCGCTCGAAAACCCTGACGCCGGCGCGTGTTTCTTTAGATCATCCCGTGTCCCGCGGCGTCGCGCACCGATCCGCCCAGGATGCCGGCCGGAATTCCAGGTTTACGGCCTGCGGCGTCTGGAGAGCGCAATTGACGACCGTCAGGTCGCCCCAGCGAATGGCCGGGCGTTTCCCCCTGGAGTAATGCGACGGAAACGGAGATCCAAAGATGGCGCTTATAAACCGCGAGAGAATCGCACCGTAATGCTCTCAACCGTTTGCGATCAGCGGGGGACGGGCGAGACAAAAAGTCCCCTCCTCTGCACGGCCAGGATTTACCCTCGCAAAGGCTGCGGTGGACACGCCCATCTCCACGACCACCATCCGACTCGACGAGTTTGCTACCCGATATCAGAGTTGATCCCGCCGTTTTCGCGGCGCGCGCGCCTTCTTCAACCGAATCGCTCCGGCCCGGAGCGCCGATGCGGCTCTTTCGAACCGTCGGCGAAATGCCGCCGCGGGGGCTGCCGCCTCCGCACGGTTCCGAAGCTCGCCCACGAGGGCGAGCCAACCCGTGAATTCGCCTCCGAGCCGCATATACTTTATGGAAGCCGATTGCGCTGTGGATTGTTTTGAGGGGTGAGACGAGGGGTCGGAATGCGGGAAGGAGCAAAAATCTTCAGCATGCGACCGAAAAACCTCGGTTCCGCTTTCCCAACCGCCGCTTCAGCCGCCGAATCGCGCCCTCCGCTCCGGCGGACGCTGCTTGAATTCTCCGCTTCGGGCCGATACAATTTTGTCGCATGAATGTCTTGCGGGTGGGGCTGGCTCAAATCAACGTGACGGTGGGCGCTTTACAGGGAAACGCCGACCGGATCGCGCGGGCGGCGAGCGAAGCGGCCGGGCTCGGTTGCGATGTGATTGCCGTGCCCGAACTGGCGGTGTGCGGGTACCCGCCCGAAGACCTGGTGTTGAAGCGGCATTTTGTTGAGGATTGCGAAACGGTTCTGCGTGGTCTCGCGAAAAGGCTGCCGGCGGGGCCCGTGGTGATTGTAGGCGCGCCGCGCGTTTCCGAGCGGGGAATTCACAATTCGGCCTGGATTTTGCAAGGCGGCGCCATTTGCGGTCATTACGACAAGATGCTGCTGCCGAACTATGGCGTCTTCGATGAGAAGCGTTTATTCGTGCCTGGCGAGCGGCCGGGATGGCTTCAACTCGGCTCCTGGCGGATCGGGTTGCACATTTGCGAGGATTCCTGGGCCCCCTCGGCGCCGCCGTGCGCGGGCTTGCGGGGCGCGGTGGACTTCGCGCTCAACATTTCCGGCTCGCCCTATCACCGCGGCAAATCGCGGCAGCGCGAGGGCGTTCTGGGGGCGGCCTCGAAGGCGATGGGGGCGCCGCTGCTGTACTGCAATCTCGTGGGCGGACAGGACGAGCTGGTCTTTGACGGCGCCAGTTTGGCGATCGAGGGGCGGCGCGTATGGGCGCGCGCGCGGCATTTCGAGGAAGACCTGCTGATACTAGATGTTCCGGCGCGCGACGGCGCCGGAACGCGCGAGGCGGGCGATCCCGTCGCGGTCTGTGAACTTCCGGCGCGCGCCGGGCGCCGCCGGCCGGCGCCCGCGCGGGTCGAAGCCTTGATGCCGGATGCGGAGGAGGTGTACTCGGCGCTGCGGCTCGGATTGCGCGATTACGTCGAAAAGTGCGGATTCCCCGGCGTGATCGTCGCGTTGAGCGGCGGCATTGATTCGGCTTTGGCCGCGGTGATCGCGGTGGACGCGCTCGGCGCGGAGCGCGTTCGCGGCATCACCCTGCCTTCACGATTCAGTTCGGCCGGCACCCGGCGCGACGCGCATCGCCTCGCGGCGGCGTTGGGCATCCGCATGGACGAGGTTTCCATTGAACCGATTTTCGAGGCTTTTCTTGCGTCGCTGACGCCGTTATGGCCCGGGCGCGCGCCCGACACCACCGAAGAAAACCTCCAGGCCCGCATCCGCGGCGCGATCGTGATGGCCCTGTCGAACAAAACCGGCGCCATGGTCGTCACCACCGGCAACAAGAGCGAGGTCGCCACGGGCTATTGCACGCTCTACGGCGATATGGCGGGCGGTTTCGCCATCTTGAAGGATGTGCCCAAAACGCTCGTTTACCGCCTCGCGCGTTGGCGGAACCGGACGGCCGGACGCCCCCTCATCCCGGCGTCGGTTCTTCGGCGTCCGCCGACCGCGGAATTGCGGGCCAACCAGCGCGACCAGGATAGCCTGCCCCCATATCCGTTGTTGGACGCCATCATCGAACGGTACGTCGAGCGCGATCTCGGTTACGACGACATTGTCGCCGAAGGTTTTGATCCGGAGGCGGTTCGTCGGACGCTGCGGTTGATTGACGCGAACGAATACAAGCGCCGACAATCGGCGCCCGGCGTCAAGATCACCCCCAAAGCTTTCGGACGAGACCGCCGCATGCCCATCGTCAACGCCTATCGCGAACCGGGGGCGCATTGAGGAATAGAAACATGGCCGACGTTGCATCCGACTTTTCGCCCACGGAAGCGCCCGCCGAGCCCGAACTTCGGCTTTTGTACGAGATCAGCCGGCAATTGGACGCGAGTCTCGATCTGCGCGACGTGGTGCATCCGGTGCTCGAAGCGCTGGCGCGGCACATGAACATGAACTACGGCACCCTGACGCTGCTGCATCGCCAGACGGGCGAGATCCTGATCGAGGCCGCCCACGGTCTGACGCCGCAGCAAACCCGGCGGGGCCGCTACAAAATCGGCGAAGGCGTGACCGGGCGGGTGATTCTCACCGGAGAGCCGGTGGTGATTCCGCGCAAGAGCGAATCTCCGCTGCTGCTCGACCGAACGCGGCGCGGAAAATCTCCGGAAGCCTCTTTTCTTTGCGTCCCCATCAAGTTGGGCGCCGAGGTCGTCGGCGCGTTGAGCGTGGATGAGCCGACCAAACCGGAGTCCGAATTGCGCGAGGACGCGCGGCTGCTCAGCATTGTCGCTTCCATGATTGCGCAGGCCGTGCAACTACGCCGCGCCGCGCAGGAGGAACAGGAGCGGCTGGAGAACGAGAATCGCCTGTTGCGCGAGGAATTGCAGGAGCGGTTCCACCCGGAGAATATCATCGGCAACTCGCACGAAATGCAGGCGGTGTATGACCAAATCGCGCAAGTGTCCAAGACCACCGCGACCGTGCTGATTTACGGCGAGACCGGCACGGGGAAAGAACTGGTCGCCCATGCGATCCACTTTAACAGCGATCGCGCCGGCGGGCCCTTTGTGCGCGTCCATTGCGCCGCATTGCCGGAAACGCTGATCGAGAGCGAACTTTTCGGCCACGTCAAAGGCGCGTTCACGGGGGCGGTGGCGGACCGCAAGGGGCGGTTCGAAATGGCCGACGGAGGCACGCTGTTTCTCGACGAAATCGGCGAAATCTCGCCGGCGATCCAGGTGCGCCTGCTGCGGGTGTTGCAGGAACGCGAAATCGAGCGGGTCGGCGAATCGAAACCGCGACGCGTGGATGTGCGGCTCATCGCCGCCACGCATCGCGATTTGCCGGCGCGCGTTGCGGAGGGAAAATTTCGGGAAGACCTCTACTACCGGCTGAATGTCTTTCCCATTTATGTGCCGCCGCTCCGGAACCGCAAGGCGGATATCATTCAGTTGGCCGAGCATTTCCTCCGCAAGTACGCCCAGGAACAGCGCAAAAAGGTGAACTCGCTTTCCGCTGAGACGGTTCAGCGTCTGCTGGCATATCGCTGGCCCGGCAACGTGCGGGAGCTGGAGAATTGTATCGAGCGCGCCGTGCTACTGTGCGAGACGGAAACCTTGCAGCCCCGGCATCTCCCGCCCACGCTGCAAGTCGGCGACGCGCCCGAAGCCGCAAAGAGCGGCGCCGGCTTGGCCGCCCAGGTCGCCGCCTTCGAGCGCGACTTGATCTCCGAAGCGCTGCGCGCCACCAAGGGTAACGTCGCTGCCGCCGCCCGGCGCCTGCAAACCACGCCCCGAATCCTCGGCTACCAGATGAAAAAACTCGGATTGAGATCGGAATCCTTCGCATGAACGGAGGCGAATTTACATTGAGCGGGGCGGCATCGAATCGTATCCTGCGCGACGCCGGCGCCGCACCCCAAGGCGCGCGCCGCAGCGAGGCGATATGGCGGTTTCCTTGAACGCGAATGAATGGCGGATTCGCGCGCCCTCCGCGGCGTGTTCGACGTGCGGGCATCCGTTCGCCGACGGCGAGTCCTATCGCTCCCGTCTGCTCTTCGCGGAGGGCGAGGGGTATCGTCGCGAGGATATCTGCGAGCGCTGCTTCGCCGCGGCCCCCGAGGTCGCCGCGGTCAGCCAGTGGCGCGGGGTCTATCGCGCGCCGCCGCCGCCCGCCGCGGAGCCGATTCGGAGGGAGACCGCGGAGTCGTTGCTGCGAAAACTGCTTGAACAAGGCGACCCGGCGCGCTCGGGTGTCGTCTTTGTGCTCAGCGTGATGCTCGAGCGCCGCCGCTTGCTGGTCGAACGCGCCGTGCATATCCAGCCCGACGGCGCGCGCATACGGATTTACGAGCATCGCGGCACCGGCGAGACTTTCACCATTCGGGACCCCGGGCTCCGGCTCGACGATCTGGATCGCGTTCAACAAGAGGTGGTCGAACTGTTGGGGAGTTCGGAGGAAGCCGCGTCGAGCGGCGACGCGCCTCCCGCCGACGCCCCGAACGCCGGGAATGCGCCATGAGCCGCGACGGGTGGACGCCGTTTTCCAAGCCTTGGAAAAAAATTTCCGCTTTTTTCCAACCCTTGGAAACTCGCCGGCGGGCCGAGCAGCGCGCCCAAGTCAGCGCGCGAAAAGAACCGAAGGGGAACCCTCCGCACAGAAAAAATGAAGCCTTTTTTCGAAATCTGGCCGGCCATTGACCTGAAAGGCGGGCGCTGCGTTCGCCTGCGGCAGGGCCGCGCCGAGGAGGAAACCCGATACGGCGACGATCCGACGGCGATGGCGCGCCGGTGGGTTGCTGAGGGCGCCCGCGCGCTGCACCTGGTGGATCTCGACGGCGCGTTCGCGGGCCGCCCGATGCAGCTCGACCTCGTGGCGCGGATCGCGGCGGCGGTCGCGCCGATCCCCGTGGAACTGGGCGGCGGCTTGCGGACGGACGACGATATCGCGGCGGCCCGCGCCGCCGGTGTTGCGCGCGTCATCCTCGGCACGCGCGCCTGCGAAAATCCCGACGAGATTCGCCGGCTGTCCGAGCGGCACGGCGCGGCGCTGGCGGTGGGCATTGACGCGCGAGACGGCTGGGCGCTCACGAAAGGCTGGACGGAAGCGTCCTCGCTGCGCGCCGCGGATTTGGCCCGAACGCTGGCTGAGGCGGGAGTGCGCACGCTCATTGTCACCGACATCCGGCGCGACGGCATGCTCTCGGGCGCCGCCCTCGACTTCAGCGCGGAAATTTGCGACGCCGCTCCGACGTGCGGCATCGTCGCTTCCGGGGGCGTTTCGAGCGCCGAGGATATTCGGCGGCTCCGCGCGCTGGGACGTCCAAACCTGGTCGGGGCGGTGGTCGGCAAAGCGCTCTACGAAGGCGCGGTCGCGCTCGAGGATTTGCTGAAGGCGGCGGGGGGGTTGCATGAAAGTCTCCGCCGGAGCGCCCGCGTTCGTGGGTGACAGATCGGGGCGTCGTCATTATTTTTAGTTTTCGCGTCAGCGGAGGATAGGACGATGAAGCGCTATGCGTTGGGCGTGGATTACGGCACCAATTCCGTGCGCGCGCTCCTGGCGTGCGTCGAGACCGGCGAGGAGATCGCGACCTCGGTATGGCACTACCGGCACGGTGAAAAGGGCATCGTGCTCGACGCCCGGCAGCCCGATCTCGCGCGTCAGCATCCGCGCGACTATCTCGACGGATTGCGGGCTGCGGTGCGCGGCGCGCTGAGCGCTGCGGCCCGTCAAAAAGGTTTCTCGCCCGATCGGATCGTCGGC
>CALGXT010000066.1 GCA_937935255.1 uncultured bacterium | reverse complement strand
AGAGGCCGACGATCCGGCGTGGAAGCAAGGCCAACAACGGGCTGAACGCTATCGCCAGCAGAGAGCCTGCCAGCGCCGCCGCCTGCTGCCGAACGGGGGGCCGGGCCGCCCGCCGAAGGAAACGCCGCCGCGCCCCGCACGCCGTCGCGCCGTCCCGGAACGCCTGCAAGCCGCGCTTGACCTTGCACTCCGTTGATCCCGCACGCCCCGTTGGAAATCCGGCTGCTACCTTTATGCTATCGGTTCCAGCGTCCAAACGGCAGCACCCCGAAAAGCCGGCAAGCGACGGGAAGCGCAAGGCGGGAATGCGGGCGATCTTCATAAAAAACGCGCATTTACCGTCTAAAACGCCCGAAAACACGGGCGGAAAGGGGATGGTGGTGGGGGTTGGATTCGAACCAACGAAACCAGGAGGTGGCAGATTTACAGTCTGCTGCGTTTAACCACTTCGCTACCCCACCAAGCCTGCGCTCCGCGCGCGCAGCCCGAACAGAGCGCCGAATATGATAGCGCTCGGCGGCGGATTGTCCACCCGCAAAATGAGCGCGCCGATCAGCGTCCGATGCCGCGCAGATAATCCAGGCACTGTTTCACGCAAACGCGCGGCGGGTTCGCATAGCGTTCGTGCTCGACGATGAATGCTTCCGTTCCGCCGGTCTTGACGCAAACGTCCAGCACCTTCGGCCAGTCCACGTCGTCTTCGCCGAGCACGGCCGTTTCATTCTTCGCCGACCACGCTTTCACGTGCACCAGCGGGGAGCGGTCCGGATATTTTTTGAGCAGCGCGATGGCGTCCGCGCCGGCGAAATGCACCCAGCCCAGATCGAACTGCAGTTTCACCTCCGGCCGAAAACGCGCGACCAGCGCGTCGTAAGGAACCTGTCCGCCGATCGGCTGGAATTCGAAAGCGTGGTTGTGGTAGCCCAACTCGAAACCGGCGGCGCGACACGGCGCGACCGCGGCGTTGATCAGATCGGCGGCCCGCTCGAATCCGGCGATATCGGCTTGCAACTCCTTCGGCAGCGCGGGGACGGTCAATCGGCGGCAGCCGATGGCGCCATAAAGTTCCAGCGTCGCCGGCAGATTCTCCGGCGAAAACGACGCCAGCCCCACATGGGCGCCGAGCGGCAGAAGGCCGAGATCCTTCAACATGCGCGCCCACTCCGCGCCGGAACGGTTGTGCGTGCCGGCGAGCTCGACGCCGTCGTAGCCGATCTCCTTCACATACCGTAGTGTGTCGGGCAAATCCTTCGCGCAGTCGTCGCGCAACGACCAAAGCTGCAGTCCGATGGGAATTTTTTTCAATGAGGCCATTTTAATTTTCTCCAGGGAACGGCGGTGTTTCCCGCCGGCCCCGCTATTCTGCAAATTTGGGGGCGGGTTTCAACGGAAATCGCGCTTGCGCCGGCAAGATCCGAACGTCGCGCCCCAGCATGCGGTCGCCCTCGAAAAGAAAGCGCCCGTGAAATCGCCGGCCCGCGAGCAGCTCCGGCAGCCAGTAACGATCGTCAGCCCACATGCGGTCGTAGGGAATTCGATCCAGAGGGACCCACAACGGCGTCGCTTCCTCCGTTTCCTGCGGTTCGCCGCGGCAGTCCGAGGCGTGGAATACATAACCTTCGATGGTCAAGCCGTCGGTAAACTGGAATTGGAGCAGCCCGCGCTCTTCGGGCGCGATCGGCGTGACGCGCAGCTCCTCCTCGACTTCGCGGATCGCGGCCTGCAGCGGCGTTTCGCCGGGTTCGAGGCGTCCGCCCGGCCCGTTGATTTTGCCGGCCCCCAGCCCGCGTTTCTTGTGGATCAGCAGCGCCGCGCCGTCGCGCACCACGAAGAGCAGCGTCGCCCGCATTTGCGGCGTCCAGCGCCCCCAGCGGACATCTTCGAATTTCATCGCGTCGTTGTTCCAAGGCTTGGAAAAAAAACGGCATTTTTTTCCAAGCCTTGGAAAGGGGTTTCAGTTCAGCAGCCGGACACGCTCGCGACCGCGCTGGATGTTGCCGATCGGGACCGGTTTTTCACCGGCGGCGCGCAGGGCCGCGAGCGCGGGCAGCACGTCGCGACCGCGAACGATGACGATCAGGCCGATGCCCATATTGAAGACGCGGTACATCTCGTCGCGATCCACGCGGCCCGCTTCCTGGAGGAATTGGAACAGCGGCGGCGGCGTCCAGGCGGAACGGTCAATGTGCGCGGTCAGTCCTTCCGGCAGCACGCGCGGCACGTTGTCGGGAAAGCCGCCGCCGGTGATGTGCGCGAGGCCGCGCACCGCCACTTTTTTCCGCAGCGCGCGGATGGGTTTCAAGTAGCTCCGGTGCACGGCGAGCAGGGCGTCCGCCACGGTCTTCCGCGCGCCGGGAATCGCGTCGTTCAGCTTCAATCCGGCCTGCTCGAAAATGATTTTGCGGGCCAGGGAGTACCCATTGGTGTGCAGTCCGCTGGAGGGCAGGCCGATGAGCACATCGCCGACGCGAACGCCGGCGCCGGTGATGATTTCCTTCTTCGGCACGACGCCGACGATCGTGCCGACGAGGTCGTACTCGCCCGGCGGATACAGTCCCGGCATCTCGGCGGTCTCGCCGCCCAGCAGCGCGCAGCCGTTTTCGCGGCAGGCCTTGCAGAGGCCGCGGAGGATTTCCGCGAGCATCGCGCCGTCCAGCTTCGAGGCGCCGATGTAATCGAGGAAGAACAGCGGCTCGGCGCCTTGCACGAGGATGTCGTTGACGCAGTGGTTGACGATATCCTGCCCGACCGTGTCGTGCTGGCCGGCCATGACGGCGACCTTGAGTTTCGTGCCCACGCCGTCCGTGCTGGCGACCAGCAGCGTGTCGCGGCCGGGCGAACGGAAGAGGCCGCCGAAGGAACCCAGGCGGCCGACAACGCCGTCGGTGAAGGTCGCCTCGATGCTTTTCTTCGCGCGTTTGAGCGCGTTCATTTTCGTGTCTATATCCACGCCGGCGGCGGCGTAGGCGGAAACTGGTTTCGACATGGTCGGATGGCTCCCCCGGCGCGCATCGCGCCGACGCGAACGATCACGGGATAGTAAGAACTTTTTCGCGTCGTATTTCGAGACAATTCCTTTGGCGCGACGGCGAACGCGCTGTAATCTGCGCGGGCGAAGAGTCGGGGAGAATTTTGCAATTCCCATCGGGCGAATATTCGAGATGTAAAACGGCAGCCGGCGATGGGAGTATTCACGCAGTTCAACGCAGAAAGGGTTCGAACCATGCAAGGATATATCCGAGCGCTCTTCGGGTGCGGAATCGGATGTCTGCTCGCGGCGAGCGTCGGCGCCCAGACGTGGATAGACACGCTGGACGCGGAAACGCGGGCGAGCATCTTGTGGAAGGCGGATCACGAAGGCGGGAATCTCTACGAGTGGCACTACTCGCATGCGTGGCCCGCGGAGAATCCCAACGCCGGCGGCGGGGTCTTCAATACCGGCGGCGCGGACGCGATCGCGCGCGCCGCGAACGAGTTCAAACATAGCGGCAATTTTTCCGCCGAGGCCGCCATCCGCGGCGCGTTTCACGAGGTCACCCGCGCCGTTCGTCTGCTTCGGTGGACCGACAAGCCCTGGGACGAAGGCGGAGGGTATTTCCCCAATGAGGCGTACTATTCCGCCTGGTTCTATTTTCCCCGCGTGTACAACCCGAATCAATACCCGCCCTGGGACTCCAATGGCGACGGCGGCTGGTGGAACGTCTTTCAGTTCAAGTCGGACGACAACGACGGAAACAGTCAGCCGGTCTGGGTGCTGAATGTCGGACACCGCGACGATACGGGAAAGATGTTTCTTTACCTGCACAGCGGTTACAACACGCCGAGCTCTTATGCGTCGGCCCGCGAGCTGCCGGCCGAGCGGTGGGTTCATTTGGAGGCCTATTACGAAAACCGCACGGACATGACGGGAAAAATTATTGTCTGGCAGGACGGGGCGGAGATCTTGAACGTCAGCAACGTGAAAACCGGGCTCGGCGGCGGCGACGGCAATGTCATCTGGGGCATCGGAAACTATTCCGATCATATCGTGGGCGGACCGGAAGATGGAACCGCCACGATCTATTTCGATGACGCCGTGGTCAGCACAAGGCCGACGCACACCGCCGTGCCGGAGCCTTCCGTCGCCGGCCTTTTGCTCATTTTGGGCGCGCCGGCGATGCTCCTCGTGGGACGCCGGTCGAGGCGCTAGCAGCGCTGCTCGTCGTCGAATTGTTGCCCTGACCTGCTCGCAGGTGGCGTCACGACGACTTTATTCTGTCTTCGTCCTTATGGTCGGAGTGGATTTGCGACGCACATTCTATGTCCAATTCGGATGGCGGACGCGAAGATGGTCTGTTGTGAGATCCTTCTCCGACCAGGCAAAAAGAAGGCCGCGGCGTTTGCGTCTGCGAATTCATCGCACGGTTTGGCGGAACGAGGTGGCGCGCATTCGTTCGACGCTGGCGGCGTCGTCTGCCGCCATGCGTTGGCGCGTGGCGGGGATCTCCGCGCTATCCCATCTGATGGCCTTGACGCCCTGTTTCGTGGCCGGTCGTTCCGCCCGCGCTCCGCGCTTCACACCGGAAATCGCGGTGTGCCTCCCGCCGCTCCCTGAAACGCCGTTTATTGCCGATCCCCCTCCGGCGCCGATTCCGGAACCGATGCCCCAACCTCTGGCGGACATCCCCCCGCCCTGGGAACCGCCCCCTCCGCGGGAAGTGGCGAACCCGGCGTTCGACCTGGCGGCGCTTTCGACGATTCCGCCGGCGCCGCCCGAATCCGTCCCGATGGAAATCGAGGATCCTCAAACGGAAGCGCTGGAATCCCCGGACGTGTCGGAAGCGCTACGGGCGGATGCCGCCGATGCGGCGGAAGAATACTGGGCGCGCGCGCGGGCGGCCATCGCGGCGCGCCTTCGATATCCAGCGGCGGCGCTTTCGACCGGCATCGAGGGTCTGGTTTGGGTGGATTTGACCCTGGATGAAACGGGCGGCATTGCCGCGCTGGAAGTCGCCGAAGACGCGCCGCGCGCGCTTGCGCGCGAGGCGATCCGCGCGATCCGCGCGGCGGCGCCGTTCGAGGCGCCCGGCGAAGGAATTCCACGGAGGGCGCGATTGCCGTTGCGGTTTGCGCGCCGAGGTTGAAGACGGTGGCAAAGGCGAGGCTCAATTACAAAAGGACACTCCCATGATCAGGAAACAGCAAAAATTACGTCGTATCGCCATGGCGGCCGGATGGTGCTGGAGCGTGACGGCGCTCGGATCGGAAACACCCCGAGTCCTGCCGGAAATCGTCGTGACGCCGTTGCGTCAACCGACGGAGGTCGGGCGCGCGCCCTATGCCTCGATCGCGATCGCGCTGCGCGACCCGGGCGCTTCGGCCCTGGCGCGGAGCGCGCCCGAGATCGTCGCCGAAGCGCCGTCCGCGATGGCGCAGAAAACCGCGCATGGACAGGGATCGCCGTTCCTGCGGGGGTTCACCGGGTTTCGGACGCTCTTATTGACCGACGGCATTCGCCTCAACAACAGCGCGTTTCGCGAAGGGCCGAATCAATATCTCGCCACCGTGGATGCGGCGGCGCTGGAACGGCTCGAGGTGGCGCTGGGCCCGGCCTCGGTGCTGTACGGCAGCGACGCGATCGGCGGCGCTGTCAATGCGCTGTCCGCGCGCCCGCCGGTCGGCGCGACCGCTGCGCTGGGGGGGCGAACGGCCTACCGGTATTCCACGGCCGAGCAATCGCACGGCGGACGGTTGGAGGTCTGGGGGCGCGCGAACGAGCGCTGGGGCTGGATCGGCGGTTTTTCCGCGCGGCAATTCGGCGATTTGCGCGGGGGCGGAGCGGTGGGCCGTCAACGAAAAACGGGCTATGACGAGTCGGCGGGCGATTTTCGCGTGGAATGGACGCCGGAGGAAAACCTTCGTTGGACGTTGGCGCACCAGTCGGCGCGGCAAAATGACGTATGGCGCACGCATCGCACGGTGTACGGCCTCGCCTGGAAGGGCCTGCAGCGCGGCGACGAGCGGGAGCATGTGTTCGATCAGGCGCGCGATCTGACCTATGCGCGCGTCGAACGCGAAAGCGCGGACGGAAGCGAAACTCTCACGCTGTACCGCCACGCGCAATCGGAGGACTTGCGCCGCGTGGCGGCGGATCGCGCGCGGCGCGCCGAGGGCTTCGAGGTCGCCGCCTGGGGCGCGAACGCGCAGGCGATCCGCCGAGGCGATCTCGGCGAATGGACGCTGGGCGCCGACTACCAGCTCGATTTCGTGGACTCGTACGGACGGCGCTACGATTCGGAGGGACGGCTCAAAAAAACCGAGATTCAGGGGCCGGTGGCCGACGACGCCCGCTATCATCTGGCCGGCCTGTATGCGCAAAACCGTTTCGCGCCGAGCTCGGCCGGGGGCGCGGAGCTGGTGGGCGGCGCGCGCTATACCTTCGCCCGCGCCGAAGCCGATCGCGTGAAAGACCCCATCGGCGGCGGCGGGATGTCGCTTTCCGAAGAATGGCATAACGTCGTCGGTTCGCTGAGGGCCCTTCAACCGCTGGGGAGTGAAGGGCGCTCTTCGGTGTATGCGGGCGTTTCACAGGGCTTTCGCGCGCCGAATCTCTCGGACCTGACCCGATTTGACATCGCCCGCAGCGGCGAATTGGAAACGCCCAGCCCCGATCTGAATCCGGAGAAGTACGTCTCGGCGGAAATCGGCGCGCGGCTCAACGTCGCGCCGCTGCGCATGGAAGTTTGCGCCTATCGCACATGGATTGACGGGATGATCGTCCGCACGCCCACCGGACGCGAGATCGAGGGCGGACTGATCGAGGTTGTCAAGAAAAACGCCGGCGACGGCTATATCCACGGCGTCGAGGGGCGCGCCGATGTTCAACTGTCCGACGAATGGAATCTGTGGGCGCAGGCCGCCTGGATGGAAGGCGAGGTGGACGGCTACCCCGACTCCACCGCCGTGAAGCGTCGCGAACCGGTGAGCCGTCTGCTGCCGACCACCGTGCGCACGGGGCTGAAGTGGACTTCCCAAAACAAGCGCTGGTGGGCGGAGCTCGCCGGCGAAGCGGCGGAAAAGGCGGATCGCCTCTCCGCCGCCGACCGCCGCGACCGCCAGCGGATTCCGCCGGGCGGCACGCCCGCCTATGCGGTCGCCCACCTGCGCGGCGGCGCGCAAGTGACCGAGACCCTGCGCCTCGCGGCGGCGCTGGAGAACCTGGCGGACGCGGACTACCGCATTCACGGCTCCGGTGTGAACGAGCCGGGCCGGAATTTTGCGCTTTCGGCGGAGCTGCGCTTTTAGGCGACCGGCGCGGCGAGCCTCGAGCGTCAATCATTGGGAGCCGATCGGCCCCGCTTCATTCACGGCGGGAGCGATGCCGCCGTATCACACTGCGCGAAGTGTGATACGGCGGCGGAGCGTCGGCGCTTGCGTTTCCCGCGACCGCGGGCATAATGCCTTGTATTTTGACGAACGAACAGGATGCCTTCATGAGCGAGAACGCCCCGACCGTCAAATCCGCCCCCGCCGCGCCCTCCGGCGCGGAGCATGAACCCGCGGAATGGCGGGAACTCTTGCGTCTCTGGCGCGAGCACGGCCGCGCGGTGGCGGTCGTGTTGGTTTTGATTTTGGCCGCGCTGGTGTATCTGCAATGGCGCGCGGCGGAACGGCGCCGGGCCGCCGCGGAAGGCGCGGCCGCGTTGGCGGCGGCGGAGCGCCCGGAGCAACTGGAGGCCGTCGCGCGCGATTATACCCGGACGCCTTCAGGGCCGCTCGCCCTTTTGATGCTCGCGTCGCGCCAGTATCAAAGCGGCGCGTTTGAAGCGGCCCTGACGCGCTACGAGGAATTTCTGCGAACGCATTCGAAACACGCAATGGCCGCCGCCGCCGAGCTGGGCCGTCTCCATGCGCTGGAGGCGCTGGGCCGGAACGAAGAGGCCTTGAACGGCTTCATCGCGTTCGCCGACGCGCATCCGGATCATTACCTCGCGCCGCAGGCCGTCTTCGGGCGCGCCCGCGGTCTGGCGCGCGCGGGCCGATATGACGAGGCCCGCGTGGTGTACGAGGATTTCATCGCGGCGCACCCCGATAGCGGTTGGCGTACTGCCGCGGAGTCCGCCCTGGCCGACCTGGAGCGCGCCCGCCGCGCTACAGCCCCCGCGGCGCCGATGGCGCCCGCCGCGCCCGCGCCCTGAGCCGAGGAGCGGCGCCGGGACGCATGAGCGACGATCAACAAAAATCCCCGGATTCGGACGCCCCCGCTTCGTTGTGGCGCTTCCTGTTCGGTTTGGTCTGGAAATATCGCGGGGGTTGTTTGCGCATTCTGCTCATTCAAGCCGCGCTTCTCACGATGGGCTTGATGGGCCTCGGTCTGGTCGGGGTGGGCGTGGATTTCGTGCGGTTCAAGATCGGCGCCGGCGCCGGCGCGCCCAAACCTCCGCATTGGCCGTTCGGCTGGGCGCCGCCCGCGGAATGGAGCGACTGGACCACCTTGATGGCGATCGGCGGCGCGATTCTGATTTTTGCCCTTGTTCGGGCCGCCCTGAATTTTCTCTACGCGGTGACGGTGGCGCGCGTGGTGCAAGTCGGCATCGTGGTGGATTTGCGCGCGCAGGTCTATGACAAGCTCCAGCGCCTCAGCTTTCGTTTTTTCGACGCGCACACGAGCGGCTCGATCATCAACCGCGTCACCGGCGATGTGCAGGCGGTGCGGATGTTCGTGGATGGCGTCGTTGTCCAGGCGATCATTCTCATCGTCACGCTGGCGGCCTACATCGCTTACATGGTCCGCATCCATCCGGGATTGACGGCCGCCTGCCTGGCGTTGACGCCCCTGCTCGCGCTGGCGACGGTCCGGTTTTCCCGCACCGTGCAGCCCGCCTATGGCCGAAGCCGCGAATTGTTCGACCGTCTGGTTCAGCGGGTGAGCGAAAGTCTGCAAGGCATTCACGTCGTCAAAGGTTTCGCGCGCGAGCGGGAGGAAATAACGGCCTTCGCGAAGGCCAACGAGGAGTTTCGCGAACAAAAGCGGTGGATTTTCCGCCGCGTCTCTTTTTTTCAGCCGCTGGTCGCGCTGCTGACGCAACTGAATATCGTCATCCTGCTGGCGTATGGCGGCGGGTTGGCGGTGCGGTACGAGCGCGCGGAAAGTCTCGAGGAAGCCCTGCGCGTCGGGCTTTCGGTGGGGCAGCTCATCGTATTCGCCGGCCTGCTCCAGCAATTTTCCGGACAAGTGGCGAATATCGCCAATATCGCCAACAACGCGCAGGAAAGTCTGGCGAGCGCGCGGCGGGTGCTCGAGGTGCTGCGGTTGCCGGTGGAAATCCGAAACCCCCCGAATCCGATTCGTCTGCCGCGGGCGCGCGGGCACGTTCGGTTCGAGGACGTCACCTTCGGTTATGGCGACGGCCGGCGCGCCTTGCGCCATGTGAGTTTCGACGCGCCGCCGGGCGCGCGCATCGCCGTGCTCGGCGCGACCGGGTCCGGGAAGAGCGCCCTGTTGAGCCTGATTCCCCGCTTCTACGATCCGCTGTCCGGCCGCGTGCTCGTGGATGGGCGCGACGTGCGCGAGTACGATCTCGACGACCTGCGCCGCAATATCGGCATGGTGTTCCAGGAGAGCTTCCTGTTCAGCGACACCATCGCCGCCAACATCGCGTTCGGGCATCCGGAGGCGACCCGGGAACGCATCGAGCGCGCCGCCCGGATCGCCGCCGCGCACGATTTCATCGCCGCGCTGCCGGAGGGCTACGACACCGAACTGCGCGAGGGCGGCTCGAACCTCTCCGGCGGCCAGCGGCAGCGCTTGGCGATCGCGCGGGCGCTGCTGCTCGATCCGCCGATCCTCTTGTTCGACGATCCCACCGCCGCCATAGATCCCGGCACGGAGGAGGAGATTCTGACGGCGATGGCGCAGGCCATGCAAGGTCGCACCACCTTTGTCGTCGCGCACCGCCTGAGCACGCTGCGCGGGGCCGATCAAATCCTCGTGCTCGATCGCGGACGCGTGGTGCAACAGGGCCGGCATGAGGACCTGATGCGCGCGGACGGCCCCTATCGGCGCGTGGCGGAAATCCAGGGCGAGGCGCCGTCGGCGGAGGGCGAGGCATGAAGCCGAGGATTCCGCCGGTGCGGCTCGACAAGGGCGATTTGGAGGAATCGGCGCGCCGCGGTTTCGACTTCAAATTGCTTCGACGGATGTTCGGACTTCTACGGCCCTACCGCCGACTCCGCGCGCGCCTGACGGCGGCGGTGGTCTTGCGCGCCGTTCAACTGCCGCTGTTGGCGTGGGCGATCGGCGCGGTGCTCGGCGGACCGGTGGCGCGGGGCGACGCGCGGGGCATTCTTTGGGGCGCGGCCGGCTACGGATTGCTGGCGCTGTTCACGCAACTCACGTTTCGCTATCGCGTCCTGTGGGCCCTGGAATTGGGCGAGAGCGTCCTGCGCGACCTGCGCCGCGACATGTTCGAACAGGTGCATCGAATGCCGATGGCCTTCCACCATCGCACGAAGGTCGGCCATCTGATCAGCCGGTTCACGACGGACGCCGACAGCGTTCGCGTAGGCGTTCAGGATGTGCTGTTTGTGACCACCGTCGGCCTCGGCCAGATGCTGATCGCGGGCGCGTTGATGCTGCGTTACGATCCAGCGCTCTTTGCGGTGGTCGCCGGTTTTGTGCCCGTGCTGTGGGGGCTCAATCGCTTCTTTCATCATCGCCTGAGCCGGTCGTTTCGAGCCGTCCAGCGCAGCTTCAGCCGGGTCACCGCGACGTTGACCGAGGCGGTCGGCGGTATCCGAATCACCCAGGGCTTCGCCCGGCAGCGGATCAACGCCGGACTGTTTCGCGAGCTGGTGGCGGATCATTCCCGTTACAATCTCGACGCCGCCCGCGTGTCGGGATTGTTCCTGCCGCTGCTGGAGTTCAACACACAGGTCTTCATTGCGCTCGTTTTGCTCGTGGGCGGGGCCCGCGTGTTCTCCGGAAAGGCGGAGGTCGAGACGCTCTATCAATTCATTCTCATGGCGGGCGTTTTCTTCGGCCCCATTCAGTTGCTGGGACAACAGTACAATCACGCCCTGAGCGCTTTAGCGGGCGCGGAGCGGCTGTTCACGCTGCTGGACGCGAAACCCGATTGGAGCGATCCGCCCGACGCCGTCGCCCCGCGCCTGGAGGGCCGGGTGGAGTTTCGCGGCGTCTCTTTCGCCTATGAGACGGGCAAGAACGTGCTGCACGACGTCTCGTTTGTGGCGGAACCCGGACAAACGATCGCGCTGGTGGGAGCGACCGGCAGCGGCAAGACGACGGTGATCAATCTCATCGCCAAATTTTATCTGCCGACCTCCGGAGACGTGCTGCTCGACGGCCGGGACATCCGCGCGATTTCGACAGAGGCCATCCATCGCCAAATGGGCATCGTGCTGCAGCAGAATTTCCTCTTTACCGGCACGGTTTTGGACAACATCCGCCTGGGGCGGCCGGAGGCGACCGATGCGGAGGTTGCGGAGGCCGCGCGACGGCTCGATTGCCTGGATTTGATCGAATCGCTGCCGGAGGGCTTTCATACGGTGGTCGGTGAGCGGGGCGTGGGCATCAGCCTCGGCCAACGTCAATTGGTTTGCTTCGCGCGCGCGCTGCTGGCCGACCCGCGCATATTGATCCTCGACGAGGCGACCAGCTCGATTGACACGATGACGGAGGCCCGCATCCAGCGGGCGCTGGCGGTACTGTTGAAGGGCCGCACGAGTTTTGTCGTGGCCCATCGGTTGAGCACGATTCGGCACGCCGATCAGGTGTTGGTACTGGAGGCCGGACGGATCGTGGAACGCGGCACGCATCAGGAGCTGGTGGCCGCCGGCGGGCGTTATGCCCGGCTGCATCGGCAGTTCATCCGCTCGCTGCGGCCCTCGCTCGCCGCGGCGCCGTTGGTTCCGCCCGCCGCCGCAACCGGCGAGGCGACGTTGTCGGCCTGAGCGTCCCGCCCCGTAGCGGCGGTTAAGAACGGAAAGGCAGAGCCCGGGCGCCGGTCGGGCGGCTCGAGCAAGCTCGAGCCCTACGGCGCGGCTGATCGCCGCAAGCTTCGGCCCGATGAAGCTGGGCCGGGCGCGCCCTACGCGTGCCCCCCCCCCGTGGAAATCGTTCTCTGTCGCTGGAAATCGTTTTCTGTACCTTGGATTTCCGACCTCCGCCCTCGACCCTCGAGCGCTCCGCCGTCAAGTGGTCCCGCCGTTTTACCGCGGCGCCGCCGAGTGTATCACACTTCGCGAAGTGTGATACACCCCCCAGACGCCAGGCCCGCGGACGCCGGGGGGCTATTTCGTTCCGGCAAGTCGGTCGAGCGCGACGCGCAGCGCGCGAATATGATCGGGGGTCGTCCCGCAACAGCCGCCGACAATATTGGCCCCGGCCTCGAGCAAAGCCGGCAGGCGGACGGCCATGTCCGACGGGGTTTCCGGAAAGATTTGGACGCCGTGCTCCATTTTCGGCAAGCCGGCGTTGGGTTGCGCCATCAGCGGCACACCGGGGTGAGCCGTCCGCATCGCCCGGACGATATCCGCGATACCTTCACTTCCATTTCCACAGTTCGCGCCGACAATGTGCGCGCCCGCCTTCAGCGCCGCGGCGGCGGCCGACGCCGGGTCGAGGCCCATCATCGTGCGGTAGTCCCCCTGGGCGGCGCGCGAGAACACGAAAGTGCAAATGACGACGGCCTTCGTTCGCTCGCGCGCCGCGCGAACGGCGATCGCGGCCTCGTCGTCCGCGCTCATGGTTTCGATGCAGATCGCGTCCGCGCCGCCGTTTTCCAGCGCCGCCGCCTGCCCGCCGAAAACTTCGTAGAGTTCCTCCTCGGTGGTATCTTCCATGAGCAGCATCTTGCCGGTCGGCCCGATGGAACCGGCGACCCAGCGATCCGGCCCCGCGCCTTCGCGGGACAGCCGGGCGGCGGCGGAATTGATTTCCGCGGTGCGGCCGGCCAGCCCGTAGTGCTCCAGTTTCAGCCGGCTCCCGCCAAAGCTGTTGGTCTCGACGATATCGGCGCCGGCCACGGCATAGTCGCGGGCGATGCCGGCGACCTCGTCGGGGCGCTCCAGACACCATCGTTCGGGACACTCGCCGGCAGGCAGTCCCCGGCGCTGCAATTCGGTGCCCCAGGCGCCGTCGCACAGCAATACGCGCCCGTCGGCCAACGCATCGAGGAGGGATATTTTCGGCATGAGGGGGGACTATACGAAGAATCCCGCCGGAAGCAAAGCGGCGATCGCCGGTCGGGTGCGCCGGGCCGCCCCATGGGGACAGACAACGATTTGCAAGTCCTACATTCTTCGGCCGTAGGGCGCGAGCTTGCTCGCGCCGCAGGGAACGAGCAGGTAAAGACAATTTCGGGCCGCGCGGCGGTCTCTGTCCCTTGCGGTCTCTGTCCCTTACGATCGGCTGATTTTACGGGCCGGGCGCGCTATAGTGCTCGGCCATGATTTACCTACTGGCCACTTCGTTGATCTGGGCGTTCTCCTTCGGGATCATTGGGAACACGCTCAAGGGCGTGAACCCTTTCTTTCTCGCGGCGGCGCGGCTGGCGCTGGCGGGGCTGGTCTTTTTGCCGTGGTTGCGCGCGCGCGCGTGCGGCGCGCGAACTGCGCTCGCCGCTGCGGGCATCGGCGCGGTTCAGTATGGGTTGATGTATCTCGCCTTGTTCATGTCCTATCGCTATCTGCGTTCGCACGAAGTGGCATTTTTCACGGTTTTCACGCCCATGTATGTGACGCTGATCCATGACGCCTGGACGCGGCGTTTCCATCCGCTCTTTCTCGGCACGGCGGCGCTCGCGGTCGCCGGCACGGCGATCGTGAAGTGGGGCGAGCTGCAAAGCGAACGGTTTTGGCTAGGTTTCGGCCTGATGCAGGCGTCCAACCTCTGCTTCGCCTTCGGCCAGGTCGCCTATCGCCGCTTGCGCCGAAGCGGTCCGGAAATACGGGATCGCGAAATCTTCGCCGCGCTGTATGCGGGCGGCTTGGTTGTGGCTTTTGCCGCGTGGATGGGTCGGGCCGGGGGAGCGGCGCCCGCCCTCGATGGGCGCGCGGCGGCGGCGGTGCTATACTTGGGTGTCGTGGCTTCCGGCGTCGCTTTCTTTCTTTGGAATGTCGGCGCGACCCGCGTGAACGCCGGGGCCCTGGCGATCTTCAACAACCTCAAAATTCCCCTCGCGGTCGCCGTCTCCCTGATCGTCTTCGATGAGCGAACTTCGCTGCCAAAACTATTGATCGGCGGCGCGCTCTGTCTGGCGGCGCTCGCGATCAACGAAGCGCTGGTAAGGGACAGAGACTGAGAACGGAGACTGAGAACGCCGGGGAGACGCCGAGAGCGCGGAGATCCGAGGTCCGCGGTCCGTAGGGCGGAGAGCGGCGGGATAACTTGCCTGTCCCCATAGCGCTGATGGAAGGGGGCACAACTTTCGTTTTGACCCGGCAATAGAGGCGTCCGTCAGTGTTCCGCCATCATGGCGCGTCGGTAAATGGCGGAATGCGAAGCGTCTCCGCAATGCGATGCGCCATGCGGGTCTGGCCCTCCAACGTCGGATGCACGAAATCCGCGCTCAGAAGGGTGAAGTCGTCCAGCAGGGTCGTTCCCTCCAGCAAACGTATGCGAGGATTTTTTTGCGCCGCGACCCACGTGCGCAGAAGGACATCGTAGGCCCGTTGATTGGCGACCGGCGGATGTTGCGCGTTTTCCGCGTAATGCGCTCCGTTGGTGAAGGCCGTAATAACCCCGATCGGCGCATCCGGGCGGCCGGCGGCCACCGTATTCAGAAACCGTTCAACGCGTTCACGAAAGGCTTCCGGTGTAAAGCTATCGCGCATATTGACCCCCAATTCGAGCGTGGCGAAATCCCATCGCTCCTGCCTTACAAAATATTCCGCAATCTCGTATTCGGCATGGCAGGCGCCGGCCAATCCCTTATTGAGGACTTCAACGCCCAACATGCGGGCGGCTTGGGCCGGGTACCCGGCAGAGGCGACGAATGCGTGATGGAGGAGCCGTAGGCCAGCCAACGGCGGGCGGGCGCTTCCGCCGAGGCGGGCGGGCGGACTTCACCGCCGAAAATGTCCACGGCATGAAGCTTCATCACGCCGCGCCCGAACTCGATCCGCCAGAGCGCGGGCGAATAACGCCGCCGCACCGGCGCGTCGGGCGAGAGCGACTTGAAGCCCGCGGGCGGTTGCAGAACGATGGTGACGGTCTGGTTGGGCGGGATTCGTATGTTTTGTTGTTGGATGTCGCCCCGGTGCGCCAGCACTTCGCCGCCCTCCGCGAGGGCGCTGACGACAACCCAGACCTGTGAGGCTTCGGTGGCGAAGCGCAGTTCCACGCCCGTGGGTTCAAGGGCGCGCCATTGGGCCGTAGCGTTCAGCCGGCGGCGAACGGAAGCGGGAAAGCGCGGCATCAGCCAACCGCCGCCGTCATGCGGCTCCAATCCGGAACAGTTATGCCAGTAGGCCGGATCGAGAAAGAACGGTTTCATGGATGCAATCCTTTCAATTTCCCCGCCATGTCTTGGAAAAAGACGACCGGGCTCGATCTTGCATGTTAGACGCCCGAGTTCCTGGAAGCAATATCGCGGGGGCGCCGCGCTCGGGAGGCTGATCCGGATGATTTTCCGCGCGCCTTCGCGCCGTCGCGCGCGTAAGGGACAGAGAATGAGAACGCACCGCGGAGACGTCGAGAGGCCGAAGATCGGAGGTCAGAGGTCGGAAGATGCGCAAGGGACAGAGATGAATTTGTAAGTCATTGACGGTCAACGATCGGGTTTTTGAGCGCGTTTTCCAAGCCTTGGAAACGCGAAGCATGTTCGCTTCCAAGGCTTGGAAAATATCGAAAAAAGAGGACGGGACCGCCCGTCCCGTCCTCCCGGGCGCCACGGCGCCCTCTCGAATATCAGTCGGACTCGATTTTGATGGTCCGACGGGCGGCGCGGGCCGACTCGGTCTTCGGAATCGTCACCTGCAGCACGCCCTTCTTGAAGGTCGCCTTGACCTTGGATTCGTCCACGCCCGCCGGCAACGCGACGGAGCGCTGGAATCGGCCATAGGTGCGTTCGCTGAAGAAGACGCCGCGCTTTTTCTCGTCGCGCTCCGCCTTCTTCTCGCCTTCGATCGTCAAGAGGCCTTCATCCAGCGTCACCCGCACGTCCTTTTCGTCCATGCCGGGCAGCTCCGCGGCCACCTCGATGGCGTCGTCCGTCTCCGCCACCTCGAAGCGGGGCGTCAACGAACCCATCGCGCGCGACGCGCCGAACCACGGCGTTAGACCGAAATCTCCGAAGAAGCTATCGAAGAGATTGTTCATCTCCCGATGCAGCGCTTCAATCGGATGCTCGACGCGCTCCGGTTTGGCGACCTCGCCTTTCTTCCTCCAAGGAATCAGGTGTTTTGTCATCGTGGACACCTCCTTTCTCACGAAATTACTCCGTTTGCACGGGAATCTTCCGCGGCTGCGCCTTCTCGGACTTTCCGATTTCAAGCCGGAGAACGCCATGCGCGAGCTTCGCGCGAATCTTGTTCGGATCCGCCTCCGAGCCCAACGTGAAGGCGCGGCGGAAGACGCCGGGGGTGTAGCCCCGATACAGCCATTCGTGATCCGCCGGCGTCGCCGTGTCCTGATAGCCGAGAATGGTCAGCACGCCCTCTTCCAGCGTGATGTCCACATGCTTCTCGTCCACCCCCGGCAAATCGCAGAGGATCACGAAGGAGTCCTCCCGCTCGGCAATATCGGTCGCCGGCGCGAACACGGGTTGATCCCGCGTCAGCTCGACGGCCGAAGTCTCCGCGGGTTTTTTGGTTTCCACTGCCGTTTCTTGTTTGTTCTCTTTCATTCTTTCATCCCTCCATCCGAAGTTCCGCTGGGTTCACTCGGTCGCGACGGCGATCTGCTTCGGTTTGCTGACCTCGCTGCGGGGCAGCGTCACAGTCAAAACGCCGTTGCGATACCTGGCCGTGACCTTGGAATTGTCCACCTCATACGGCAACCGAATGCTTCGGGAGAAACGGCCGAACTCGCGTTCGGCGCGGTGCGTCACCGCATTCTCGCCGAGGTCTTCCGGTTTCCGCTCGCCCTCGATGGTGAAGATGTCGTTTTGCACGGTCACCTTCAGGTCTTTGGGATCAACACCCGGCGCCTCCGCGGAGACTACGACCTCATCGCGGTTGCTCCACAGGTTGATCGCCGGCCAGGCGCATTCCGCCTCGCCGTACCCCTCGAACAGCCGGTTCATCTCCCGCTGCAGCCGACGCAACTCGGCAAAGGGGTCCATCCCAAACATTCTCGATTCAGGCCAAAACATATTTCCCACTCCTTTCTGTTCAACCCTTCGGAACCATTCCGAAAGGCTATTTCCAAATTCCAACCAGACTAAAGCATTACAAATGCCAAGTATGAATAATAATCATATGACATTTTCCCAAAATAACTTACGAATATAATACGACAAAACAATAATGACAAATTGGCCTAATTATAGATCGCAATAATAAGTCATATTGGAACTTTTTTGCGAATTGCCACCAAGTTGGCTCGGTCGCCGGCAAAGCCTGCGCGGGAGGGAGGTTTGGCGTGTTCGGTTCAGTACGAGAAGGCGACGTGGCGGTTCAGCACCGTGCCCTCGATGAACGCCTGCACGTGGCCGTCGCCGAAAAGGAGATTGGCGGAGGGCTTTCCGTCCGTCTTGTGCCGGCGATAGTCGAGCATGGCGCGGAGATAGGGCTGGGTCGGGATCGGGTTGTCCGCGACGCCCTGATTTCCGCTGTAGGGCACGTTGTAGAATTGCGCGTCGGCGGCGAAGTTGTTGAGCTGCGTGGCGTCCGCCGTCAGCATCGTTTCCGCGGGCCGTCGGATATCCATCGGGCTCACCCGGCGGATCGTGTAGCCGCCGAAACTGCCGGTCAGGACCCGCCCATCGTCCTCGATCAGCGGCAGCAGGTATTTGTGGCACGTGAAGGCGGGTTGCCGCGCCGCCGGTCCCGTCGCGGCCGGGCAATAAAAGATCGGCCCCTTCGATTGCACGTCCTCGCTCCGGCTGTCGAGCCATAGCTGGAGCGTGTCAATCCAGCTTCGCGAATTGCCGCCCGGCTGGCCGTTGTGTCCATACGGCATCAGGCCCGCGCGATCGTCCATCGAATAGCCGAATAAGGCCTGCCCCTGCTGGCGGAGATTGTATTGGCACGCGACCGCGCGGGCGCGCACGAGCGCATTGCCCAACTGCGGCAGTATCATCGAAATGAGAATTCCGATGATCGCGATCACCACCAGCAGTTCGACGAGCGTGAAACCGCGCCGCGACTCGAGACCGGGATCAGGGAATGCGCACATGAACCGACCCTCCGTTGGCGTCCACGCGCGCCGCCGCGCGCGTCTCGCGGCCGCCGGCTCGAACCGTCACCTCATAGTCGCCGCGGAACGCCCGAAGGCGGAAAACCCCCGCCGCGTCCGTCGTCTCCGTTTCGTTCGTCCGCCAGGCGCCGAGCACGAGTTCTTCCCACGCGCGGCCGGACGGCTTCAGCGACCAGTTTTTCCGAAAGATCGGCGCGTTCTGTTTCCAGTGCCGCCCGTCCCAGAAGCCCCAGACGAAGAAACCGTCCGTCGCCGGGTGGCTGAACACGGCGATCAGGAAATCGCGGAAATAGTCGCCTTGCAGCGCCTCGTCATCCACAAGGATGTCGCATTCCGTCACGACGATCGGCAGCCCGAAGCGACCGAAGCGGTCGAGCCGGCCGAGCACGGCGTCCGGCGGCGTCAACGGGTCGTAGCAGTGGCCCTGCATTCCGAGGCCGCCCAGCGGCGCCCCGGCGTCGAGCAGGAAGCGGATCGTCTCCTCGAAGTGGGCGGCTTTTTCCGCCGCGTTCGCGCGCATATTCAAGATGGCGTTTTCGTTGAGGAACAGACGCGCCTCGGGGTCCGCCGCCCGCGCCGCGCGAAACCATTCCACCATCTCATCGCGCCCGAGAATTCGAATCAAGTCGTTGTTGTGAAACGGCTCGTTGAGCACATCCCATTCCGGCACACGCCCGCGCAGGGCGCCGGCGGCGTCCCGGATGCGCTCCCGCACCGCCGCCCGCAGGCGCGGCGGATCGTTTTCCAGCTTCCGCAGGTCCGGCGGCAGCCATTTCCAGCCCGGCCAGACCAGCGTATGCCCGCGCACGGAGATGCCCAGCCGGTCCATCTCGTCCAGCAGCGCCAGCGCGCGGGCGCGGCGTTCCGGTTGAATCCAGGACGGCCATTTCATGTCGCCCTCGAAGGTGGCCGCGTTGAACAGGCGGACGAATTCGGCCCGATAACGGTCGCGATCCGGCCCCTCGAGGGCGGTCCAGGCGCCCTCGTTGAGCGCGGAGCCGAAACGATAGGCCGAGCGCGTCTGCCGAACCGACACCTCGACGCCGGCCGCGGGCCGCCCCTCCGCGTCGCTCGCGCGCACCTCCAGATCGGACATCCGGATGCGGCGGATGCGCTCCAGCGCCGCGCGCCGCCACGCGGCGTCGGGTTCGCGGCCGCGGTAGGAGGCTTGCGTCGCCGGCAACGCGGCAGGATCGGCGTCCAGGCCCAGGTCGAGCAGCTCGACGCCGCCGATCTCGATCGTCTGCGGATCGAATCCCGCGTGGATCGCGAGGGCCGCCGCGCCCGGCGCGTAATCGCGCGGCGCGCGGAACGCGAACGAGAAGCTCCGCCAGTCCGCGCCCACGTTGACGTTTCGGAGAAACGCCTTCGGATAGGGCGGCTCGTCGAGCTGGAACGCTACGGTCGCCAGCGCCTGGTACGCCCCCGCCTGCAGCTCGGTTCCGCGCAAATCGAACCGGAGCCAGAGCGTGTCGCCCTCGCGGATCGGCGCGACGGTCGCGAGCTTGATCTCGATATTCCAGGTTTGCGGCGGCCGCCGCGCGGTGCGCAGCCGCGCGACCCGCGCATACGGGCGGCCCTCCGCGGGCGCGAGCGCGAACTCGGCCTGATCCTCGGCGGCGGCGCGGAACTGCGTCTTCGAGAGGTCCGCCAGCACGGGAATGCCGCTCGGCTCGGGCCGGGCGGCGAGGGCGTTCGGCGTTTCCGGCTCGGGCGTCGTCGCGACCGCGGAGGCCCCCTCCGGCGGATTCGAAACCGGGGCCGGCGGCGAAGGCGGAGCCGGGGTTTCGTCGCGCGGCGCCGCTCCGCAGCCCGCGAGCAGAAGCGCCGCCGCCGCAAAAATCGCGGTCTTTCCTCGAATCATCGCCGCGCCTCCGCGGGCCGCGCCGCGCGTCCCGGAAAAGTTCGGCGTTTCGTCAAGGCGTTCATCGCAAATCGCTCCCGGTCTTCGCCGCCGCGAGGACATCTCCGGTTTATGGAGCGGGTCGGGGCGCCGGCCCCGTCACCGCGCGCCAGGAATCGCCGACGCGGATTTCATCGAACCGATACTTCATCCCCGCGTCGTTCACGCGCCCCTGGACGATCAGGTAATCCAGCTTCCCCGTCAGCCGGCCGAGGTCGGCCGAGATCGTCCAGACGGGGGCTTCCGGAACGGCCTCGCGGCCCGCGAGCTTGACGCGATAGGCGGTGAAGCAAAGCGTGTCGGCGTCCTGGGCCGAGGCGATCAGCTTGCCCGCCACGAAGGTCGCCGTGTCGTCGGCGAGCGCGCCGACGATGGAATCCGCCCCGTTCTTGCCGCCGACGGCGGCGACGAGGTTCACCGTGTTGTAATCCTTTTTCACGGTCACGGCGTTGGCGGTCAATTTCCCCTCGGCGCCGGTGAAGCCGACGTTGAACCCCCGGCTGACGCCGAGGTCGTTCCAGTCGCCCCGCACGAGGAAGCTGAAATAGACGGTGGCGTCGGAATCGAGATCGAGCGGCTCGGCGAGCCGCCGGGTCGCGACCCAGTCGAAGTTCTCGCCCGTTCCGGCGGCGGTCTCGATCGCGCCGCCGGCGGCGGCATAGCCCGCGACCGGGGTCGCGGAAGGCGTCAGGGAGACGGGAACGACGATGAGGGCGCCCGCCGCGGTCCATGGTCCGGCGAAACCGACGCCGCCGTCCCGGCCGGCGAGGTCGCCCGAATCGTAATCGAACGACTCGACCGCCGCGCCGAGCGCGATCCCCGCCGCCGCCGGAATCCAGCCGAAACGAATAGTCTTCATTTCGATCTCCCTCCCGCCGGCGCACACCCTCTCATATTTCCGGAAGGCGGCGCAAGGGAAACTCGGGTTAATGGTTAAATGGCGCGGAAAAAGGGAAACCAGAGACGGGGGCCGAAAACCCGGCAAACGCCCCCCGGCGCGCCGATCTCGCTGTCGAACCCGTCGGGGGGCTCGATCGAGCTCGAGCCCTGCAAGCGCGTTTTTTTCACCACGAAGTTCACGAAGGCCGCGAAGGGGAAACGATGCGCCGCCCCCTCGCGAAGGTCCATGCCCGCCGTTGCGGCCGCCGAAAGCACGAAGGCCGGTCCGCGGGGACCGGCCTTCGGCGTTGGAGAGCAAAGAGGACGATCAGCGGCGACGGAGACGCCGCGCCAGCGCGATCAGCCCCGCACCGAGAATCAGCGAGGCCGAGCCGGGCTCGGGAATCGTCACGGAGTCCCACGTGTCGCCCACGCGGATCTCGTCAAATTTGTAGAAGCTGCCCGTGTTGTTCACGCGGCCCTGTATGACAAGGTAGCCGAGGCTGGAGGAGGAGACGATCGTGTTGTTCGCGACATCCCATTCCTCCGTGGCCGCCACAGTCTCCGACGGGCCATACACCTTGAACGACAGCAGATCGTTTCCGCCGTTGCTGGTCGCCATCTTGCCGACGATGAAATAGGCATTGCCGCTGGAGAAATCCGTCACCGCCGTGAATCCGGTTTCGGTTCCCGCGCTGGCATAGGAAAGATTCGACGTATTGTAGGCGTTTTTGATGGTGATACCGCCGGTCAGACCATTGCCGACGGTGCTGAACCCGACATTCCAGCCGCGCTTCGTACTTTGATCCGTCCAGGATCCCGAAACCAGGAAGCTGAAGTAATAGGTGTTGCCGCTGTTCATATCGATCGCCGTCGTCAACTGCCGCGACGCGAAGAAATCATCGTTCGCGCCCGCGCCCACGGGCGATTTCACCGAATTGCCCGCCGTCGCGTAGCCCGTCCGCATCGTCGCGGAGGGAACCAGCGATCCGGCGTCCACCGTGATTTCCGGGGTTCCCGCCGTATCGTCCCACGCGCCGGCGAAACCCGAGCTGCCGCCGCCGGTCTGGCCGTCGAGATTTCCGGTGCTGTAATTGATTTGATCTATTGCGCTGCCCAACGCCACTCCCGCGGCGATTGCCAGCGTTCCAAATGCCGTCCACAACTTCTTCATGTCATCCTCCCGGGGCCATCGCCCCTTTCCCGTTGCGGTCCGCCGCCCGCGCGGCGGTACTCGCTTTTCACGCCGCCGATCGTCGCGCGTCCCCCTTTCGTCCGCAAGCGAAAGTTGACTTAATGGTTAAGTGCTTTAGGATGCGCGCTTGTGCGGGAGGCGGCATGAAACCGGTGACGCAGGCGGATATCGCGCGGGCGGCGGGCGTGACGACGGCGACGGTCTCGATGGCGCTGCGCAACCACGCGGCCATTCCGGAGGCGACGCGCGCGCGCATCCGCGCCGTCGCCGATCGGCTCGGTTATCGGCCCGACCCGCAGCTCTCGAAACTCATGTCCTACATGCGCGCGCGGCGTCCCTCCGCCGCCGCGACCCCGCTGGCGCTGCTGACCTTCCACGACGAGTCCTCGCCCTGGCGCTCGGCGAGCTTCCTGCGCCGCCTGCACAGCGGCATCCTGCGCGCGGCGGCGGCGCTGGGCTACCGCGTCGAGGAGTTCTGGACGCGGCAGCCGGGGATGGACGCGGCGCGACTGAGCGGCGTGCTGCGGACGCGCGGCATCGAGGGCGCGATCGCGATGCCGTTCGGACATGCGCCGCGCGGCCGCCTGGAAACGGACATTTCCGAGATTTCGTGCATCGGCATCGGGCACAGCGTCTCCGAGCCGGACGTGCACCGGGTGGCGCCCGACCAGTTTCGCGCGGCCATGCTGGCGTTCGAGCGGCTGCGGGCGCTCGGCTACCGGCGGATCGGCTTCGCGCTGAACGCCGTGGCCGACGAGCGGACGGCGCACCAGTTTCTCGCCGCCTATCTCTATCACCTGCACGTCGTGCCCCGGGAGCAGCGGCTGCCGCTGTTGGTGTTGCGGACCATGGAGCCGCCGCGGTTCTTCGCCTGGATGCGGGCGTGCCGGCCCGACGCGGTGGCGTGCAATCAGATCAACCCCCTCAACTGGTTGACCGCGGCGGGCGTAAAGCTGCCGGACGAACTGGGCTTCGCGGTCCTGGACCGCTCGCCGGGCATCACCACCGCCTCGGGCGTGGATCAACAGATGGAGGAGGTCGGCGCGGCGGCGGTGGAGCAGCTCGTGGGCCTGATCCGCCGCGGCGACCGCGGCGCGCCGGAGCACCCCCGCACCGTGCTGATCGAGCCGCGGTGGGTGGACGGCGATACGACGCGGAAAATAGAGGGCGGCGCGCCCTCGGGCTCGCCTCGACCGCGCGGGGTCAGCGCGGGGGGCGATGGCCCGCGGCGGAGTCGGCGCCCGGCGTCGGGAAGCCGTCGTAGAGGAAGCGCTTGATCTTGGCGGTTGAGGTCTTTTCGAGTTCTTCCATTCGGATGACGATGTGGCGCGGGTGCTTGTACTCCGCAATGCCGCGGAGGACGCGCCGGATTTCGGCGTGGACCTGGCGTTCGATCTCGGCGTCGGGCGGGCGGCGCCCTCCGTTCCGCCGCTCGAACTCGGCGAGGTTCGGCACGACGATGGCGCCCACGCGCTCGCCGACGCGCTCGCCCGGCTCGCGATAGCCGAACACCAGCGACTCCAGCACCAGCGGGCTTTGCGCGAGTTGCTGCTCGACCTCCTCCGGATAGATGTTTTTGCCCTCCCGATTGACAATGAGGGCTTTTTTGCGACCCCGTATTGTGATGTAGCCGTCGGCGTCTATCGAGGCCAGGTCGCCCGTGGCGAGCCATCCGCCCTCGAGCAGCGCGGCGCGGGTCGCCTCCTCGTTTCGATAGTAGCCGGCCATGACGTTCGGGCCGCGCACGGCGAGCTCGCCGACGCCGGAGGCGTCCGGCTCGAGCAGTTTCACTTCCACGCGCGGCAGCGGACGGCCCACCGTGCCGGGACGGGGCGCGTCGAGCGGGTTCAGCGAGACCACCGGTCCGGCCTCGGTAAGGCCATAGCCCTCGACCGCCGTCAGTCCCAGGCGCGTCAGCCCGCGCAGCAGCTCCGGATCGCACGGCGCGCCGCCGGAAACGAGCAACCGCAGGCGCCCGCCGAGTTTGGCGCGCACGGCCTTGCGAATAGGGCCGAGAATGCCCAGCGCCAGGAGCAGGCGCGCCAACGGCTTTTCGCGCAAGCCGGTCTCGATGCGGCGATACAGTTTTTCGAGCAGCAGCGGCACCGCCAGTAGAATGGTGGGCGACACTTCGCGCAGATTCTCGCCGACGGTTTTGAGGCTTTCGACGAAGCAGATTTCCGCGCCGACGCCGATGGGCACGATCAGGTTCGCGGTGAACGCGAAGGAATGGTGCAGCGGAAGCGCCAGCAGCATGCGGTCGTCGTCCCGCACTCCGATCGCGTCAATACAGCTTTGCGCGTTGGCGGTGAAATTGCCGTGCGTCAGAATCGCGCCCTTGGCCCGGCCCGTGGTGCCCGAGGTGTAGATGAGCGAGGCGGGGCTGTTGTTCTCCAACTTCGCGTATCGCCATCCGTGTTCCGGGGCGGCCGTGTCCGGCGCGAACGCGGCATATTCGGCGCGCCGTCGCAAAGCCGGCGGAGCGCCGTCCAGCGTCCGCACGCGGCGCAGGCCGGGGACTTCGTCCTCGATTTCGCCGAGCAGCTCGCATTGGCGGACGCCGCACAGCGCGACCTCGACGCCGGCGTCCCGCAGGATGTGCGAGACCTCCTGCTCCCGCAATTTGGGATCGAGCGGCACGGCGATGGCGCCCAGGCCCACGATGCCGAAATACGCCTCCGGCCAATCGGGGGCGTTGTCGCGGAAGAGGGCGACGCGATCGCCGGGGCGCACGCCGTCGCGCCGGAGCGCGGCGGCGGCGGCGCGGGAACGGTCGAGCAGTTCTCGATAGGTTCGCGAATGCCAGACGCCGTCGCTTTTGAAACGGAGGGCCGGCCGCGCGCCGTATTTCTCGGCGGCCTGTTCCAGCCAGTCGCGCAGATTCATGGTTCGCTTGTTCGCCGCACAGCATACCGGGCGCGGCCGGATTTGGCGAGCGCGGCCGCAGGTTGCGCTTGAACCGGGCGGCGCAGGGCGGCATTATCCGCCTGGCGGCGAAAAGGCGGCAAGTTCAATCGTCCGCGGATATCGAACGCGCCGGGAGATGAGTCCGATACAATTCCAGGACTATGGCGGCGGGAAGGCGGCGGCCCCGGCGGATTGCGCGTTCATTTATTCGCCGGACCTCGAAATGGGCGGCTATCCCGAGGCGTGCCCCTTCAACACGCATCGCGCGGGCAAAACCCGAAAGATTCTCGAGGACATGGGGCTTTTGTCCGGCCCCCACCGCCGCGAGGCCGCCCCGGTCCCGCTGACCGAGGAGGAGTTGCTCCGCTTTCACCTGCCCGACTACCTCGCCGCGCTGAAGGCGGGGCAGGAAGGCCGGTACGACTTGGCCTCCGCCGCCATGGGGCTCGGCACGCCCGACTGCCCCATCTTCCCCGGCATGTACGACTACATCCGCCTCGCCGCCGGCGGCTCGCTGACCGGCGCGCGCCTGATTCTGAAGGGCGAGGCGCATATCGCCTTCAACCCCTCGGGCGGCTTCCACCATGCCCATGCCGGACGCGCCTCCGGGTTTTGTTATATCAACGATGTCGTGATCGCCGCGATGGAGTTCGCCTCCGCGGGACGCCGTGTCGCCATCCTCGATATTGACGTTCACCATGGGGACGGGCAGCAGGATGCGTTTTATGAGCGCAATGACGTGCTTACGATCTCACTGCACGAAAGCGGGCGGACGCTGTTCCCGGGCACCGGCTTCGAGAGCGAAATCGGTCGAGGCCCCGGCCGCGGTTTTTGTGTCAATGTCCCGTTGCCCGTCGGGACGTACGATTTGATTTACGAGTACGCCTTCCTCGAAGCCGCCTTCCCGGTGCTGCGCAAGTTCGATCCCGATGTCATTATGCTCGAACTCGGCATGGACACGCTCGCAGGCGATCCACTGGCCCATCTCAACTTGACCAACAATGTGCTGGCCGATATCGTCGAGCGCGTGCGCGGTCTCGGCAAGCCGATCCTCGCCGTCGGCGGCGGCGGCTACCATATCCCCAACACCGTCCGCGGCTGGGCGCTCTGCTGGAGCGTCCTCATTGGCGACCACGCCCATCAGAACGATCTCGGCGTCGGACTCGGCGGCGTGATGCTCGAAAACACCGATTGGCTCGGCGGACTGCGCGATCGGACCCTGCTGTCCGACGGCGGCCGCCGCGGCCCGATCGACGACGAAGTCCGCCGCGTCGTCGCCGCCGTACAGCGCACGATCTTCCCGATCCACGGGCTGGCGTGAGATTCGCGGGGAATCTTCTTGCCTCTAACTTCGTCCCAGATTCCGCCGTATTACGTTGATAGAAAGTATTTTATGAATCTGTCTCGGTAAACTTCCTGTTCTCTGTCCCTTCTCGTGCGGCAAACTACGTATTCTCTGTCCCCGTATTTTCCGGTAAGCCTCGGCCCGGCGAAGCCGGGACGGGCGCGCCCTACCGTTTGCCGGGGGCGGGGCCGTTGGGTTTGTCGCTCGGACCTCGGACTTGGGACCTCGGCCGTCGAGCTTTCAACCGTCAAGTTATCCCCTCGTTTTTTCGCGGCGCCGCTTGCCTCGCCGAAGCCCG
>CALGXT010000065.1 GCA_937935255.1 uncultured bacterium | reverse complement strand
AGCGCCGATTTCGGACCTCGGACCTCGGACCTCCGCGTTCTCCGCGTCTCCGCGGTGCAATCCTGGACCGCACGGCATTCTTGCCTTTAACTTCGTCCCGGCTTCTACCGTATTGCACTGGTAGAAAGCATCTTATGAATTTGTCTCGGCAAACTTCTTATTCTCTGTCCCCATCTTTTCCGGCGCGTCGGGCCGCCGCGGAACCCACCGCGGTGGACGGAGGTCAGCGCTGTAGTTCCGGCGCTCTGTCGCCGGAACGCCGATGGGGACAGAGAAACAGAGACGCAGGAAAAAGATATTCTAAGCCATTGGATTTCCTAGGCTTGGAAAACTCAACGCCAATTTTTCCAAGGCTTGGAAACCGACGCTGCGTTGTCAGTCGCGGGCAAACTTCTTGTTCTCTGTCCCCATATTTACGGCGCGGCGGGCCGCCGTAAGCCTCGGCCCGGCGAAGCCGGGACGGGCGCGCCCTACCTTTTGCCGGGCGATTTCATTCTCTGTCCCTTTGGCACTTACTGACCACCGACCTCTCCGGCGGCAGAGCGCCGGAGCTACAGCGCCGATTTCGGACCTCGGACCTCTGCGTTCTCCGCGTCTCCGCGGTGGGCAAACTTCGTATTCTCTGTCCCCATATTTTCCGGCTCGGCGGGCCGCCGTAAGCCTCGGCCCGGCGAAGCCGGGACGGGCGCGCCCTACCTTTTGCCGTGAAATCGTTCTCTGTCCCTTCGATGCCCTGTCCCTTCGATGCCCGGCCGTCCGCGGCTCGAGCAAGATCGAGTCCTACGGGCGCTCTTGCGCCGACCTCTGACCCGCAACTTCATATTCTTGCCTTCTTGCCTCGAACTTCGTCCCAAATTCAGCCGTATTGCATTTTTATAAAGCATCTTATGAATTCGTCTCGGTAAACTTCTTATTCTCTGTCCCCATATTTTCGTCCCCAAATACTCTTCGGCCTGCGGCGGCGGCGCGGGTTGACGCGCGAGGGGCCTTGTGCGAGCATAAAAGCATGAGATTCCTGGTCACCGGAACGGCGGGTTTTATCGGTTTTCATGTGGCGCTGGCTTTGCTTGACGCGGGGCATGAGGTTGTCGGCTTCGATAACTTCAATGACTACTACGACCCCCGACTGAAGCGGGCTCGGCATCGGCGGCTGGAAGGGCGGACGGGCTATCGGGGCGTCGAAGGCGATTTGGCCGACCTTTCGGCGATGGAAAGCGTTTTCGCCGCGGCGCCTTTCGCCGCCGTCTGCCACCTGGCGGCGCAGGCGGGGGTGCGTTATTCGCTGACAAATCCCCACGCCTATGCGCGGTCCAATCTCGACGGTTTCCTCAACATCCTCGAATGTTGCCGCCATGCGCGCACGCCGCGTTTGGTGTACGCCTCCAGCTCCAGCGTGTACGGCGGCAATACGAAATTGCCTTTTTCGGAGCGCGATCCGGTGGATCGTCCGATCAGCCTTTACGCCGCGACCAAAAAAGCCAATGAGCTGATGGCGCACGCCTACACGCATCTGTACGGGCTGCCGACGATCGGCCTCCGCTTCTTCACCGTCTATGGGCCGTGGGGAAGACCCGACATGGCGCTGTGGATTTTCACGGAGGCGCTCATGGACGGGCGTCCGATCCGCGTCTTCAACCGCGGCGAGATGTCCCGCGATTTCACGTATATTGACGACATCGTCGCCGGCGTGACGGCGAGCTTGACGCGGCCGGGGCTGGGGCCTTGCGAGGTGTTCAATCTGGGCCATCATCGGCCCGAAAAGCTGACCGATCTGATCCGCTGCATCGCGGAATCGGTCGGCGTCGAACCGCGCATGGAATTATTGCCGATGCAGCCGGGAGACGTGCCGGCGACGTATGCCGATATCGCGTTGGCGCGGGAACGGCTGGGTTTTGAACCGCGCACACCGATCCGGATCGGCGTGCCGCGATTCGTCGAATGGTATCGCGGCTGGCGGAGCGGCGAGGGCGCGGCGGGAGGAGCGGCATGAGCTTCCTCGATCTGGCGCGCCGGCGGGTCAGTATCCGCGCCTACCGGCCCGACCCTGTTCCGGAGGCGTTGCTCGATGCGGTGTTGGAGGCGGCGCGGCTGGCCCCCTCCGCGAAAAACGCTCAGCCGTGGCATCTCCTCGTGTTGCGCGATCCCGCGCGCCGCGCCGCGCTGGCGCGCGCCTACCCGCAGCCCTGGTTCGCCGCCGCGCCGGTCATGATTGCGCTGTGCGTGGACACCGCGGCGGCGTGGCGGCGACGCCACGACGGCTATTCATCCGCCGCCATTGACGGCGCCATCGCCATGGATCACCTCACGCTCTGCGCCGCCGATCTCGGTCTGGGCACGTGCTGGATTTGCGCGTTCGATCCGGTCGTTGCGCGCGAGGCGCTGGAACTGCCGGCGGGGATTGAGCCGCTGGCCCTGACTCCGCTGGGCTATCCCGCGGAAGCCGGCCGCCCCAAGCAGCGAAAACCGCTGCAAGAAATCCGCCATGACGAACGCTGGTGATCCCCCGGATGTCGCGGCGGCATCGGACCTCGTCGCCGAGACGGCGGAAATTCTGGGCGTGAACTATCGCCGCCGCCGCACCTATGACGGCGGCGATCTGTACGTCACGCGCCACGGCTGGCCGTTGCTGGATCTCTTGATGCCGTTGAATTGGTATGAAAGCGGGTGGTTTCGGGAGAACCGCGAACGGTTGGAGGGCAGCAGCACCGTCTATCGCGTCGCCACGCGCACCGTGGGCGGCCGTCGCGCGGAGCTGGTGGTGAAATGGTCGCGCGTGGGCGAGCGCGTGCCGTTCGACACCATGACCCTCAACCAGTTCTCGGAGGCCGAGTTCAACAGTCCTTACGAGGAATTCGCCCTCGTCGAGGAACTGCGCGCCGCGCGCAGGGGCGGCGCCGTGCGCACCCATCGTCCGCTGGCAATTTACGTGCCGGCGAAGAAACTGCAACTCTGGCAGACCGGCCGCAACGAATCGCGCATCGCGCGCAAAAAACTCAAACACCGCGATGTCGAGCTGGACATCTTTCGGCAATACATCCTGATCTACGAATGGATCAAGGGCCGCTCGATCGTCGAGGCCCTCGAGCAGACGCGCATCCCGCGCGACCGCCACGCGCGGTTGGTCGCGGAAATGACGCGGCGCGCGACCGCGGAGCTCGCCGAGCGCGGCTTTGTCGTGCACGATATGAAGCCCGCCCATATCATCGTCCGCGCCCGGCCCGACGGCGATCTTTTACGGGAGCCCGACGGTCGAATCGCGTACGCGCTGGTGGATTTCGAGCTGCTCGCCCGCACGCCCGAGCATCAATCCGAGGTGGCGCGGGCGCGGCGCGGCGCCTATCTTCAGCGGCAGCGGCATCGCTTCGACGCGGCGGACGCGGCCTCCTTCCCCGCGCACTTGCGCCCGGCCCGAATTCTCGGCGTGGATTTCGTCCACGGCCAAACCGAAAGCACGCGGGGCGAGCTGTGGGTGGTCGGGCGCGATCCGAATTTGTTCGATTATTTCCAGCCCGAGCGTTGGCGGCGGACCCGCAAGGACGCGCTTTCGGAGACGAACGAGGTGTATCGGACGCGGTCGAAGGACGACATCAACCTCGTCTGGCGCGTATCGCGCGTGGGCGAGCGGCCCGATGTGAACGCGGACGATCCGCGCGGCGCGCGCATGCTCGCCCATGGTTTCAACAGCCCCTTCGAGGAATTCGCCTATGCCTTGCGTTTGACGGCCGCCGGCGTTCCCGCGGTGTACCCCCGCGCGATTTACATGTCCGGTCTCGAGTCCGATGTGCCCGCCTATGTTCAGGATGCGCGCCGCTACGAACGGCTGGCGGATGTGCGATGCCCGCACGGGGAACCGGCGCTGCGGCCGAATCGCATCTATGTCGCCATTTGGGGCTATTGGAACGGGCGCGACGAGATGCTCGCGGAGCGGGACGCGGCGCACTGCGTTCCGCTCGACCTCGACAAAGCCGTCCGGCAAGGGTATGTCAGCGGAGAAATGGCGGCGGAGCTGATGGAATTCCACCGCCGTCGGATGGCCGCGGCGGGTTTCGAAGATTTGAACCTGAAACCCGACCACTTGCTGCTCTCGCTGGGGCCGGAAAACACGCTGCTGCTCGACGCCGACGGGCGGCCGGAAATCCGCCAGTGCAATCTCGAATTGGTTGCGCCGATCAAAGGGTGATGTCGCATGAGCGATCGAAGCGAGGCCTCGACCCCGATGCGCCGGCCGCCGGCGTCCTCCCGCGCGGAACCGGCGGCGGAACGGTTTTGGGTTTGCCGGGATCGGAAACTGCCGTGGGGCCGTCGAACGCTGATCATGGGCGTGCTCAACGTGACGCCCGATTCGTTTTCCGACGGCGGGCGGTACGCGGCGCCGGACGCGGCGATCGCGCGCGCATGGGCGATGCTCGAGGAAGGGGCGGACATTGTGGATGTAGGCGGCGAATCGTCGCGCCCCGGCGCCGAAGCGGTTTCGGCGGAGGAGGAACTGGCCCGCGTCGCGCCGGTGGTGCGGGCGCTGGCGCGCGAGCGGCGTTTTGTGATTTCGGTGGATACGCGGAAAGCCGCCGTCGCGCGCGCGGCGCTGGAACTCGGCGCCCACATCGTCAACGACATCACCGCGCTCGGCGATCCGGAAATGACCGAGGTCGTCCGCGCGGCGGGGGCCGGGGTGATCCTGATGCACATGCGGGGCGATCCCCGCACCATGCAGGAGGATCCTCGCTACGGCGACGTCGTCGCCGAAGTCCGCGCCTTTCTGGAGGCGCGCCGCGACCGGGCGGAGGCGGAAGGCCTTGCGCCGGAGGCGATCGCGGCGGACCCCGGCATCGGATTCGGCAAGACGCTGGAGCACAATCTGGCGCTGATCGCGGGTTTGCGGGCCGCGACGCCGAAGGGATGTCCGATTGTCATCGGCGTTTCGCGAAAGCGGATGCTGGGCGCGCTGACGGGCCGACCGGTGGGCGAGCGCGGAGCGGCGGGATTGGCGGCGCTGACGGTCGCCATCCTTCGGGGCGCGCACATCGCCCGCGTGCACGACATAAAGGAATCTTGCGACGCCGCCCGCGTTGCGGATAGATTGCGCCGGGAACTCGCGCACGATGCCCTGGTTGACACAATTTAATCCCCCCGGGATCGGCGGCCTGATCGAAATCCTCATCCTGGCCGTCGTGTTCTATTATGTGATTCTCTTCTTCCGCGGCACGCGAAGCGCGCAGGTGCTGACGGGGCTGGTGGTGTTCATCGCCCTCATGCTTTTTCTTACGCACCTGGTCCGGCTCGATACGCTCAACTGGCTGCTGCAGCGGTTCACGGTGTACCTGGCGATTGCGTTGGTGGTGATCTTTCAGCCGGAAATCCGCCGCGCGCTGGCCGAGTTGGGCAAGCAGCATGTCTTTTCCGCGTCCAAGGCGGAACGCGAGGTGGTGGACGCCGTGGTGGAAGCGGTCGCGTTGCTCGCCGAGCGTAAAATCGGCGCGCTGATCGCCATCGAGCGGGAAATCGGGACCCGCTCCGTGCAGGAGTCGGGCAAGCGGTTGGATGCCCAGGTTTCGGCGGAGTTGCTCGCCACCCTTTTCTTCCCGCACACCCCGCTCCACGACGGCGGCGTGATCGTGCGCGGAGACCGCATCGCGGCGGCCGGTTGTGTTTTCCCCCTGACGCAGCAGGATGGTCTCAGCCGCGCATTGGGCACCCGCCATCGCGCCGCCATCGGGCTTACGGAGGAGACGGACGCCATCGTTGTGGCGGTATCCGAGGAGACCGGCACGATTTCCGTGGCCTACAACGGGCGCCTCAGCCGCGGATTCGACGAAGAGCGATTGCGGCGCCTTTTGACGGCGGTGCTGGTCCGCCGAAAGACGAGCCGCAGCCGGGTGGATCGCGCCCGGGCGGCGTTCGAGGCGACCGCCGAGCAGTGGGCGGATCTGTCGGCGGAGGATTCCGCCAACCCTCCGGCGGAGGAGCGCCATGGTTGAACTCCCCTCCGGTCTTCGGGCCTTTTGGCGGCTCAACCGCGGCGCGCGGTTGCTGGCGTTCTTGTTGGCCGTGATCGTTTGGTATGCCATCCGCGAGGCCACCAGCTTCGAGGCGACGGTCGAGGATGTGCCGATCACCGTGCTGCACGACGAGGGAATGGCGGTGCTGGATTTATCGGACGAAAGCACGGATGTCCGGTTCGCGGGCGCGCGCGCCGATATTCGCGACTTGAGCCGCGCCCAGACGCAGGTTATCGTGGATGTGCGCGGCCGCTCGATGGAGGGGCGTCAGACCGTACCGGTTTCAACGGCAAATGTGCGCGCGCCGCGCGGTTGCCGTGCGGTGTTTGTGCGCGTGGATCGAATCTCATTCAGTCTGGATCGGGAGGCGGAGAAAACCGTGCCGGTGAAAGTGGATGTGCAGGGCGCGCCGCCGCCGGGATACGAGATTGACCGCTTCATTTGCTCGCCCGCCGCGGTGACCGTGCGGGGGCCGTCCACACAACTGGACACGCTGGAGTTCGTCCGAACAGCGCCGATAGATCTCGAAGGGCGGTTGCAATCTTTCAAGGTTCGACGCAATATTGTGGTGCCCGGGCCGGCTTGGGCCGCTCGAGTTGAACCGGACCGAGTCCTCGTCGAAGCGATCGTGACGGAACGCTCGGCGATTCGCACGATCGAAAGGGCGCCGGTGCGGTTGATGAGCGGCACGGAGGATCGCTTCGCGGCGGTCCTCGATCCGGCGCGGGTGAATGTTGTGATCCAGGGACTGGGCGAGGCGATAACGGACTTGCCGGAAACGGCGATTCAGCCGTTTGTGGATGTATCGGGTCTACCTGGAGCGGGCCCCTATGATCTGAAAGTCCGCATCTATTCATCCGCCGCGATCCGCGTTCTTTCCGTGGAGCCGCCCACCGTAAAGGTGGAGATAAAGGACGTTCTTCGACCATGAAACGCACAATAACCTTTCCCGCGACAAAATCCCGGCGCACGTTGGTTTTGGCGCTGTTGACCGCGGAATTCGTCGCACTCGCCCAGGAGATGTCCGGCCCGCCGGAGCTTCTGACGCCGCCGACGGCGGAACCCCCGCCGCCGGCGCCCCCGGCGTCCGCGAATCCACCGCCGAGCCCCGAGATCCCGGCGAATCCGGCGCCGGGGACGCCCGAGGCATTGTCCGAGGCGATTGTGGATGAAGGCTTTCTGGAACTGCGGGCTCGGAATGTTCCGGCGGCCATCGCCGCCATGGAAAAGGCGTTGAGCCTCAATCCGAATAACCGCCGCGCCCGGTTCGGTTTGGGCACGGCCTATATCTCAGCGGATCAGCATGCCAAGGCCCGGGATATTCTGGAGGCGCTGGCGAAAGAATATCCGGACGATTACGCCGTGCGGAATAATCTGGCCTGGCTATTCGCGACCTCGAAGGACCCGACGGTGCGCAACGGGAAGAAGGCCTTGGATTATGCGCGCGAAGTGGTTCTGATGGCGCCGCAGGATCACCATGTGTGGAGCACGCTGGCGGAGGCGTTTTTCGTCAACGAAAGGTACGAAGAGGCGCTCAAAGCGGCTCGCGAGTCGCTGCGATTGCTCCGTCTGCAAACGCGGGATCCGGCGGCGTTGAAAGAGTACGAGATTCAGGTTCAGAAGTGTCAAATGGCGGTTCAGGCGCTCTCGATACTCGATTGAGCCGGCGGAGTTCCGCCGGCGGCGGGCGTTCCCTCCTCAAAGAGGCCCATCCGACGGAACTTCATATAGCGCGCTTCTCGCCGGGCATCGGCCGGCATCGCCTCCACGTCGGCGAGATGGCGCAGAATGGCCGTTTGAAGATGGGCCGCCGTTTCCTCCGGACGTTGGTGCGCGCCGCCCTCGCCCTCCGGCACGATCTCATCCACCAGCCCCATTTTCAGCAGATCCGGAGCC
>CALGXT010000064.1 GCA_937935255.1 uncultured bacterium | reverse complement strand
GCGCGCCGTTCCGATCTCGAAGCGCAGATTCTCGCGCTTTCGGCCGAAATTGCCGCGGAGCGCGGCGATGTCGCCGCGGCGGAGCGGGAACTGGCGGCGGCGCGACGGGCGGCCGGACGCTCGCCGGCGCCGGCGATCGAGGCGGGTCTCGAAGCCTCGGCGGGACTCCTGGCGTCGCGGCGCAAGGCGTTTGATGTGGCGGCGGAAGCTTATGCGCGCGAAGCGCGCGCCTGGGGCCGCGCCGGTTTCGCTCCCCGTGTGCCGCCGGCCCTTTTGCGCGCCGCGCATGCGGCGCGAGCGGCCGGCGATCCCGCGCGTGCGGTGGAAATGACCTTGGCCGCCGCGCGCTCGTGGGCGGGGCAGGGGGATTGGAAGGCGGCGCAAGAGACGCTGGAGTTGATCAATAAACTGTCGGCTTCCGACTTTTCTCCGGCGCTTCGCGAGGAGTGGAGAGCGCTGCAAGCTCGCGTCGAGGAAGCGCTTGCGCCGAGCGTCAATCCGGACGCCACACCGTGACCATTTCTTTGCGCCGACCCCAGGCCTCGGCCTGGGAATGGCGGCGGAAGAATACGTCAATGTGCCGCCCGACGATTTTGCCGCCCGTGTCTTCCACACGGCCGTAGCCGTAGCCGGGCACGTACATCACGGTGCCGTAGGGGAAAAGCCGGGTATCCGCCGCGATGGTGCCCGGCTGGGCGAGCGTTCCGCTCGAGGTCATGCCGACCCGCTTGCGTTGACCGATCAGCGGTCCGCTCGTATAGACGGGAATCAACAGCCAGTTGCGGCGCCAGCCGGTGCATTTTCCGCAGGGACAGTAGCCCGTCACCAGCAATTCCATCTTTTCCGGATTTCGGCGACGATGCTCGGGGATCGTGCGCAACAGCGACGAGCGCGTCGCACAGCCGGAGAGGCCGGACGCCGCCGCCAGCAACAGCGCGGCGATGGCCATCCCCGAGGCCCAGCGTTTCGAAACGCCCGTCTTCATCATGAGAAAACGATAACGCACTGAGCCGCGCCGGCAAGCGCGGAATCGCCATCGCACTTTTTCCTCAGCGGTCTTCGCGCCGGTGTGCCGCGAACGACTGTATCACACTTCGCGAAGTGTGATACAGTTCCAAGGCGATAGCGGCCGGCGACGAGTTGCTCAAGGGACGAATCCTGCCGCGCGGCCCGACGCCGCCTTTTTCGCCGGCGCGAAAAAAGGCGGCCGACACGGTTTGACCGGCGCGAGCGGCATAGGCCGGATTGTTCGGCCCGCCCCCGACCGACCGAAATCCCGGCGGAACGGCTTCTATCGAAAGTGAGCGCGCCGGGGACAGAGAATAAGAAGTTTGTCCACCGCGGAGACGCGGAGAACGCAGAGGTCGGAGGTCCGAGGTCCGAGGTCTGAGGTCCGAGGTCCGAAATCGTCGCTGTAGCTCCGGCGCTCTGCCGCCGGAGAAGCCGGTGGTCAGTAAGTGCCAAAGGGACAGAGAATGAAATCGCCCGGCAAACGGTAGGGCGCGCCCGTCCCGGCTTCGCCGGGCCGAGGCTTACGGCGGCCCGCCGCGCCGGAAAATATGGGGACAGAGAATGCGAATTTTGCGGACAAGAATTCATAAAACGCTTTCTGTCAATATAATACGGCATAAGCGGAAACGAAGTTACAGGCAATAAAACAGGATGATTGCGCGTCGGTTGACCGGATGCGTCGTAATAGCCCCCGGTTGTCGTGGAATTCGCGCTTTTCGTCGTCCAAAGTAGAAACTTCGAAGGGCGCGAATTACACGAAAGCGTTAGGGCCGCCCTGGGCCCAAATCCTGCGTTCGAAGGGATTCGATCCGTTCGATTTCGTCATAAGTTCTCTGTCCCCTATTGTTTTCTCGCGCCGCCGCGCGGCCAGTGCTGTCTTATCCGACTTCCTCGGCTTGCGGATCGAGCAAGCTCGATCCCTACGAGCGCTGGTGTTTGCGCGTCTCGATGTGTCCCCAAAAATTCCCTGTCCCCATGTATCGCCCTTGACTTCTCGCCCAACGTGGTGCATTGCAACGGCGCGGCATGCGCGATCGAGGCGCATAGCGGGAGACACAACGATGAGAATGAAGACGGGTGTGCAAATGATGTTCGGCGTGTGGGCGCTATCTGCGGCGGCGATCCTGGCGCAGACGACATCGGTGGACCCGGCGATCGCGATGGAATTGCTGCGCGTCGCATCGGAGTCCGCGGCGGTCGGCGCGGTGCGGAGCAATCCCGACCTCGCGCGGATGTATTCCTCCTCGTTATTGGAACAGGAACTCGCGCAGGAGGCCGCCCGCCGGGGGCTGGCCGAGCGCCTCGACGTGCAGCGGGCCATGCTCAACGCCCGCCGGCAGATTCTGATCCAGGCGTTGCGCGCGGACATCTCCCGCGGGGCGGCCGCCCCGACCGACGCCGAGGTCAAACGCCGATTCGAGCAAAACCGGCCGGATTTGAAACTGCCGGAAGCCGTGAAAGCCGACCTGTACCTTGTGGACGGCGCGGCGCCCAACTCGCTGGAAACGGTGCGCGCCGCGCAAGCCGCACAGCAGATTGATCCCGCGCGTTTGCAGAAGACCCGTTTCCGGCTCGTCGCCGATGCGGCGCAAGCGTGGGCGGCCCGCAACGTATTTCCCGAAGACGTATGGAATGAGGTCCGCAAGATGAAGAAAGACCAGGTTCGGTTTTTCAGCCTGCCGGACGGGAATTACTTGCTGGTGCGTTTCGAGGACTATCGGGCCGAACGACCGGCCGCGCTGGAAGAGGTCGCCGAGGACCTCCGCAATCAAATCCTGCGGGAGCACGAGCAGAAACTATGGGACGACTATCTCGCCGCGCAGCGGAAAAAGCTGGGCATCGCGGAGTGAGGCGCGGAGGTTGCGCCGCCGCGCCTCGTCGCTTTTCCAAGGTCTGGAAAAAACCGCCGAAAATTTTCCAAGGTCTGGAAACGCGGCGGCAGCGGCCGGCCCGGCCGGGTGGGAGACCATAAAGGTTTAGGGAAAATATATATTGAAGCGCCATTGCGAAGGGGTAGCGTTTGCGGTGCTATACGCGAAGGGACAGACACCATGAATGCTCGCTCCGCCGCCAAATTCAGGGCGCCTCGCGGCGCCTGCGGGTTCACGCTTGTCGAATTGCTGGTCGTCATCGCCATCATCGCCATTCTCATTTCGCTGTTGTTCCCGACGCTCGGGAACGCGCGCGATCGGGCGCGGACGATGCAATGCGCCGTCAACCTGCGCTCGATCTACCAGATGGTGTTCGTCTTCTCGCAAAACAATCGCGGCTACATGCCTGCCATGTCGGGCAATAACCCGGGGCACGGCTGGATCACCGAAAATCCCAACGGTTACGACATCGGCATCGAACTCCAGTTGCTTTCGCAGGGCAAAGCGGACATCGGCTATAAATCCGGCGAATTCACCCCCTGGGGCCGGGCCGTCAAGACAAAGGAGTGGCTCTGTCCGGCGATGGGGCCTAAGGCGGCCAAAGACAGCGACATGCGGCGCACGGCGTACGCCCCGAATAACTACGCCTGGAACAGCGCCGTGATGCAACGTATACCGGAATACAAAAATCAAAGTTTGGTGGGCGGCTATCGGTCGGACGCCCGCCTGGCCCGCATGGATCAGGTGGCGCCGAAGAACCGCAACTCCCCGTCCGAGATTATCATGTTCGGCGAACGCCTCGGCTGGTCCGGCGTGCCCTGGATCGTCGGTCAGGGCGACCCTACGCGCAAAAGTTTCGAGACGGGTTCGTATTCCGACCTGCGCGTCGGCCTGGAGTGGTTCATGGAGCCCCGCCACGGACCCGCGCGGGACGGATTCGTCGGCCGCGGCATGAACTTCGTGTATTTCGACGGCCATGTCGCCAATGACGCCGATTATCTGGAAAACTACAGCACCGATCTCGCCAGCCTGATGTGGGGCTATTTCCAGTGGCCGTGACACAGAATCGCTCCTGACGCGCCCCCGCGCGGCGGGCAAAGCCTTGCCCCTTCGAAGCCGAGGCCCACCCGAGGCCTGGCCGCTCCAAATCGCCGCCGTGTTTTCGGTCCGCCAGGGCGAACCGCGCCGCCCGGCTCGCGCCGCACGCGCAGTCCAAATCGTGTAGGCCGCCTTGCGCCCCGCCGCGCGGCCGGCGCCGGCATCGCATGTTTAAAACGATTCAATTTTGTCGCGTTTTACTCTCGCCGCTATTTCGCCGAAAGTGTCTCCGTGACGATTCGATGTCCTTGCGCGCGACGCTGGGCTTCCGCCAGGGTGTGCGGCGAGGAAAGTTGGATGGCGCCGAAGGGAGGCAGGAGAGGCGGGCGCGCGGGACGAAGAATCGCGGCGATAGATGCGGACGGCGAGGCGCGCCGTTCGCGGCGAAAAAAAGAGAGAACGAACAGGAAGAGGAGATGACGATGAAGAAGACCATGATTCTATGGGCCACGCTGGCCCTGGCCGGCGCGGTCGGTTTGGCGCGGGCGTCGGTGGTGACTTATCCGTCGTTGGACGTGAACGTCACGCTGCCCGGCGGCGCGGCGGGAACGGCGGACACAAGCGTGGTCAACATCAGCACAGCGCCGGACGATCACCGGTACCACGATCCGAACAGCGGCACGCCCCAACCGTCCGCGAATCGCTATTATGGCGGCTCGGTGGAGTGGACGGGGTCCGCAAACATCTGGGGATCGCACGCGCAATTCTGGATTGACAGCGGCACGAACCCCAATCGGATCCTGCAATTCCGCGTCGGCGGCGGCGAAGCGACCTGGAAAATCACCTGGACCGGCGGAAGTAATCTGTCAACGACGCTGCCTTTTTCATCCTCGTCATTCGACTTTGTCTTCAAATTCGAAGACACCGCATGGAATGGCACCTCCATCAAGTTGTTTTTGAACGCCAACGCCAATTCCCCGACGGAGCCCGGGACGGCGGATTACACTATAAATGTGGCCGGCCCGACGGGTGCGGACTACATGACGACGATGCAATGGAAATTTTCCCATGAGAGCTGGGATGGCCAGCCGGCGACGCTGAAGACGTCGAAGATGTTCAGCGCCAACGAGTGGACCCCGGTTTCATCCATTCCTGAGCCTTCGAGCGCCATGTTGCTCGCGCTCGCGGCGGTGGGTGTCGGCGCGCGGCGTCTGCGCCGTCGTAACTAAACCGGTTTTACCGGCGGTAATGAGTTGAGGAAGGGCGGCGGTGACGGACGGTTACCGCCGCCCTTTTCTTCGGGTGCGGAGCGCATGAAAGTACTTCTCCTCGCAACCGGTTTGCTGATCTCGGCCGGCGCGGCGTTCGGCGCGGACGCCTATCGCCTCTACCTGATCGGCAACAGCCTGACCGATCAACTCGATTACGACCGTTTTCGTCAAATGGTCGAGGCGGGCGGCGAGCGGATCGCGATGGGATCCCAGCGCGTGCCCGGCGCCCCCATCGGCTGGTTCGTGCGCCACCCGGATTCCGGTTTCACAATGGAACCCTATGGTCGGTATCCCAGGGCCTTCGCCGAGTACGAATGGGACGGTCTTTCGCTCCAGCCGTTTCAGTGGGGTTTCGATGAGAATGTGAAGGATATCCCGAAGCTGCTCGACGCCTTGTTCGCCAAAAGCCCGCAAGCGCAAGTGTTCATCTATGCCCAGTGGCCCTACGGCGAGCGGGGCGGCGATTGGAGCCGCCGCTGGCTGGAACCGCGCCAAAAAAACATCATGTCGCGCGACGAATATGAAACCCATGTTCGATGGCTGCGCGAACATTATCCCGATCGGAAACCGGCCCGTCTCATACCAGTGGGTCATGCGCTCCACATCCTCGACCAGCGGGCCAAAGCCGGCGAGATTCCCGGACTGCGCACGATGTGGGATTGGTATATTGACGGTGTCCATGTCAATAACGCCGTCAATTACGTCATCGGGTGCGCATTTTACGCGGTGATTTTCGAGAAGAGTCCGGTCGGACTTCCGCACGAAATGTACAACCACGCCGACAGCCGGGTTCGCATCACACCGGAACTGGCGCGCACGATTCAAGAGACGGTCTGGCAGGTGGTCGCGACCCACCCGTTGACCGGCGTTAGCGACGCTCGCCCGATCGCAATCATCACGCCGCGCCTCGAACCCGCCATCGCGGACAGCGAGTATCGGCAAGAGCTTCAAAACGCGTTCGGCGGCGGGTTCGCGCGGTGGAGCGTTCGCGGACGCCTGCCGGAAGGCATCGAGCTCGATCCCGCGGGCATTTTGCACGGACGTACGGCGTCCATCGGCCAGACCTCGCTCACGTTCGCGGCTGAAGGTCCGGACGGCTCTCGCGCGGAGAAAACGCTGCTCCTCTCGGTTGTTCCCGACACCGCGCCGGAGATTGCAGAAACTGCTCTGCCTCCGCTCCGACAAGGAAGTTATATCCGTCGCGCGCTCGCGGCGCGCAGCGAGAACGCGCCGCTTTTCTGGTCCGTGGGTCCCTCATCCGCTTTGCCCGTCGGACTCCGATTGAGCGAAGGCGGCATTCTGGAGGGTACGCCGGGATTTGCCGGGCCCTACCGCGTTGAAATCCGCGTGACGGACGGCGACTCCGAGAATCCGGAGACCGTTTCCCGGATTTTCGAGGGCGTGGTTGCGCCTGCCGGCCCGGAGGTGGCATTCGCTCGCGCGTTGGCTGTTGCGCCGGAAATCAATGCGCGGCTGGACGGGAAGCCCTGGGACTTCAGCCGCCATCCGCTCCGCGCCATCGAGGGCAAGCCGGACGCCTCGGCGGCGATAGATTTCGGCTGGCACGGTCGCCATTTTTTCGCCGCGTTGCGGGTGCGCGACCCTCATCCGTGCGACGGCGCGCAAGGCGACCGCGGCGCGCTGCTGCTCGATGGGAAGAACAACCGAGAAGAGATTTTCAACTGGGACGATTGGCGATTCGCCGCCGCGCCGGGCGCCTGGTCCGAGAAACTCGGCGGCTTCTGGCATCACGCCACGCGCCACCATCGTCTGCCCGACGGCTATCTCCTGGAGCAGTCGGCGCAACTGGAAGCCTTGGGGCACGAGCGGTTGAACAGCGAGGGGCCGGTCGGTTATGCCCTCGGACTGGACGCCATGGTCACGGATCGCGCCGTGCCCGGCGGACCGATCCTGGGAACGTCGGCGTGGAGCGGTCGGGATGCGAGCTGGACGGCGCCCAACCGATACCGCACGGTCATTTTGCAACATCCGGATCCGGATGCCGGGGTGCCCGTCATCGGCATCCGCTGCGGGCGTGAGGGTGGTTTCTACTCCTGGGATGCTCATCGAGCTTATCGCGGCGACCGCATCGCCGAAGGCGGGCATGGCGGAGGCCGCGTTCTACGCCTGGAAGGCAGAAAAGACTCGGAACTCTTCCAGTACTGGCGCGAAGGCGAGACATTCACTTACCGGCTGATCGTGCCGAACGGCGATTATCGGGTGGTCTTTTCCTTCTGCCACAACACGGATCGGGAGGTCGTTCCCGGCGCGGACGTTTTCGATGTCGCCATCAATGGCGAAGTTCGGTTGCCGGGTTACGATATCGCGGCCCGCGCCGGCGGCGTCAACAAGCCCGTGGAAGAAGCGGTGGAGGTCAACAGCGCCGGCGCAGAGATGACGATTGCGTTCAAGGCGAGGACGGGTCGTGCGCGTGTCTCCGGCATTCACCTTTCCCGCATCGAAAAAAAGGAAGGCCCTGCAAAACCATGAAAAGGTTGTCGCTTTGCATTCTGTCGGTTTGCGCAAGCTGGACGGCGGCCGCCGAGCCGGTCTGGCTTTCCGACCTTCCCATCGTTCCCAACCGGGAATCGGAAAACCTTCAGCAGGCGCTTTTTCGCGACAAGGATTTCAACCATCAGCCGATCGAAATCGGCGGGCGAAAACACGCCAAGGGGCTGACCATTATCCGGGGATCGGGCAGTTGGAGCCACCGGCTGGACGGCCAATATGTCGGTCTCTACGCCGAGGCCGGCCAGTGGGAAGGCAACGCCGTTTTCCGCTTCTTCGGCGACGGAAAGCTTTTGCACGACACCGGGGTTTTGCCGCTTCGCGCGACGACACCGGTGCTGATAGATGTGCGCGGCGTTCAGGAATTGCAGATCACCTCGCTCGATACGATTTCCCCGATCCGATGGAACACGAAGGCCGTGCTCGCATCGCCCCGGCTGACGCGGCGCGTCGAACCGAAAGCCGCTCCCGGCCCGGGTCCGAAACCGGGCAATCGGCCGCCGGAAGCGGTCATCCGCGCCGACCCCGAGGAAGGGGCGGCGCCGCTGACGGTTCGGTTCCGGGGGTCCGACTCGAAAGATGCCGACGGGGCGGTGGGCCGTTATACGTGGTATTTCGGCGACGGCGTTGTCGAGACACTCGCCCCGGATCCGACGCATGTTTACGAGGAGCCGGGTTTATACGAGGTTGTGCTCGCCGTGCAGGACGACGCGGGCGGAGTGGGCGTGGCGCGCCGCCTGATCGCCGTGCGTCCCCCGCTGAATTTTCCACCGCGCCCCGTGATCGCCGTCTCGAAGCGGACGGCGCCGCGCGGCGCGCCCGTGCGGTTCGACGCCTCCGGCAGCGGCGACCCGGACGGCCGGATCGCGGATTATGCCTGGGATTTCGGGCCCGCCGGATCCGCGTCGGGCGCGGTCGTCGAAAAGGCGTTCCCGGAGGCGGGGCGGTTCACGGCGACGCTGACGGTTCGCGACAACGCCGGCGCCTCCGCGTCCCGTTCAATTTCCATCCGCGTGACGGACCCCAACGCGGCCGCGCGTCCGTTTCCGCTGCGGCAAAACGCGCGCGTGCTCTTTATCGGCAACAGCCTGATCGGTTTTTGCGGCCCGCTCAGCGGTTGGATGGAGATATTGGACAAAAACAGCCCTGCGCCGCTCGGCTTGCGCTCGGCGGATATCGGCAAAGGCATGGGAACGCTGGAGGATTACGCCACCTGGACACGGCTGGGCATCAAAGAGAAAATTGATGAGGGATGGGACATCGTCGTCATTCAGCCCTGGGAAGACGCCTACCTCGACAAAGTCAGCGACGAAGACCTGTTGAAACACGCCCGCACGCTGGTGGAGTGGGTCCGGGCGACCGGCGCGTTCCCCGTGTTTTACGAGCCCCAGGTCGGCTGGCTGAAATATGACGAATGGCAGGAGCGAGGTCATCGGCGCATTCGCCGGCTTGCGGAAACGCTCGACACCGGATTCATCCCGGCCGGACAGGTCTGGTCCCAAGCGCGTGAGCGCTTTCCGTTGCCGATGGATCCATCGGGAATCGGCGCAAAGACCGACGATCCGATGACCTTAAACCGCGTGCTATACGGGGACTTCGGGCACCAAAGTTTCACGGGTGCGGCGTTGAACGGCCTGATGGTCTGGCGTTATCTGACCGGCGCATCCGCTCGCGCCTTCACGTTCAGTCCGGAAACTCCGCACTTGGACAAGGAAAAGCGTGAGAAGATTGAATTCCAGCATTTGCCGTATCTGCAGGAACTGGTGGACCGGGCCATTGTGCCCGGCGCCGAACGCCTGCGTTGAGAACCCGGTCGGAATAACAAAAAATGGAGGACATCGCTGATGAATCATCAAACCCTTTTCTCGATCGCCGCGCTCGCGGCGTTACTGCCGTTGATCGGCGCTGTCGGAGCGCCGGACCCCGATGGCCTGGCCCGATGGTCCAACGAAAAGCCGAATCCGTTCGTGCTCACGCTCTGGGTTCCGCCCAATTTGCCGATCGTGCGCGGCGTGGTGGTCATCGGCGACGGCGGCGAAGTCGCCCCGCGCATGCCGCAATTGCGCGCGTTCGCGGCGAATCTCGGTTTCGCGGTCGCCGGCGCTTCCCACCTCAGCACAGGCAGTGCGCCGGAGATTCTGCAAGGACTCGACGCGCTGGCGGAGTCGCTCGGTCGTCCGGAACTGAAATACGCCCCGATGGTCGCCGCGGGCAACTCCAACGGCGGAGCGATGGCGATGGATTTGCTGTTGCAGGCGCCGTCCCGCATGCTCGCGGTCTGTGCGGCGGTGGGCGCGCGCTCGAGCCCG
>CALGXT010000063.1 GCA_937935255.1 uncultured bacterium | reverse complement strand
CGGGGCGGCAGCGCCGGTTCTGCGGCGTCGGGATCCGGTTTCGGACGTTCGACGGGCGCGGGGGTGGCGGGCGGCGCCGGCGGCTCCGGCGTAAGCGCGGAGGCCTCGGGGCGGCGGGCCCGTTCCTCCGCGCCGGACGCGGTCTCCGTCGCGCCCAACGCCCGTTCGAGCCGCCGCCGTTTCTTTTCGAGTTCCCGCGCTTCTTGTTCCAGTTGATCGCGCCGGTCGCGGCGGTCTTTGAGCCGAGCCAGTAATTTCCCCTGCGCGAAGCGGAAGCCCCGCGCCAAAAGCCCCGCCACGGCGGCGGGACGAATGCCGAACAGCAGAATCAACGCCGCCGTCAGAACGGCGTAGGCGATAATCAACGCGCCCACCTGGCCGATCACCGGCGCCAGGACGCGTTGACCCAGCCATTCCCCCAACAGGCCGCCCGGCACACCCTCGATATTCAGTCGTCGCGCCGTGCCGATCCACCAATCCGGCTCCAAATCCATCGCGGTCGAGACGGCGGCCACCGCCGCCGCGGCGGCCGCCGCCTTCGGCCACAGGCGGCCCGTCCGCTGAAACAACAAATAGCCTGCCACCGCGAAAATGGCCGGCAGGAGCAAATAGCCGCCGACCCCGAGGACCATGAACGTGAAATAGCCGGTCCACGCGCCGAGCGGGCCGATCCAGTTGGCCGGGGGCGTGCGGGGTGGATACTGGAGCGCCGGCACATCCTCGGGCTGGTAGGACCAGAGGCTCAAGGCGAGCATGGCGCAAATCGCGATCAGAAAAACACCGGCGATCTCCGACCGGCCCGTCCGCACTATCTCCTTGCGCACCGCCATGCGCGCATCCTACACCGCGCCGGGGCGTCGGAGCAAGCGGGCGCGCAAAAAGCGTGCGCGTCGGCGTCCGGCTGCTACACTGGACGGCTCGCGGAGAGGCGCTCGATCCGTCATGGTATTCAGTTCGCTCGTTTTTCTGTTTTATTTTTTGCCCATCACCCTGGCGGCGTACTACCTTGCGCCGGCGCGCGCCCGAAACGCCGTCGCATTGGTCGCGAGCTTCATCTTCTACGCGTGGGGCGCGCCGCAGGTCGCGATGCTGCTGCCGTTTTCCTGCTGGGCGGACTATGCGATCGCCCGCCGCATCGCCGCTCCGGGCGTTTCGGCGCGGGCGCAACGCGGCTGGCTCGCGCTCGCCATCGCGCTGAATCTGGCGCTCCTGCTGTATTACAAATACGCCAACTTCGCAGTGGAACAGATCAACGCCGTGCTGGGATGGTTCGGCGGCCATCCCCTCGCCTGGACGAAAATCGAACTGCCCATCGGCATTTCGTTCTTCACCTTCCAGAAAATCACCTATGTCATGGACGTGCGTCGCGGCACGGCGCGCCCCGCCCGAAATTTCTGGGATTATCTGCTCTACGTTCTGCTCTTCCCTCAGTTGATTGCCGGTCCCATCGCCCGCTATCACGATGTCGCCGGCCAGCTCGAGCGCCGCGACCACACGGCGCGGCGATTCCTCTCCGGCGTGACGCGCTTTTGCGTCGGATTGGCGCGCAAGGTCCTGATCGCCAACCCGCTCGGCGAAGCGGCGGAATTCGCCTTCGGCCTCGATCCCGCGGCGCGTTCGACGTCCGTCGCACTCTACGGCGCGGCGTGTTACGCCTTCCAAATCTACTTCGACTTCGCCGGCTATTCGGACATGGCGGTGGGGCTGGGGCGCATGCTCGGCATCGAATACGTCGAGAATTTCCGTTTTCCCTATCTCGCCCGCAATTTCACGGAGTTCTGGCGGCGCTGGCATATTTCGCTTTCCAATTTCATGCGGGATTACCTCTACATTCCGCTCGGCGGCAACCGGGTCGCGCCCTGGCGGGCCTATGTCAATCTCTGGATCGTCTTCCTGCTCTCCGGTTTCTGGCACGGGGCGGCGTGGTCGTTCGTCGTGTGGGGCGCCTATCACGGCTTGTTCCTGAGCCTTGACAAACTATTGCAACGCACGCGCTGGAGCCGGATGCCCAACGCGATCGCGATTCCGCTGAACTTCATCCTCGTGACGGTCGGCTGGGTCTTTTTCCGCGCCGAATCGCTCGGCGGGGCGCTCGCCTACCTGCGCGCCCTCTTCGGCGGCGGCGCCGCCGGCGCGGCGGCCGCCGTTCCGCCGGAGCACCTCGTCAACGCGCGCACGGTGACGGCGCTGATCGTGGCCGCACTGGCCTCCGTGCTTCCGGGGCTGGTCGGCCCTCGCGCCCGCGCGGCGCTCGCGCGCATTTTCGCGGCGGAGGACGAATCCGCCTTTGCCGCGACGCTCCTGCGTTTCGCGGTGTGCGTCGTCCTGTTGATCCTTTCCGCCGGCGCGCTCGCGGTCAGCGGTTTCAACCCCTTCATCTATTACCGCTTTTGACGCATGAAAACGCTGCGCCGCCTTCTAGCCGGGCTGTTCGTTCTGCTGCTCTTCCTGCCGATCCTCGAACGGCAGTTCCATATCTTTCCGGAAGCGCGGCTGTACGGCGTGGAGCGCTCCACGCGCGGCGCGACGTTTACCTGGAAGGGATGGTGGGACGGCGCCTATCAACGCGACTTCGAACGGCGGCTAACGCGGCGGTTCGGACTGCGGGGCCATCTCGTCAAGACGTTCAATGAAATCCGGTTCACGATCTTCCGCGAAACGGACGCGCGCGCCGGCACCCGCATCGTGATCGGCCGCAACGGCTGGCTATACGACCGGAACTACGTGTTGCGCCACGGCGCGCCCGCCAAGTCGGCGCCGGAAAAACGGCGGCAAATCGTCGAGGATCTCCGGCGGTTGCAGGAGGCCCTGTCGGCGCGCGGTATCGCGTTCGCCGTCGTTCTCGCGCCCACGAAGGTCACGCTGTATCCCGAAAATGCGCCGTCGCGCCTGCTCCGCCCGCCGGAGCAGCGCGGTCCGGGCGAATACGACGAAATCCGCCCGTTGCTCGAGGCCGCCGGCGTTCGCGTGATGGACGGCGTGCAATTGCTGTTGCGCAAAAAAGAGGAGCAGCCGCACCCGCTGTTCTCGAAAACCGGCACGCATTGGAATTACCTGGCGGCGGGCTTCGTCGTGGAGGAGCTGACCGCGGAGTTGCGCCGCCAGACCGGGAAGAACCTGCCGATCCTCCGCCCCGTCGGCGTCGAAATAGACCGGAAGGTTTTTGGGAGCGACAACGATCTGGGCCAGTTGCTGAACATCTGGCGCACCGATGCGATCGCCGGCCCGCAAGTCCACCCGCGCTTCGCGGCCGACATCGAGGGCGAGCCGTATCGGCCGAACATCCTCTTCGTGGGCGACAGCTTCGTCCATACGCTCACGAGGATTCTGGACGACGCGGCGTTCTATCGCGCGCGCGACACGTTCTATTACTTCAAGCGGCGGTTTTCCTATCCAACGGAAACCGATGAGCCGCTCGACGGCGCCCGGTTCGATTGGCGCCAGGAACTGCTGGAGCGCGACGCCGTCGTGCTGGAAATCTGCGAGTATTGGCTGCCGAACATCGGCTTCGGCTTTGTCGGCGCCGCGCTCAATTTCCTCGAAGGCGGCGCCGCCGCGGCCGCCCCGCGCGCGGAGGGCGCGCCCGACGACGAGTGAAACGATTCGGATTCACCGCTAAAACGCGGAGAGCGCGGAGG
>CALGXT010000062.1 GCA_937935255.1 uncultured bacterium | reverse complement strand
TCGCGCTCCGGTTTCACCAGATCGGATTGAACCTGCCCCAGACGCCGAAAAGGAGCGACATGTAGTACAAATTGCGACACTTATAGCCCCTCAACTGGCGAACTTGGGTTATCCGCCTGTCCAAAAAAACGGGGTAAACTTCACCGCGCCGACCGACGCGCCGATTCCGAGAGCATAATAAATGCGGGGCCGAAATCGCAACCGGACCGCAGCCCTGAAGACCGGCCTGCGGGTTCATCATGGTTGCGCCTGCGGACGCTGGGGGGCGGCTGCCGCCGCCGTCCTCACGGTCGAACGCAGCCGTCGAATCCGTTCGGCGACCGGCTGTTCCCGTTTCTTCATCCACAGAGCCATCGCCGGGTTGTTCGCGGTGCGGTCGGCTCGCGACGGATGCCACAAATGAAGCAGCGGCAGATAACCGAAGTCCCAGACGCGGCGCGTGAGGCATCGCTGCCAAAACTCGTTGTCCTCGCCGCCCCATCCCACGAATTCCTCATCCATCCCCCCGATTTCCTCATAGGCCGTCCGAGCGATGGCCGTGCTGCCGCCCACGGCATTCTGGATCACCCGCTCGACCGCCGCCGCGGCGATCGGTATCCGCCGACGGATCAAGGACTCCGTCGAATCGCGGTCCAGATAAAAAATGAAACGCGCCAGCCGACAGACCTCGCAGCCCTGCCGCATCTTCCGAAGGATTTCCGCCGCATAGTCGCGAGGCGCGGGCAGATCGCCGTCATGCAGCACCAGCGCCTCGCCGCGGGCCACCCGCGCGCCGTCATTGAAGGCCGCGGCGCGGCAATAGGGCGTTTCGCCCGCCGCCCGCGGCGCCCATACGTGGCGGACCCACGAGGGCAAAAAGGCCTGTACGCGGGGCTTCTCGTCCTGTTCCACCACGACGCATTCGGCGGCGACGTTTCGCTGATTTCGCAGGGTCTGAAGCGTGAAGAGCAGTTGCGGAAGCCGTTCCTCCCCTCGATGTCCGATGATGAATGAGACCGTTGCGGGCGGGGTCTCGGGCGCGGCGAGTTGCGAAGGTTCGGACGCCACAGGCCATTCGGCAAGCGCGCGCCGGAGCAGCCAATTTCCCGCGCGCGGGAAGACGTCGCAAAAATGGAGGGAGCGGGAATATTCGCCCTCGCAGCGCGCGCCCCGCCCCTCGGGGTCCAACGTCAGGCGATCTCCGCGATTCCGCAGGCGCGGCCACCGTCCGGGAAGCAACAAATCGCGCAGCGCGCGGGGGCCGTCGAGCGCCAGCGCGCCCAGCCGCCGCCGAAGATCGCCAGCCCCATTCATACCGGCAAGCGGTCGCAACCGGCCTTTGGGAGCGGGAGGGCGCGTCCGCCCGCGGGACGAACTAAGGCGGCCTTCCGAACCGCGCGCGCGGTCTTTGCAAACCGGCCGTTCTCTGGGAAACACCGGTCTTTCATGATCTACGAACTCGACGGGCTATCCCGCGCGCCACGCGTCGCCACAGCGGCGCGCGATGGAACAAGACCACATTCCGCGCGGTCGGCGCGTTGGAGAACAATCGCGCTAGCATGCTGAACGACGAATTGGACATGGTCACCAAATAATCGGCCGAAGCGAGCAAAAGAATATCCGCCAAGGCGTCTTTTGCGGCCCGCATTCGATCCGGGCAGCCGTTGTTCGGATCGAGCAGCGGCGTTCCCGAAGCGGGCAACCATTTTTGCGTCCAGATAACGCGTTCCGATCCGAATCGCCGAGCGAATAAATCCTGGACGTTTCGATTGTCGGTGGCCAGAAAAATGCCGCGCGCGCGGCGGCGCCGCAGGACGCTGGCCGTGGCGCGCAAATAATCGAGCGCCAACGGGGCGCTTCGCGTGCTGAAGTTGTCCTCGGCGGCGCGCACATGGACGCCCACAAAAGGGCGCAACCGAGCCAATCGCTCTTCATAGGGCGCCAGGGCCGCCGTGACGTCGGGCGCGGGAACGACATGTCTTTTGAGAATGGAGGCGCGCAAACACTCGACCGGTGTTTCGGGCGTCCAGGCCGGATCGAGCCGATGCAGGCGGGGGGCCATTTTGTCGAACTGATCGAAATCCCAGAGCACACAGATATCCTCAGGCCAATCGAGAACCCCTTGATCGAAGGAAAACTCCCGGATCGCTTCGGAACGATTCCACGGCGCGTCGCCGCAGGCCGCATACAACTGGTTCCAGTTCAGATGCAGCCGATTTTGCCAGACGGACGGGCGGACCGATCCCCGCAGCGGGCGCTCCGCGGAAGCGTCCAGTCTCTCCAAGCGAAATAATTCAGGGAAATAATTCCGCTGTCCGTCGCCGTATTGCGGATCGTTCCAATCCACACACAGCCGGCGGCCCGACAGCCGGGCATAGGCGATTCCGGAAACCACCGCGAGCAATTTATCGCCAATGCCCGAAGATCCGGAGGACTTGACGACGACCCATTTCTGCGCAGGGGACGGGGGACGGGCGTCCTTCTCAGTCTCGCCGGCCTGTGCGCGCGCGAGGTCCGGATTGCCAATGTTGTTCATGTCGCTGGGGCGTCGGGCGCGCGTTCCCACGTGAGCAAAGGCGCCAGCGCGCCCAGACGACGCCGGTTCCAATAGGGCGAGCGCCCCGGACCGAGGCGCACCGAAAATGGGATGCGCACGTCGTCCTTGTGCGGATTCACCAGGCAAGTCGCGCCGTGGTAATAGGCGATCACGCCGATCTGGTATTCGCCCTCGTTGAGCAGATAGGCGGGCAGCCGGCAACGCAGGCGGTTCGGCCCCGATGAGATCGGCGGCGATCCTTGCGGCCCCGCATCGGAGCTCATCGAGACGAAAAGGACTTCGCCATTTCGGTCAAAAAGCTCGTAGCCGATGCAGAAAGCGGGGTCCTCCGAATCGAGGCGGAACGCGATTTCCACGAAATGGGTCTCATCGTGCGGAACCGGGGCGGTCAGTTGCCGCCCGTCGGCATCGGTGACGAGAACCGATTCCAGCTCGAAATTTCCCCGTCGGAGGCGCACCGATCGGGCGGGCATGGCTCGAGCATGACGCAAATACGTCTGAACCGCCGTCGCGGGATCGCAGGGTCCACACGAGAGACGGCCGGCGCGCAGGAGCACGGCGCTGGAACACAATTGCTGAATGGCGCTCAAGTTATGGCTGACGAAAAGCACGGTGCGGCCGCGGCTCGCCACGTCGCTCATTTTCCCCAAACATTTTTGTTGGAACTCGGCATCGCCCACGGCGAGCACCTCATCCACGATCAGTATTTCGGGTTCCAGATGGGCGGCCACGGCGAATCCGAGGCGCACGACCATGCCGCTCGAGTAGCGTTTGACGGGCGTGTCGAGATACGCCGCGCAACCCGAAAACTCGACGATCTCATCGAGTTTCCGTCGAATTTCCGCCCGGGTCATGCCGAGAATCGCCCCATTCAGAAAGATATTTTCTCGACCGGTCAAGTCCTGATGGAATCCGGTGCCGATTTCGAGCAGCGCGCCGATACGCCCCCGGATTCGAGCCTCTCCGACGGTGGGCGCCGTAATGCGGCTGAGGATCTTCAACAACGTGGACTTGCCCGCGCCGTTGGCGCCAATAATTCCCAGCGCCTCGCCGCGCCGAACCTCCAGGTGGATATCCCGCAAAGCCCATACGTATTCGGAGCGCCGTTTATTCTCCTCCCGGCGATTCTCCGCGGTCACCTTTAGATAGGGATCGGGGCGGCCGCGCACCCGGTGCCACCAGCGGTTGAGATCATGGTGGAGCGAACCGGTCGACACTTCTCCCAGCCGGTACTGCTTGGATAAACCCTCGATCTGAATGACGACGTCCGACATGGAGAGACTTCCGAGCGCTTTCTAGACCGAGTCCATGAACGTCCGCTCCACCCGGTTGAAGACCACGATGCCGAGGAACAGCGCGACCAGGGCGAAGCCCGCGCTATAGGCCAGCCAGCCCCAGTGCAAGGTCCCCCGTCCCAGAAACCCCAGGCGGAACGCTTCTATGATCGGGGTCATGGGATTCGCCAGCAGAACCAGCCGCAAACGCCCGCCCGTGATGCCGGACAATGGAAAAATCACCGGCGTCGAATACATGGCCAGCCGCACGCCGAATTCCAGCAGAAACCGCAGATCGCGGTACTTTGTGGTCAGCGCGCTGAATAGTATGCCCAAGCCCAGCGCTTGGGCGGCCATGATCGCCACCAGCGCCGGGAACAGCCACAGCGCCGGCGAGAAGCGAATCTCGGCGCCCGCCAGGGCGTAGTAGACCCGGAAGGAGAGAAAAAACAAGACCTGCAGACCAAATTTCAGCAACATCGAAATCGCGATCGAAATCGGAACCGCCAGCCGCGGGAAATAGATTTTTCCGAATAAATGGGCGTTGCCGACGAACGTATTGGCGGCGGCGGTCAGCACCCCGGAGAAATACATCCAGACCACGTTGCCGCTGAGATAGAACAAAACCTTGGGCAGACGATCGGTGCCCAGGTTGGCGAGATTGCCGAAGATTACGGTGAAAACGATCGTGGTCAGCAAGGGCTGGATGACGAACCAGGCGGGCCCCAGGATCGTCTGTTTGAACTCCGAGACGAAATCGCGCCGCACCAGCATTGCCACCAGGTCCCGATAGCGCCAGAGGTCCGCCAGGTGGGTCTCGAACCAACCGGAGCGGGGCCGGATGACGAGGTCCCACGGCTCCGGGGAATCGGCGGTTGGGGAACGGTTCTTATCGCGTTTCGTATCCATCGGCGGCAAGGAATTGTAGCGGACGGCAATAAAAAGACGATGCGGATTCGCGCGACGACCGGGCTATCCTCCGGCCGCCCCTTCGCTGAGCCGCGCTTGCGGGGCGAATATCCGGCTGGCGCAAAACGCGGCCAGCAGCGCGATCGCGGGCGCGCGGAATGGGAAATCCACCAATCCGTGCAGAACGGCTGTGGCGAGGGCGATGGCGCACGCCGGCGCCTCGATCTCCCGCGCCAAAGGCGGGCTTTCCGCGGCTGCCGCGCGATCCCGGACGGCCAATCGGACAGCGACCCCGAGACCTGCGAGAATCCAAATCAAACCCAGCGCGCCCAATTCCGAAAGCCATTGCAGCGGCTCGCAATGCGCGTGGAGGAACTTCTTCCCGATCAATGCCTCGGATTGATAGAACGGAAAGACCGCGGAAAATGTGCCGGGTCCCGTGCCCCACCACGGATGATCGCGCCAGATCGCCAGTGTGTCCCGCAGAACATTCCAACGAAACATCCATTCCTCTTCCGCGAAGACCAGCCGGCGCGGCAGACCCCGGCCGAACGCGGCGGCGGCCGTCAAAACGATCGCCCCCCCCGCCGTCAGTGGGAGGGCGCCCAGTCTCCAACGCGAAGGGCGCCAGTGTCCATAGGCGCGCTCCAGCCGGAATTCCACCCACGTCCAGGCGATGAGGGAAGCGATCAACAGCAGCAGGCCGGCGCGTGCGCCGGTCAAGGCGACGGCCGCGCCGAGCAGCGCCGCGGCGAGGTAGTAGAGCGGCGCGGGGCTTGACGGCGCCGCCGCGCGGTCGGCTTCGAGCTGGGCGCGGCGGCCGGCGGCCAGCGCAAGCGGGATGAGCAGATTGGCGAAGGCGGCGAAGTGATTGCGGCTGACAAAAGGACCGGTGAATTCGAACACGGGAAAGGCTCGTTGGAGCAAACGCTGGTGAAGCGCCGCCAATCCGACGATACCGCCCAAAATCGCCAGACCGCAAACGGTCCGCCGGGCGTCGCGGCGCTCCAGCGCGCGCCCCAAGGCGAACACGGCCGCGGCCGCGAGCGCCGCGCCGAACGCCCGGCGCGCGCCCGGCGCGAACGCCGCGCCGGGCAGCCCGCGCAGATGCGGTATGGGAAGCAGCGCCCGATAGTTCGGATCGAACCGATGCGTGGGGTTCATCGTATAAACAGCCAGCAGCGCCAATGCGGGGCCCAAAGCCCACAGCGCGCGTTCGAGGCGGCGCCGTCCCTGTTCGGATCCCGCCCAAACGGCGGTGGCGACGGCGCCCGCCAAGGCCGCGATCGGAATCCATCGGTAAGAGACCGCGCCGGGGTTCCCGGCGTCCAACACCGCCGCGCCGATCAGACCCGCAATCCATATCGCCGGAAAAAGGGAACGCCTCATGGGTTGTGCGCGGCGTCGGCGGGGGCTTTCTCCGGATGATCATTTGTCGAAGTGTAGTAGCTTCTGTATCGCCGGTAGGCGTAGTAGCGATCGAAACCGCGTGAACTCACGCCATTCAACGCCACGCCCACGCAGGGCGTGCCGCCCGCTTTGATGCGCGTGAGCGCCTGACGGGCGCTCAAACTATGCGTGACACCGTAGCGAATCACCAGGAGAACCGCATCCGCCTGTTGCAGCAATATCAGGGTATCGCTTACGCCGTGCATCGGGGGCGCATCCATCACGATTCGGTCGTAGGCCCCCCGCGCCCACCGGAGGAACTCGCTCATGCGCCGCCGCCCCAGCAACTCCGACGGCCGCTTCGGCGTTTTTGCGGACACACAGAGATCCAAACCGGCCGCAGGCGCGGGCCGTATGAACTCCTTCCAATCGCGGTCGGACAGCAGCGCCTCGGCCAACCCCGCCTCTTCTTTGATATCATAGATCTCCTGCAACGTGGGGCGCCGCAAATCTGCGCCGATGAGCAGCGTTCGTTGTCCATCCTGCGCGAAAGCGATGGCCAGATTCGAGGCCACCAGCGATTTACCCTCGCCCGCGTGGGAACTGGACACCAGCAGGCATTTGCCCTGGCGAACCGCCGACTCCATCATCAGCCGGGCGCGCAGCGTGCGAAATGCCTCCGCATCCTCCCCGGAATCCTTGAGATGGACGATTTGTCCCCGCTGGCCGGCGACCCGCGATAGGATCAACGGCAGCGAGCCCAGCACGGGCAACTGCAACTGCCGTTCGACCTCCTCCGCGCGACGGATTCTTCGGTCTGCGTAATGCACAGCGAAAATGGCGGCGAACCCCAGGATGAGGCCCAACCCGCCGCCGCGCACCAGCGAACTGCGAAGGTTGGGGCGGAACGGCGCGCGCGCCGGCACTGCCTCCTCCACCAGGCGAACCATCTCCACCGGCAGCGTGCCGGCGAGGGAGGCTTCCTTCATTCGATTCAACAGCGCCTGATACACCTGCTGTTCCGCCTCCACATTGCGTTTGAGATCGTTGTAACGGACCAGCTTCCGGTCGAGATCGAACGCCGCCTGCTCCTGATCTTTCAAGGCCGCGCGCAGACTGGCCTCGCGTTCGACCGCGAATTCGAAACGGCCGCGCGCCGCCTCCACGGCGCGAAGCGCCGCCTGTTCGAATTGCTTCCGCAGGTTGGCCTCTTCTTCTTTCGCGGCCTGATAATCCGGATGGTCCGGCAGGTATCGCAGTTGCAGGGCCGAGAGGCGAGCCTCTTGCTCCCGCCACCGGCGCAGGGCCTCCCGCGCGCCGGGGTCGTCCAATTCCGCCGCGATTCCCAAGAGGCCGGCGCCCGCCTCCAGCCGGCCGTGAATCCGCGTCCAATACGTCTCCGCCTCGATGCGTTGCTTCTGCGCGTCGGTCATGGCCGAGTTCAAGGCTTTCAAGTTCGCGATGACGATGTTCTGGTCATCCTCCAGGGAGACCGACTGGGTGCTTTCCCGATACTTTTGCAGCTCCAGCAAGCCGGCCTCGAGCTTCTCCCGATATTCGTCGGCTCGAGCGCGAAGCCACTCCACCGCCTTGATCGAAGCGTTCATCCGCGTATCCAGATCCATCTGGATATAAGCCCGCGCGAGGGCATTGGCCAGGTCGGCCGCGATGACCGGATCAGGATGTTCGACCGTGACGTTGATGAGCCGGCTCCGTTCCACGGGCGTGATGGACACGAACCGCAGGGCCGCTTCGGCCTGCGCGGGTCCGGGCGGCGCGCCGGGCAGAAACGCCGGCCGCTCCGCCAACCCCGCCGCGGCGATCGCGTGCTCCATCATCCGACGGCTGTGCAGCGCCTTGAGGTGCGTGTTGTAGTACTCCAGGTTGCGCGCGCTGACCGTTAGCGCTTCTTGAGCGCCGAACACCATCGGAATCTGCGCCTCCACCATCAACTGCGCCGTGCTGCGATACATCGGCGTTTGCCGCCGGGCATCCAGCCAGTAATACACGAAAACGGCGACGGCGACAAAAAGGCCGATCCACAACCGCTCGATCACGACGTTGGCGGCGTCGCGCCAGTTGAAGGCGGGCGCGATCGGAGGAGCGCCGCCCGGGGCGATGAAAGGAGCGGAGACCGACATGGCTAAAACCACACCTCCGGCACTGTGACGACGTCGTTGGGTTCCAGGGGAATGTCACGATGGCCGGGGCGCCCGGCCAGAACGTCAGACACTCGAACCCGCAAAGTCTCCTGTTTTCCGTTCGCGGTGCGCACCACCGTCACGCGGTTCGGGCTGGCTTTGGGGGTAAAGCCGCCGGCGCGGGCGATCGCCTCCAGCAACGTGATGCGCTCTCCGTAAGGCACGGAAAGAATCCCGGGGGTCTTGACTTCGCCGATGAGCAGAATCTGCGTGGCCGTCGTGCTCTCCAACTTGAGAATGACGCGGGGATTGACCAGGTACTTTTCCGCGAGGCGCTGGCGCAACAGCGCCTCGGCCTCGTCCGGCGTCATCCCCCGCAAGGGGACAACACCCAACAACTGATGTTGGATGGCGCCGTCGGGCGTCAGCTTGAATCGCCCGGAAAGCTCCGGCTCGCGAAAAACCTCCAGGAGAATCACATCGCCCGGTTGCAGAATATGGCCCTGACGCGCGGGCGCGCCGGAGGCCGCGGGCGCCCCGGAGGACGGCGCGGGATTCTCCGGCACCGCGCCCCCGCCCTTTGGCGGCGGCGAAGCCTCTTGGGGCGCCACCGTTATCGGAACGCCGCGCGGTGCGCCCAAATCGCTCGCCCGATGGGTCACCGGCCGCAGGACGATGCCCGGCGCTTTCGAGGCCGGCGCCGGAGGGGGAGACGGAGTCGCGCACCCGAACAGGGCTGCGCACAACAAGGCCGCCCCGCCTTTCCCGCAAAAAAACGACCAACCCCACCGGCGGCCGCCGGTGGGGCCGAACAACGCCCCACGATCTACCCGCTGACGGATCACAAACAAAAAACACTCAATAGTTCCAACTGACCCGCAACATCCAGCGCCCGGAGTCATAAGCGCTTTCCCGCTGTATGGCTTCGTCGGCGTTCCGGGCCGCCCGATTGTCCACGTACGAATAGTTCAACCCCATCGAAATATTCTGCCGCGGCCACCAGTCCAATCCCAGCGTGTAGCCCCAATACTCGTCCCGCCGACGGTCGTAGATGAGCACAGGGTCGGCCCCGTCCAAACGGGGTTCGGCGTTGGGCGAACGATAATCCACGCGCCCCAGAAACAACGAGGCCGCGCCGCGCAAACGATCCACGAACAGCCGCCGCGAGGCGCTCACGGTCCAGCGCTGGTCAATGGTGGAGCTGCCCGCCGCGTTGACGGCCGGGCGAATATCCGCGAAGAGCTCCGTAGAAAAGGTGGTGAAGCCGAACGGGTTGGTCTCCGCGCCGAGCGACGCGATCCAGTGCTCGATATCCTCCAGCCCGTCATCCTCGAAGGTCCGCCATTGATAGCCGACGCGGCCCGTCGCGCTGGTTTTGGGCGAAGGCTTTCCCCGAATGCCGAGCGAAAAATCGTAAAACGTCGCGTCGCCGTAATTGCCGGGGCCGGTGTCCAGGTCATCGCGCCCCAACCCCGCCTGGAAAAACCCTTCGCTCATGGCGGTCAGTTTTTTGTACAACCGCGCCGCGCCATAGAGCCGCTGATAATCCACATATTGCGCGGACTCGAAATCGTGCTGCTCGATGCCGCCGTGCAGCCCCACGCTCGATTTCGCGGAAACGTGGTGATCCAGGGTGAGATTGGCGATGTAGTCCTGCTTCACGATGCGCGCGCCGACCAGCGTATCGGAGTTTTCCAGCCGCCGATAGCCCGCCTGCAACGCGACCTGGCTCTTGACGGTCTGCACGACGCCGCCCAGCGTAAAAAGATAACTCGGGCGATCGTCCAGTTGATCGCTGCTGTCATAGACGGGGATAATCGCTCCGAAATCGGCGAACAGATGATTCGCCTCCGGGCGTCCCCAAATCAGCACCGCGCCCGGAACCACCTGCACCGAGACGCCCCGGGTCTTGCGGGCGCTCAGGAACAAATTATCCTCCCGCGTCGCAACCACCGTCACCCGAGGAACCAGCGACCAACGGTCGAGCGGAACGTACAACGGGTCATAAATCGGATCGCCGGATTCGAGATAGTGCCCCGTGTAGGATCCGCGCGTGAAGAAACTGCCCGTATACGCATCCGTGGTCGCCCGAGATCCGTTCACCGAAAAAAACAGGGCGGAAGCCAACCCGAACAAAAAGGTCGCCGCGCGCGGGCCCTTGCCTCGGCGAACGATGATGCCGCCGCCTTGAGCCGCGTCTTTGAAGCCGACCGACCGCGCCGCCTTCCCCAATTCTTTGAGAATAGTCATTTGCGCTCAACTTTCCGTATATCGAAAAGCGCGAATGCGCTCCACTTCTTGTTCGTCGTACGGCGACCCGTCCGGCTTCAGCACGTCGTGCTGCCAAACCTCCGGCTCGTCCGGGCTTCGGAAGGGCTGATCCTGGATCCAGGTTTGCGTGCGCCCCTTCACCAGTCCTCGGTTGAACCAGCCGACGCCAAACGCGGAGCAGACGGGGAGGATCGTTTCAAAACGGCTTTGCCGCTGGCGCATCAGCCAGTCGGATAGCACGATCGGGCGGTTGAATCGGCGCAGCGTGAGAATCTGCGCCTTCAGAATCTCCGCGTTCTCGAAACTATGAAAAGTGATCAAATCCGACCGCTCGAGTTTTCGCACCGACATCGGGCTGCCCAACTCGCGCCAGGCCGGCACCGCGAGCGGCTGGCTGGGATTCACATCTCTCGCCCAATCGAATGTTTTTTCCAACAACGGCAGCGTCCGATCCCACAAACCGTCGTTGCCCGCGGTGTTGTAGAGATCCCAGAACAGGACTCGGCGATCGTTTTTGAAGCGGCGCAGCACGCCGCGGACATATCGCTCCAATTCCGGCCACGAGGCGAACTGCGTGACTTTCGTGGGGCCGGGACTCGGCACCCAACGCCCGTTGTGGACGCCGGGAACCGGGTCGGGTTGCGGGCCGATGTTCGGCTCCTCCCCGGCGCGATTAAGATCGTCGAACAGGACCGGAACGACGCGCAGCCCGTGCCGCGCCGCGATCTCCAGAAACCGATCCAAACGGTCGAGAAATCCATCGGGATCCTCGAGATAGACGCGCTCTTGCAGCGGCACGCGAACCGATGTGTAGCCCGCGCCGCGCGCCCACCCCAGTTCCTCATCCATCGTTTTCTCGTCGAACGTCTCTTTCATCCACATTTCGACGGAGTTGACGCACGTGCGCGGCACATAGTTGACGCCCCTGACCACGCCGATTTCACGCCACCACGCCCAAATCCGCTCTTCCGACCATCGCCGCGAATCCGGACCGCCCGATGGGGGCGGAATCCGCTGATCCGAACGGGAAGCGACGGTGGAGCGGAACGAGGGGCTCACATCCGCGACCAGACCCTGCGAATCGAGAAAAATCGAACTGGCCTCCACGCCGAGATATCGCGCAACGGCGCCGAGATCAAAGCCCAGCGCGATGTGGCGGAAGGCCTCCAGATCTCGAAAGAAGCCTCGACAGAATTCAAAGCGATGCCGCGGAACGTGCGTAAGCGCCGCATCCTCCTCCGCGCCGTTTCGCCGAAGCACGGCCGCGGCGCCCGGTTTCAACACCAACGGTTCGCCCGCCGCCGGCGTGAGCGTGACCTCGTTTTTGTCGCACAGCACGCTCCATCCCTCGTTTTCGCCGAGATATACCAGACTCACTACGCCGCCGTGGGCCTCTACCGCGCCAACCGGCGTTCTTACGGTGATATTCAGCGTGGGGGTCGGAACGCCGCCGTCAAGATAGATACCGCCGCCATTGATATCCAATGCGACGAAACGGACCAAATCTTCTTCGCGCTGAGGCAGACCCGGCGCCGTGTGTTGCAGGCGCGCGACGTGAATCTGCGTATTGGGAGCCACCTGCGCCAATGCTCCCGGCGAAATGACCAGGCACAAGTGCCCGTCCCGGCCGGTCAGCACCTGGGATTGCTCCCCGACGGCGTCGCCCCGCTTGAGATCGCGCGTGTCAAATCGGCCCTCGTGGATCGGTCCGATTGGATAACGCGCCTTCGCCGATCCCGTCCGCCCCGCCACGACCACCGTTCCGGCCGGCGGCAAAGCAAGTGTTTCCAAAGGGGCGGCCATCAGGCAGACTATCGCGAACGCAAACAAACTTGACCCAGCGGCTGTATTTTTCATGATGAGCCTACCTTCAGGAATTCGACGCTCAGCTTCATAAATTACCATCTTGTTGCGCCAAAGCCAGCGATAATGATTCATTCGACAAAAAAAAGGCGTTGTCTTTGAATTATTTAGATATTGAGAAGATCGCCGAAGATCTGCTCCGAAACGAGCATCCGGTGTGCCTTACGGTGTTCGGCCCCAGCATGCGCCCCACACTGCGCGATGGAGACCGCGTTCAAATCGTCCCCTCGCGCGCGGAGGAACTGAAGCAGGGCGATATCGCGCTCTTTCGGCAGCATGGGCGGCTGAGTCTCCATCGTCTGGTGGGGCGCGCCGCGGAGGGGCGGCTGTTTTTTGCGGGGGACGCGGACTTGTGGCGCCAGGAACTCGCCGATCCCAAAGATGTGTTGGGCCGGGCCGCGGCGCGAGAGCGGGACGCCCGGGTTTTGCGGTTGGACTGTCGGGTTGCTCGCCTGCTCGGCATGACGCTGTTTTGGTCGCGTCCGCTCCGCCGCCTGGCGTGGGCGCTGCGCAACGCGGCGCGCGGGAGACCGGCCAAAACTTGACGGCGGCGAGTCGCCGAGCGGCGGTCGGACGGGCCCCGGTCAGTGGAAACAATTGGCGCAAAGCGCTTCGACTGCCGCGGGAGTCTTCGTGAAACGAAATCGAAAAACGGGGATTTCCGCGGCCAGCCGGTTCAACGCCCGCAAGGCGAAATCGGCCGAGGTCTCGTCAAACCAGGGGATGGAGGCGATGGGCAATAAGGCGTCAATCGCCGACGGGCGATCCATTGCCTCGGCGTGATTCGCCCGATCCTGATGGAGGGCGCACACGGCGTTCAAGGGCGCGTCGAGGTGTTCGGCGAAACGGCCGGAGCCATGCCACGGGGTGCCCGCGATCCGCCAGCGGCCGTTTTCCGGGTACACGGCGACGCGATCGTCGTTGAGGATACGCCACCCGGCGGCGGCGCACAGACTCGACAACGTGGATTTGCCGGCGCCGCTGCGGCCCGCAAGGGCGATTCCATCGCCTTTCAGCAGAACGCCGGCCGCATGCAGCAATAAGCCCCCGCGCCGGGCCAGCGCGCCCCAGAAGACGATCTGATCGAGCGGAAAGCGAAACGGGGGCGCGGAGGCGCGGGGTTCGACGAACACCGCGGCCCGCGTGTACTCCGCATTCACCCGGCATGCCGCGCGCGCCGTCGAGCGTCCCCGCCAACCCGCGCAAAACAGCCACCCCTGAGACTCCCGCCACGCGGCCCAATGGCTTCCGGCCGCGAAAAGAGGCGGGGCGTCCGGGACTGAAACCGGGACCTCCTCGACGGTTGTCCGGATCCGTATTTCAGTCTCCGACGCCGGGTCGCGAAATTCTTCGGGGAGCGCAAAACTTTGGTACGGCCATCCGGCATAGGCCCGCGACGTTCCCTCCGGACCCTCGATCAGCCATCGAACCGGTCCGACGCGTAGAACGGCGCGCTCCCGCATCACGACCCGGCTTCGGAATCAGGATCGGGCGGCGCGTCGCAGGCGCCGGATAATTTGCATCCGGAGGATAACGTCTCTTCGATCGCCAGATCCACCCGCCTTACAAGGGGCGGATCGTACGGCCGTCGCGCATCGGCGTCATCCGGGGGGATTTCCGGGGTGGGCTGTGCTTTCGTCATCGCAGTTCCCTTCTTTTTCCAAGGCCGAGACCGCCGCAAAGCGCAAGGCGGCGATTCGTTTCATATATTCGGACTCTCGCTGCTCGTCGCCGGTTTCCAGATCGTTGAACGCCGGACAATGCGAGCACACGCCCCGCAGGCCGCCCGTGAAACTGGTATCCGAAACGGTGCGTTTTTTATGGCGAATTTCAGCCAAATCCGTTCGCCAAACTTCTTCAAAGCGGCGTCCACCCATAGTATAACGATAGCGGCCGGCCATCAGACAAGGATAAATATTTCCTTCGGCGTCGGCGTGAAACATCGTCGCGCCGGCGCAACAAGGGTAAAGCGATTCCGTTTCGGGTCTTTGGCTCGCGTTTCGGACGGCATGGATCCATTTTCGGCGGCGCTCTTCGGTGGCGAAATCCTGTTCCACAACCGCCTCCGGCGCGAGGCGATAGTCGAGCGGACCGGTCGAAGCGTCGCCCAGACAAGGAAACACCGCCGCGTCGTAGCGGAACGCGCAACCCGCCGCCCGCGCTTGCGCGGCCATCGCGTCCAACTCCCGCGCGTTCAACGTCAACAGCATGGTTTTCAATGCGACGCGGACGCCGTTATCCAGGAGCCGGCGGATGCCCGCCCAGGCGCGCGCATGGGAACCCGGCGCTCGCGTCACACGCTCATAGGTCTCCGCCGTCGCGCCATAGATGCTGATCTCGACTTTGCGAGGCGGATATTCGCGAAACACCTCGATGATACGGTCATTCACGAGGATTCCGTCGCAAAAAACGATGATAAACATGCCGAGCTCGGCGGCGTGGCGGTACACGTCGGGGAAATCCGAACGAATCATGGGATCGCCGCCGGTGATCAGCAGGCTGAGCACCCCGGCGTCCGCCCACTCGTCGAGCGAGCGCAGTACGGATGCCGTATCCCGTTCCAGCCCTGCTCGGCGATGCTGCTCCGATTGGTTTCCCAAATAACAATGCCGACAACGCAGGTTGCACCGCCGCGTCAGTTCGAGGCTGGCGAACAAGGGGGTACGGCGGCGGTAGGCCTCCGCGCGCAAGCGCGTCCACCAACCCACATCGTCCCGGAGACGCGCCCGCTCGGTCACTCTGAAATTTCCTCCAACAGCTCGTGGTCCACAAACACACGGGCGCACTCGGCGGCGTCTTGCCGCGCCGTTTCCGCGTCCACTCGATAGTCCTCGACCAGTCGTCGCACGGTTTCGGAGATCGTTCCGCCCGCGGCGAGGCATTCCCATATCGTTCGCGCCGTCGCGTTCAGCGGAAACACGCGGGAGGCGGCGTTCGGCCCGGAGACCGGCACCAGCAGGACTTCGTTCCCCACGTGGCGCAAAACCACCCGCCCCCGCATCCGATATCGCCGGTCCATAAGCATCCTCTCAGTTCGCCGCCCCGGATGAATTCATTTCGGCAGCGCTTCCAGTTTGACAAACAGGCGCCGGCCGTCGAACGGAAGGACCGCCATCGCGCGGACCAAACCGGTGTCGGGCTGGATTTCCCGCGTGAAAACCGTTTCCGGCGGCGCCGGCGACCAGTCGCGCCGAAGATCATCCGTGACCCACAAACGATACTCGATGTCCTCGGGGTTCCCGCGTTCCGTCCAGACGACGGTACAGCGGTGTTCGGCGGAAGACTCCGGCCCGAAACGCAATCCCGGCGTCTCCCCGCCGTGAGCGTATTCCTCAAAATTCGTCCAGGCGCGCCCCGGCGCCGTCGCCTCCGGCCCGCTCACGGTTTCGCTGGCCAGTTCCGCGGGCGAAAAACGTTCCCGACGCCACTGCTCGAAGCGGCGCGCCCAGAACGGAGGAGACCCGCCCGCCCCGCCGCGCAGCTTCAAGGCAGGATCGCCGATCAAGTTATACACGCGGAACCGCTCGGAATAGACGCCCCCGCCGAGGTTTCGGCGCGCGCGCAAAATCAGGGGCCCCAGCGTGTTCGCGCCTTCGGTCGCGTGAATACGATGAATCTCCTTGCCGAGCTGCTCGGCGAAATAATTCCATGAAAGGCCCGAAGGAGCGTAAACTGCCATCGCCCCGCCGACGGCGCGCAGGGTCGCCGCCTCGCTGAAATAGACTCGCGTGGGGTCATCGAAACGACCCAAGAGACAGGTCAACGCGAAGAACACCGGGACGGGCGCATTGGTCATCGAGTTGAAATCGCTCGTCTGCAGATAAACGCGCCCCGGCGGCGCGCTGTCGGCGATCAGGCTGGAATTGCCGTGTCCCGTATAGTGAATCAAGCCCACGCCGCGGGAAAACGCGTTCAATGCGCCGGAGCGCATGTCGCCGGTGGCGAGGCCGTCGCGGTGTAAGTGTTCGATGGAATAACGCCGCGCCGTTTCGGCGGCGATATTTAAGTTCGTCGTCTTGAAATCGCCCGCGGAGGGGTCGTACAAATCAGAAACGAAGACCGCAACTCCATGGTTGGGGCGCTCGCCGTCTTCTTCGTACGCGATCACTTTGCTGAGGTAGGCTTCGAGCTCCGCGATGGTGCGCGCGGGGATTCGTCCCACCGCGATATCGGGCACCCCGTCATCGCCGAGCGTATCGGCGAAAATGCCGTCGGCCGGCCGCAAGCCGCCGGTGGTCGCCGCCAGGGATGCGGGCAGCCGCTCCGGCCCTGTGGCGCCGGGATAGAGGTACTGATAATCGCTGCGCCCGCACAACACCGCCATCCACGGCGGCGCCGCCCAATGCTGTTGCGCATATTTTAGAAAGGCCTCTATGGCGTCCGGGGTCTGCAAACCGGCGGCGAACTGATCGCAAATGTCCTCATAGAAGGCCACGAGCGTTCGCAACCCCTGGGACTGCCGGCGCGCCGCCAGCGCCGCCGCCGGCCCCTCGAAGAGCTTCGGCGCGATCACCAGGTAATCCACCCGATGGGTCGTCTGACGCAAAAACGCGCCCCCGCCGGCCGCGCGGGGCGTCGCCGTCGGCAAAGCGGCGGTTTCGCGAAACGCCCACACGCTGTCAGGCCCGCCCGGCCAGGTGTGTCCCGCGGGTATGATCCCGCTATCATCGGCCACGCGCCGGGGCAGATAGGGGTCGGTGACCTCGAGAACCAGTGGAGCGGAAAAGAGATCGGCGGAAAGCCGCCCGGAGGCGGGAGGGGAGGCGACGAGCAGCGCGGGGGAAGGCGTATAATCGCGAACGAACGCCATTTCGAA
>CALGXT010000061.1 GCA_937935255.1 uncultured bacterium | reverse complement strand
GCCGATTGCGCTGTGGATTGTTTTGAGGGGTGAGACGAGGGGTCGGAATGCGGGAAGGAGCAAAAATCTTCAGAATGCGCCCGAAAAAACTCGGTTTCCGCCTTCCCAACCGTCGCTTCAGCCGCCGAACAGCGCCCTCGGGATAGACCTCATCCCTCCTCGGCCGTTTTTCTCCGAATTTCGGACTGCGCTTACCGGCTGTTGGGGCTTGACGCATAGGCTCACACTTTGCAAAGTGTGAGCCTATGATGACCCCGACGTTATGGAGAAGTTGCAGAGTTCTGGCGAATCCGAAGCGGTTGCGCCTGTTGCGCGATGTGGCCGCCTCGCCCGACGGTCTGACGGTCGGCGAAGCGGCGCGCCGCGCCCGCTTGCCGATGCCGGTCGCGAGCCAATATCTGCGCGCGCTGGGCGCCCGCGGACTGTTGACGGCGCGGCGCATCGGCCCCCGGGTTCGCTATGTCGCGCAAACGGATCCGGCCGTGGTCGGCGCCGCGGAATTGCTGCGCGCCATGACCCGTCCCCGCCTTTCCATTTCCTCCGCCCGGCGCGCGTTGACCGCATTCACCCACCCCCGCCGCATTGAATTGATTCGGCAGTTGTCGGAAGAATGGCTTTCCGTTGCCGCCCTTCGCCGCCAAACGAAAATCTCCGCGCCCGCGCTGAAGCGCCATCTCGCGAAGCTTCAACAGCGCGGATTGATCGAGCGCAACGCCCGAAAACAGGTTCGTTGCGGCTGTCCTCCCCATGAGGTGTCGCGCGTCCTTCTGGCCCTGGCCCGATCATCCCCCGGATGATCGCGCGACACCGCGGCTCATCCCGCGCGGCCTCGTCGCCCCTCGGTTTGTCCTTCGCGCTTGCCGCGCGACGGCGCGCGGGGGTATGAAACCGGCGCGCGCGGCGGCGCGCGGAAGATCGGGCGAACCATGAAATTATTCGTGCCGGGGCGGATTTGTCTTTTCGGCGAACACACCGACTGGGCAGGCGGCTATCGGCGGATCAACGGCGAGCTGGAACGCGGCTATGCGATCGTCGTCGGCACCAATCAGGGAATCCATGCCGACGCGCGCCCGCACCCGAATCGGCTGATCCTGCGCACCACACTGCCGGACGGCGCGAAACGCGGGCCGTTCGAGGCGCCGATGGAACGCGCGGCGCTGCTGAAGATCGCAGAGGAGGGCGGCTTCTTCAGCTATGCCGCCGGCGTAGCCTCTCAGATTCTCACGCATTACCGCGTGCGCGGCGTCGAGATCGACAATTACAAAACGGATCTGCCCGTCCAAAAGGGCCTTTCCTCGAGCGCGGCCATTTGCGTGCTGGTCGCGCGCGCGTTCAACCGTCTCTACGATCTCAAGCTCACCGTGCGCGGCGAAATGGAATACGCCTACGCCGGCGAGACCGCCACGCCCTCCCGCTGCGGACGCCTCGATCAGGGCTGCGCCTACGGCGACCGTCCGATCCTGATGACCTTCGACGGCGACCGGCTCGACGTGACGGAACTGCGGGTCGGCGGACCGCTGTATTACGTGATCGTGGATTTGCGCGCCCACAAGGACACGAAGGAAATCCTGAGCAAACTGAACCGGTGTTATCCCTTCGCCGAAAACGATCTCCATCGCGCCGCGCAGGAGTATCTCGGCCCCATCAGCGCGCGCATCACGCGCGCCGCGGTCGAGGCCCTGCGCGCGGGCGATGCCGAGCGGCTGGGCGCGCTCATGAACGAGGCGCAGCGGGAGTTCGACGCGCGCCTGCAACCCGTCTGCCCCTCGCAACTCACGGCGCCGGTGTTGCATCGCGCGCTCGCGCATCCCGCGCTGCGCCCGTTGGTGCTCGGCGGCAAAGGCGTCGGCTCGCAGGGCGACGGCGCGGCGCAGTTGCTCGTGCGCGACGAGGCCGCGCAACGGCGCGTGATCGAGATTCTTGAAACGGAACTCGGCATGGGCGGACTGGAGTTGACGCTCCGGCCCGCCCGCAAGTTGCGCAAGGCGGTCATCCCGGCGGCGGGCTACGGCACGCGGCTCTTTCCGGCGACGAAAGCCGTGAAGAAAGAGCTTTTCCCGGTGATCGGCCGCGACGGACGGGCGATACCGGCGATTCTGGCGATCGTGGAAGAGGCGCTCGCCGCCGGCGTCGAGGAAGTCGCCATCATCGTGCAGCCCGGCGATCGCGCCGTCTTCGAGGAGTTCTTCCACGAGCCGATTCCGATCGAGCACTTCCACAAGCTGTCGCAGGAGGATCAGGAATACGCGCGCCACCTCGCCGAGATCGGGCGGCGGGTGCGGTTTCTGACGCAGGAGCGGCAGGAGGGGTTCGGGCATGCGGTGTACGCCGCGCGCGAATGGGTGGGCGACGAGCCGTTTCTGCTGTTGCTGGGCGATCACCTCTACGCCGCCGAGGGCGGCGTTCCGTGCAGCCGCCAGCTCACGGATGTTTTCGAACGCACGGGCCGGAGCGTGGTGGGGCTCAAGGTCACGCCGGTCGAGGAATCGCGGCATTTCGGTTGCGTGGCGGGCGTCTGGGCGGAAGAAGGGCTGCTGAGCATCACGGACTTCGTCGAAAAGCCCGATGCGGAATATGCGCGAGAGCATTTGCGCGTCGAAGGGCTGGAGGAAAACCGGGTGCTGACGCTGTTCGGCCAATATGTGCTCACCCCGCGCATTTTCGGGCTGCTGGAAGAGAGCATCCGGCTCAATTTGCGCGAGCGGGGCGAATTCCAACTGACCTCCTGCCTCGACCGATTGCGGCTCGAGGAAGGTTTCAGCGGGGTGGTCGTGCGCGGGCGGCGGTTCGACATCGGTCTGCCGGCGGCCTACCGTCGGACGCTCTTCGAATTCTGCGAAGCGTGACGAGGTAACGCAGGGCCTTTCGCTTTCGCAGTGTCGCGCCGGCCCCGATTCGCGCTTGACGCGGGCGGGGGGATGCTTCACAAATGCCGAACAATAGCTGCGGCGACGGAACTCCGCCCGCGGAAGAATCTTATGTTCAGCAATTTACTGGGCCTTTTTTCGTTGGATATCGGCATTGATTTGGGCACGGCCAACACCCTCGTGTACGTCAAGGAGCGGGGCATTGTGCTTCGCGAGCCTTCCGTGGTGGCGATTCAGTCGCAGACGAACCGGGTGCTGGCCGTGGGCGAAGAAGCGAAGCGAATGCTGGGGCGGACCCCGGTCAATATCCGGGCGATCCGGCCGCTGAAGGCCGGCGTCATCGCGGACTTCGAAATCACCGAGGCCATGCTTCGGTATTTCATCCGCAAGGTGCACGGTCGCCGTCAGTTGGTCCGGCCGCGCGTGATCGTGGCCGTGCCCAGCGGCATCACCGAGGTGGAAAAACGCGCGGTCAAGGATTCGGCGCAACACGCCGGCGCGCGGGAAGTATATCTGATCGAGGAACCGATGGCGGCGGCGATCGGCGTGGGCCTGCCGGTGCAGGAGCCCGCCGGGAACATGATCGTGGATATCGGGGGCGGCACGACGGAAGTCGCGCTGATCTCCCTGGCCGGGATCGTGCTCAGCCGCAGCGTCCGCGTCGGCGGCGACGAGATGGACGAGGCGATCGTCCAGTACCTGAAGCGGGTTTATAACCTGACGATCGGCGAACGCACCGCCGAGGAAGTGAAGATCACGCTGGGTTCGGCGTGCCCGACCGGCGAAGAGACCAAGATGGAAGTCAAGGGCTGCGATGTCATCAAAGGCTTGCCCAAAACCCTGACCATCTCTTCGCAGGAAGTGCGCGAGGCCCTCCGCGAGCCGGTGACGACGATCTGCGAGTCGGTGGCCCAGACCCTCGAGCGCTGCCCGCCCGAGCTGGCGGCCGATCTGGTGGATCGCGGTCTCGTGCTCGCCGGCGGCGGCTCGCTGCTGCGCGGCATGGATCGTTTGATCTCCGAACGGACGGGGCTGCCGGTCCATCGGGCGGATGATCCCATGAGCGCCGTCGCCGAGGGCACGGGCGTCGTCCTGCACGAACTGAACTTCCTCCGCAAGGTCGCGCAATCCGATCGGGTCTGACCCCGCGTCCGCCGCCGACATGAAAACGCCCCGACGCGATCGGGGCGCCGCCTCGCCTCGCCGCTTCAGCGCTTCGCCCGCCCGACGAATGGACGGATCGGCACGACGTGAGATCGAACGCGGTTTTATATTATTGGGCGGCGCTCGCCGCCGCGGCGCTGCTGCTGCTGAACCTGCCGCCGGCCGTCTCCCTTCGCCTCCGCGGCGGCGTGCGCGAGGCCCTCGCGCCCCTGCACGGCGCCCTCTCGCGCCTGGCGCTGCGCGTGCGCGAAACCGCGGCCACCGCGCGCGGCATCGGCGGAATGGCCGCCGAGAACCGCCGTCTGGCGGAAGAGCTCGCCCACCTGCGCCGCCGCGTCGCGGAGCTCTCCGCCCTCGACGCGGAGAACGCGGCCCTTCGCGAACAGCTCGGTTTCCGCCGCGCCGAACGGCGAGCCTTGCTGCCGGCCGAGGTGATCGCGCGCGACGCCGCCGGCTGGTGGCAGACCGCGCGGCTCGACCGGGGCGCGCGGGAAGGTCTCCGCCCCGGACTCGCGGTGATCACCTCCGAGGGGCTCGCCGGGCGCACGATCGAAACGACGGCCCGCACGTGCGATGTGCTGCTGATCACCGATCCCAACAGCCGCGTTTCCGCCCGGTTGCCGCGCACCGACGCTTTCGGCGTGCTGGTCGGGACCGGCGTGCGGCCGGACGGAACAGCCCTCTGCCGGCTGGATTTCATTCACCGCCACCTGCCGGTGCAGCCGGGCGATGAAGTGGTGACCTCCGGCCTGGGCGGCGTTTTTCCGCCGGGCCTGCCCATTGGGTACGTGACGCGCGTGATGTCGGACGAGCAGGGTCTGCACCAGACCGCCGAGGTGGCGCCGCGCGCCGACCTGGGGCGGTTGCGCTACGCCTTCGTCGTGGTCGAACCGCCGGCGGCGCCGACGCCGGAGGCCGCGCCATGAATGTCCTGTCGCTCATTCTTCTAACCACGGCGGCCGGAACGCTGCAGGCGATCGTTCCCACGGCGCCGTGGCTCGGCGAGGCGCGCGTCCCGCTACTGCTGGCGCTCGCGCTGCATTATGCGTTGACGCGCGCGCCGGGCTTCGCGCTCGGCGCGGCGATCCTGTCGGGCGTCGTGCAGGACGCGCTCGGCCGCGCGCCGCTGGGCGGCTCGGCGCTCCTGTTCGGCGCCGTCGCGCTGATCGCGGGGCGCTATCGCGACGAGGTCTTTCACGCGGCGGCGCCGGCGCGCGCCGTTTTCGGCGCGCTCGCCGCCGCCGCGACCACGCTCGGTCTTTGGGCGATCCTCGGCGTTGCCGGACTCGCGCGGGCCTCGGCGGGCGTGGGCGCGCTTCGCGTCGCCAGCGCGGCGCTGCTCGGCGCGGCGGCGACGCCGCTGGTCGGACACTGGGCCGCGCGGGCGGACCTCGCGCTGGGGCTGGCCGAGCCGCGCGCCGGTCCGGAGATCGAAATGGCGGGCGTGCGCCGGAAAGGCGGCGCGCATGGCTGACGCGCGCCGATCTTCGCGGTCCGATCCGCGGCCGCTCTACGTCTTCGCCGCGGCGATGGCGCTGGGCTTTCTCGCGCTCGCCGCCCGCCTGTGGCAGCTCCAGATCGCCCGCGGGACGGAATACCGCGAAAAACTGGCGCGGCAAAGCGTCCGCCGCATTCGCCTGCCCGCGCCGCGCGGGCGCATCTACGACCGCCGCGGCGGATTGCTCGCCGACAACGCCCCGAGCTACGACCTCGTCCTCTATCTGGAGGAATTGCGCCGGCCCGGCGCGTGGAGCAACACGCTCGCGCGGGTCGAGACGACGCTGGCCGAAGTGGAACGGCGCATCGGCGTTCCCCGGCAGATCGGCGCGGCGGAGTTGCGAAACCATATCCGGCGGCGGCTCCCGCTGCCGTTGACGGCGTGGCGAAATCTCGACGCGATGGCCGTCGCCCGCTGGGCCGAACAAGCCTCCGACCTGCCCGGCGTCGAGCTGCACGAGCAACCGATCCGCGTCTATCCCGCCGGCGCGGACGCGGCGCACATGGTCGGCTACGTCGGCCGCGCCGAGATCGCGCCCGAATCCGAAATGCCGTTCGACTATGACCTGCCCGAGTTCGCCGGACGCGCCGGCGCCGAGCTGCGCCATGACGCGCGGCTGCGGGGCGAGCCCGGCGGCCGGCTCGTGCGCGTGGACGCCTCCGGTTTTCGCCACGGCGATCTGGGCGGCCGGCCGCCTCGTCCGGGCGAGGACATCTTGCTTTCGCTCGATCCCGCCGCACAGCGCGCGCTGGCGCGCGCTTTGCGCGGGCACAGCGGCGCGGGGGTCGTGCTCGATCCGAACACCGGCGAGGTGCTGGCGGCCTACAGCGCGCCGTCCTTCGACCCCAATGAATTCGTCCCGCAGCTTTCCGCGGAGCGATGGACGGCGCTCTCGTCCGATCCGGCGCGGCCGCTGTTCAACCGCGCGTTCGGCGGCGCCTACCCGCCCGGCAGCACCTTCAAGCCGATCACCGCCCTGGCCGCGCAGCGCGCGGGCGTCGCCGCGAGCGCGCGCTTCGTCTGCAGCGGCGCGATCGAAGTCGGCGGGCGTCCCTTCCATTGCTGGGAGCGCGCCGGGCACGGTCCGCTCGATCTGACCGACGCCCTCCGCGTTTCCTGCAACGTGTGGTTCTATCGCGCCGCGCTGCAATCCGGTCCGGATCCGATTCTCCAGTTCGCCGCGGAGCTGGGACTGGGCCGAAAGACCGGTGTGGACGCGGATTTCGAGGCGGCGGGCCGCCTGCCGGCGGAGGCCGGGCGCGCGCGCGCGCGCGCCGGCTGGCGCGACGGCGACACCTGCAACCTGGCGATCGGGCAGGGCGCTTTGACGGCGACGCCGCTGCAGATGGCGACCGTCGCCGCGGCGCTGGCCAACGGCGGAAAGCTCGTGCGGCCGCGGCTGCTGATTGGAACGCGCGCGCCCGGCGCGGCGGACTTCACGCGGGCGCCGCCGGAACCGCCGCGCGACCTCGGCTGGCCATCCGCCCATCTCGCGCCGGTGCGCGAGGGCATGCGTCGGGCGGTGATGGCGGAAAACGGCACGGCGCGGCGCGCGCGGGCGGCGGGCGTCGAAATGGCGGGCAAGACCGGCACGGCCGAATTCGGACCGCCGACGGCGCGCCGGCATCGGGGCTGGTTCATCTCCTTCGCGCCCTACGATCGGCCCCGCTACGCGCTCGCCATCGTGGTGGACGAGGCGATCTCCGGCGGATTGACCGCGGCGCCGCTGGCGCGCGAAGTGTGGGAAGCGCTTTTCGCGGCGCCGGGCGGGGAGGCGGGCGGATGAACGGGCGTCTCCTAGGGCAACGCGCGCGGCGTCTGGACTGGCCGGCGATGATGGCGATCCTGCTTTTGCTCGCCGCCGGGGTCGCCTTCATTTACAGCGCGGGCTGGCGCGGCGAGGATGCGCCCTCGACCGGATTCCACCGCCGGCAAATCGGCTGGTGCGCGGTCGGTCTCGCGGTGTTTTTCACCGCGGCGCTCACCGATTATCGGCGGGTGGGCGCGCAGGCCTATGGACTCTACGCGGTCGGTCTGGCGACGCTGGTCGCCGTGCTCTTCCTGGGCGTGAAGGTGTATGGCGCCCGGCGCTGGCTGGATTTCTTCGGCCAGCGCGTGCAGCCCTCCGAGTTCGCGAAACTGGCGACCATTCTCGCCCTGGCGCGCTATCTGGCCGCGCCCGCGACCGACCCCCGGAGCCGCGAGACGCTGATCGTCGCCGCGCTGCTGGCCGGCGCGCCGTTTCTGCTGATCGCGGCGGAGCCGGACCTGGGCAGCGCGGCGACCCTGCTGCCGGTGACCGCGCTCATGCTCCTCGCCGCGGGCGTGCCCGCGCGCACCCTGGGCGCGATCGCGCTCGGCGGCCTCGCGCTGCTGCCGCTCGGCTGGTTGGCGTTGGGCGATTACCAGCGCAGCCGGATTCTCGTCTTTCTCGACCCCGGCCGCGACCCGCTCGGCGCGGGTTGGAACTCGATTCAATCGGGCATCGCCGTCGGATCGGGCGGTCTGTGGGGCAAGGGCTGGCTGCGGGGCACGCAAAACGTGCTCGGCTTCCTGCCCCGCACGGTCGCGCCGACCGATTTCATCTTCTCGGTGATCGCCGAGGAGAAGGGCTTCGCGGGATCGCTGGCGCTGTTGGCGCTCTACGCGATCGTGCTGGCCGGCGGCGTGCGCGCCGCGCTCCGCGCGCGGGATCCGTTCGGCCGTCTGCTGGCGGCGGGTCTGACGGCGCTCCTCTTTGTTCATGTGTTTGTCAATATCGCCATGACGATCGGGTTGGCGCCCGTGACGGGGCTTCCATTGCCCCTCGTCAGCTATGGCGGTTCGTTCATGGCGGCGGCGCTGCTGGCGCTCGGATGGATTCAGAGCGTCTTCGTCCGCCGCCGCGTCGAGTGAGGAAAGGAAAATCCGTCCATGATCAAACTGATTCAAAGCCTGTTCAAAAAAAAGGAGCCGAAGCGGCAGATCATCATCAACGCCGAAAGCCTCGAGACGCGCGTGGCGATCCTCGACGAAGGCGAGTTGGCCGATTTCTACGTGGAGCGCACGTCCGACGAACGGATCGTCGGCAGCGTCTATAAAGGCCGCGTGCAAAACCTGGAGGACAGCCTCCAGGCCGCGTTCGTGGACATCGGCCAGAAGAAGAACGCCTTCATTCATTACTGGGACATGCTGCCCGAGGATGCCGCGCGGCTGGAGATCGAGGAGGGCGTCGAGCGCTCGCGCCCGCGGCAGAAAAGCGGCCAACTCGCGGCGGAAGTCGCGCGGCGCTATCCGGTCGGCTCCGAAATCGTCGTGCAGGTGACCAAAGGCGCGATCGGCACGAAGGGGCCGCGCGTCTCCGCGAACCTGAGCATTCCGGGGCGCTACCTCGTGATGCTGCCCGGCACCTCGCTGCGCGGCGTGTCCCGCCGGATCGAAGACAAGGCCGAGCGCGAGCGCCTCAAAAAAGTGCTGGCGCGGCTGCCGCTGCCGCCCAATATCGGCATGATCGTCCGCACCGCCGGACTGGGCACGCGCCGCACCGCCTTCGTGCGCGACACGCGCGCGCTGCTGGACATTTGGAACCAGATCGAAACCGGCATCCGCGAGCTGCCCGCCCCCGCGCGGCTCTACCAGGAACCCAACCTGATCGAACGCGTCGTGCGCGACGCGCTGACCGAGGAGATTGACCGGATCGTAATTGACTCCCGCGCTGAATACGAGCGCATCCGCGCGCTGGTCGGGCGCATCTCGCGCGTCGCGCGCAACATGCTCAAACTCTACGAGGGCGAAGCGCCGATCTTCGAGTATTTCGACGTGGAACGCCAGCTCGAGAATTCGCTGCGGCGCAAAGTCTGGCTGCCCTCCGGCGGCTACATCGTCTTCGACGAAACCGAGGCCATGGTCGCCGTGGACGTCAACACCGGCCGCCACAAGGGGGGCAAGACGCAGGACGAATCCATCGTCCAGGTCAACCTCGAGGCGGCCGAGGAGATCGCCCGGCAGCTCCGATTGCGCAACGTCGGCGGGCTGGTCGTGATTGACTTCATTGATATGAACTCGCGCAAGGACCAGAACGCGGTCTATCGCAAGATGAAGGAATGCCTGCGGCGCGACAAGGCGCGGACCAACTGCCTGCCGATCTCGCCGCTGGGCCTGCTCGAAATGACGCGCCAGCGCGCCGCCGAGAGCATCCGCGAGTCCATCTTCATGGACTGCCCCTATTGCGAGGGCCGCGGCAAGGTGAAATCCACCTTCTCGATGAGCGTCGAAATTCAGCGCCGCATCGCCGAGGTCACCCGCCGCCATCGCCAGCGGAACGAAACCATGGATTTGAGGATCGTCATCAATCCGGCGATTCTGGAGCGCATGCGCAAACTCGACGAGGCGGAACTGGTCGCCATGGAACAGCGGCTGCAATGCCGGCTGACCTTCGTGGCGGACGGACATCTCCACCTGGAGGACTTCAAGATTCAAAACGCCGCCGACGGCGCGGACCTGTATTCCAGCCTCGAACACGGCGAGCGCGCGCGCGGCGGCGCGGCGTTGGGCGAACGCGCCGGCGGCAACGGAAATAACGCGGCGCACTGACGCAATAAACGCTCGCCTGCGGGCCGTCGGACGCTTACAGTGTCCGCCGCGCCCGACGGTGAGAAACGCCGATCGGCCGGTTTTTTTACGGACGGTGAACGGATAGACATGAGGCCTTGGGATACCGATTTGGCGCTGCGGCTCTATCGCGCGATGCGCGCGGCGCGCCGCCTGGACGAGATGGAAGCGTTGCTGGCCCAACAGGGCGAGGCCAGTTTTCACCTGGCCTCGTCCGGCCACGAGGGGATCGCGGCGCTCGCGCCCCACCTGACCGAGGCGGACTGGCTGCATCCGCACTACCGAGATATCGCGCTGATCCTCGCCCGCGGCCTACCCCCGGCGCGCTATCTGCATGCGCTCCTGGCGACCGCCGAGTCCGATTCCCAGGGCCGCCGGATGCCGTGCTTCGTCTGCGATCCGGCGTTGCGCCTGTTGAGCATCCCGACCCTGGTGGGCAACAACGCGCTGCAGGCCGTCGGCGTCGCCGCCGCCGTCCGCGACCGCCCCGGCCGCCCCCTCGTCTTGTGCGGCATCGGCGACGGCGGTTCGCAGGAGGGCGAGTTTCTCGAGGCCGTCGCCGAAGCCGTGCGCGAGCGGCTCCCCCTGCTCTTTGTGATTGAGGATAACCGCTACGCCCTGTCCACGCCGACGCGAGGCCGAACGTTTTACTCGCGGCCCGACGGCGAGGCGGCCGAGTTTTACGGAATTCCGATCGAGCGCGTGGACGGCGCGGACCCGGCCGCCGCCTACGCGCGATTCGGCGCGTTGGTGAGCGATATCCGCGAACGGCGCGGACCCCGCATCGCGGTCTTCCAGGTCGAGCGCCTGGTCAGCCATTCCAATTCGGACGATCAGACGGTCTATCGCTCCGCGGAGGAGATCGCCGCCGCGCGCCGCCGCGACCCGGTCGCGCGGATGTTGGCCTGCCTGCGAGAACAGGGCGTGTCCGACGAGCGTATTCGGGCGGTGGACGCGGCGGTGGAGGAGGAACTGCGCGCGGCGCTGGTCGCCGCGCGGGCGGCCCCCGCGCCGAAAAACGGGCCGGCCCGCCGCCCGCTGCCGCCGGCGCTGGAATCCGCCGCCGCCGAGCGCCGCGCCGTCGCCCGCGGCGAGGGGCTCACGCTGATCGAGGCGATGCGCGAGACCCTGCGCCGGCAGCTGCGCGAGGATTCGCGCGTGTCGCTGTGCGGCCAGGATATCGAAGACCCGAAAGGCGATGTCTTCGGCTTGACGCGCGGTCTCACGGCCGAGGCGCCCGGCCGCGTGCGCAACGCGCCGCTGTCCGAATCCACCATCGTCGGCGCGGCCATCGGACGCGCGCTGGCCGGCGAACGTCCGGTGGCGTTCCTGCAATTCGCCGATTTCTTCCCGCTGGCCTACAACCAGATTTTTTCGGAATTGGGCAGCCTCTACTGGCGCACGAACGGCGGCTGGGAGGCCCCGGTCATCCTTCTGGCCGTCACCGGCGGCTATCGCCGGGGACTCGGCCCTTATCATGCGCAAAGCCCCGAAGCGGTCATGGCCCATGTGCCGGGGCTGGACGTGTTCATGCCCTCCAACGCGCCCGACGCCGCCGGATTGCTCAACGCCGCATTCGCCTCGGGTCGGCCTTCGATCTTTTTCTACCCCAAAAACCTGCTGAACGACCGTTCCATCTTGGCCGACCCCGACGTGTCGAAGCAGTTCGTCCCCATCGGCAAGGCGCGCGTGGCGCGCGCGGGCCGCGACCTCACGCTGGTGGGGTGGGGCAACACCGTGGCCCTCTGCGAGCGCGCCGCCGACGCCCTCGAGCAGGCCGACGTTTCCGCGGAGGTCATAGACCTGCGCACGCTCTCGCCGTGGGACCGGGAAACCGTCGTCGCCTCCGCCCGGCGGACGGGCCGCCTGATCGTCGCGCACGAAGACATGCGAACCTGCGGACTCGGCGCCGAAATCCTCGCGACCGTCGCCGAGGAGACCGGCGGGACGGTCGCCGCCGCCCGCGTGACCACGCCGGACACCTACCTTCCGTTCCGCTACGAGAACATGCTGGCGCTGCTGCCGTCGTGGAAAGCGATCCTCGAACGCGCCGCGGAAATGCTGGATCTGGAGCTGCGCTGGCAGGCGCCCGAAGCCCTCGAAGCGGGGGTGGTTGTGATCCGCGCGATCGGCTCGAGCCCCTCCGACGAGACCGTGCGCATCGTCGAGCTGCACGCGAAGGTCGGCGATACGCTGGCCGAGGGCGCGCGCTTCGCCTCGGTCGAGGCGGAAAAAGCGGCGTTCGAGATCGCCGCGCCGGCGGCGGGAACGGTGGAAGCGATTTTGGTCGCGCCCGGCGATGAGGCGCGCGTCGGCGTCCCCATCGCGAGGCTCCGCGCGGCAAATCCGGATACGGTGCGCGTGCGGCCCGAGGATCGGGAGGAGAAGCCCGTGCTGCGCCGCCGCCGCGCCCGCGCGCGCCGAAAAACCAGCGAGGCCGCCGCGCCCGATCTCTCCGCGCCCGCGGTGCTGTCCTCGATCGCCTCCGCGCTGGGCTCGCGCGAAATGACCAACGACGAAATGCTGCACGCCTTTCCGCACTGGGATTCCGCGGATGTCGTTCAACGCACCGGCATCGAGCGCCGGTTCTGGATCGCCGAGGGCGAGAACGCGCTGACGCTGGCCGTGCGCGCCTGTCGGGAACTGCTCGAACGCGAGCATCTGAAGATCGGCGATGTGGACGCGCTGATTTGCAGCACCGGCACGCCGCTCTCGATGACGCCGTCGCTCGCCTGCCGCATCCTGGAGCGGTTGAGCCCCGAAAAGGGCGAAACGATGGTGCAGGCCTACGACATCAACGCGGCCTGCTCGGGTTACCTGTATGCCTTGCAGGCGGCCTACGATATGCTCAAGCTCCGCCCCGAGCACCGCATTCTCGTGGTCACCGCCGAGACCCTCTCCCCGGTGCTCGACCGCACGGACGCGGGCACGCTGTTCCTGTTCGGCGATGCCGCGACCGCCTCGCTGATCGCCCGAGCGCCGGGCCGGGGCGCCGAAAGCCCCGCCTTCGTCCACCGCCCCGTGCTGTCCGCGATGGGCGAACCGCCGGAGGTGCTCTACGTGCCGTTCCCCGGATCGGGCGACTGCGTGCGAATGGAGGGGCAGCAGGTCTTCCGCGTCGCGGTGCGCAAAATGATCGAAATGCTGGAGCGGGCGTGCGCCGAGGCGGGCGTCGGCGTGGAGGACCTCTCGATGATCGTCCCCCATCAGGCGAACACCCGCATCATTGACGCCATCCGGCAGAAAATCAAGATTCCGCCGGAGCGGATGTTCAATCACATCCAGCGGTTCGGCAACACCTCCTCGAACACGATTCCCCTCGCGCTGCGCGAAGTGCTGCCCGGCCAATCGTCGGGCGCGCGCATCGGCCTGTGCGCCTTCGGCGGCGGATTCACCTTCGGCGCCGCCATCCTCGACCGGCTGTGAGGCGCGGTAGGGCGGGAGCGGAGCGCCGAAAGCGGAGCGCATTGCGCCGCGGAGGCGCGGCGGGCGCTATCGCCGCCGCGCGCCCGGCATAGCGCAAAGACCCCGCCGGGGTCACCCCGGCGGCGAGGATCGCCGCCGCGCGCCGGTAGGCCTCAAAAACTCTTCGCGCTCGGCGCCCGGCAATACGCTCCATGATTGACGGACGGGGGCCGGTGTGCGAGATTCAGCCTGCCGAAGCGCGGGATGATCCTGCGCCGGACGGTCGAAAGGCCGAAAGAAAGAAAGGTCATGAAGAAGATAAGCGTCACTGGCGTTCGGGCGGCGATGGCGGCGTTCGTGTGCGCGGGGGGGGCGGCGCTCGCCCAAAATCCGCCGGTCTTTCAGGCGCCGCGGGATTTGTTTCAGTTGCCCGCGCCGCCCAAATCCCCGGACGCCGTGGTGGTGAAAGTCAATGAGGCGGTCATTCGGCAGAAAGACGTGGATCGCGAGGTCGAGCGGGCTTTCGCCCAGGTGGCCCCGCAGGTGCCGCCGGAACAGCATGCGCAAGTCCGCCAACAATTGTCCCAGCGCGCCATCGAAGGCCTGATCGTGCGGAATCTGCTCTTGCAGGGCGCCGATCAAAAGGGCATCCAGATTTCCAGCGAAGAGATGGAGGGCGTCCGAAAACAAATCCAATCCCAACTGCCTCCGGGGCAAGCGATCGAAGCCTTGTACCAGGCGCTGGGCGTGACCGCGGCGGAATTCGAGGAGAACCTGCGCCGGGACCTCCGGGTGCAGAAGCTCCTCTCCGCGCTGGTGGAAAATGTGCCGGCCCCGACCGAGGCGCAGCTGCGCGAGTTTTATACCCAGAATGAGGCGCAAATGACGGCGCCGGAACGGGTGCGCGCCCGGCACATCCTGGTGCGCGCCCCGGAATCCGATCCCCAGACCCTGCGCGCGGATAAAAAAGCCAAGGCCGAGGATATTCGCAAAAAACTGATCGCCGGCGCGGATTTCGCCGCGATGGTGAAGGAATATTCCGAGGATCCCGGCAGCGTCCAGCGCGGCGGCGAATATGTGTTCGGCCGCGGACAAATGACCCCGCCGTTCGAGCAAGCGGCTTTCTCGCAGGAGATCAACGCGATCGGGCCGGTGATCGAGACGAGCTTCGGATACCACATTCTGCAGGTGCTGGAGCGCGAGGCGGCGCACAAGCAGACCTTCGAGGAAGTGGCGCCCCGCATCACGCAATTTTTGCAGAACCAGGAACGCCAGCGGCGCGTGGAGCAATACATCGGCGAGCTGCGTTCGGCGGCGAAGATCGAGTTCCCGCAACCGTAAGGCCGAAAGCCGCGCGCGTTCGCCGGGGAGTGTTCCGCTATCCGCGCCGCCCCCGCCGCCAGTCGCGCAACATTCGGAAAAAGCGGATCGCGTCCCGCAGAGGCCGGATATTGCTTTTCTCGCCGCGATAGATCGTCCGAATGCGGACGGCGCCGATCCGGACGCCGCGGGCGGCGAGCAGCAGCAGCGCCTCGGAGTCCGCGTCGAACCGGACCGACCGGCCGGCCATGAACGGGGTCACTTCGATGGCGAAGAGGCGGTAACCGCACTGGGTGTCGGGAACGTATTGCTTCATTTCCCGACTGAGCAACGCGCTCATGAACCGGTTCGTCCATCGCCGGACGAGCGGCATCCCCGCGGGGTCCGCCATGCGGTTTCCGATCAACACGGGAATCGCCGTCCGCCGCCAGGCCTCAATGAATTTTGGAATTTCCGCCGGATCGTGCTGGCCGTCGGCGTCCAGGCAAATGACGGCGCGCGCCCCGTTGCGCCGCGCGTATTCGAAACCGGTTCGCAACGCGGCGCCTTTGCCGCGGTTCTGTTCATGGCGAATGACCATCGCGCCGGCCGCTTCGGCGGCGGCCGCGGTGCCGTCGGGGGAACCGTCGTCCACCACAACCACGGGCGCGCCCTGCCGGCGCGCGCCGGCGACGACCTCCCTGACGCGGCGCTCCTCGCGATACGCCGGGATCACCGCCCACACGTCCGCCGCCGGTTCGGCGGCCGTCGCGATTTCGCGTTCGCTCATGCGTTTCCGCTCCCTTCGCCGGCCGCGCCGCCGGCCCGCCAAAAATCGTCGAAAATGAACCACTGATACGGATGCAGCCCGATGGTCCGTTCGAGCGCCTCGACGATGCGCCGCTGGAGCGTTTCGACGCCGCCGCCCTCCGTCGGGTCAATCGGGCTTTCGAATTCCATCAAATAGTGATCGTCCACGCCGCGGATGAGAAAGCACGGCAGCACGCAGGCGCGCGTGCGCGCGGCGAGCACGGCGGGACCGCGGGGGAGCGAGGCCGTCTGTCCGAAAAAAGGGACGGGATGGACGTGCGGGGAGAAATCCCGGTCGCCGAGCAGGGCCGCCACGCCGCCGCGGCGCAGGGTGTCGGTCAGTTCGCGGGCGGCATCGCCGAGTGGCACGGCGTGGAGCCCCCGCGCGTTGCGTTGCGCCTCGAACAGGCGGTCCAGCCGCCGATGGCCCGTCGGACGATAGGCGGTCGTTATCGGGTGGCCGAGCAAGGCGAGCATCAGCCCGCCGAGCTCCCAGTTGCCGAGATGCGCGGAGACCACCAGAACGCCGCGGCCGCGCGCCAGGGCCCGCTCGAAACGCTCCAGCCCCACCACCGTCACGCGCCGTTCGATTTCCTCGCGCGACGCCGTGGAGTAGCGAAAAAAATCCACCATGTATTTTCCAAAATACTGATACATCTTGCGCGCCCGGCGCGCGATGAAGTCGGCGCCGGCGCGGGCGCCGCGGTATTGATAGATGCGGTGCAGATTCGACGCGACGTTGGCGCGTCCGGCGCGGTCCCGCGCGTAAAAACGATCGGCCAGCCGCATTCCGAGCCAGTACCCGAACGGCAACGGCAGACGGCGGCTGAGTTGTCCCGCCAGCCAATACGCTGTGAAACTGGTGACGATGACGCCGTTCTCCGATTCGCTCGCCGTTCCGTCGGAGAATAGCCCGCGCGCGAAGCGCTCGTCCAGCGGGAAGGCGCGAAGCCGTCGCGGAAGAGACCCGCGCGGCCGCCGGGCTTGCCCCGGCCGTTGTGGCGGCGACCGCCGGCCGCCGATTTCCGCTCCACCGGAATCCGCCCGGCGGGGGCGCGGCCGGACGAGACGCTTTTCCAAGGCTTGGAAAAACGGCGAAAAATTTTTCCAAGGCTTGGAAACCGCCGCCGCGCGGCCTCGGTTTTTCCGAGCCGATTGCGCTGTGGATTGTTTTGAGGGGTGAGACGAGGGGTCGGAATGCGGGAAGGAGCAAAAATCTTCAGAATGCGACCGAAAAAACTCGGTTTCCGCCTTCCCACCCGTCGCGTCAGCCTCCGAACAGCGCCCTC
>CALGXT010000060.1 GCA_937935255.1 uncultured bacterium | reverse complement strand
CGCGCCCATGGCGCCCTTCTCGACCCGGTGGCCGACGGCGATGGCCTCGCGGATTTCGTCGTCGGTCAACCCGATGTCACGGGCTTTTTGGACATGATACTTCAAACAAGGCTGACAGTGCGCGCCCACGGAGGCGCCGATGGCAATCAGTTCTTTCGTCTTGTCGTCCATTTTACAGGTCTCCTCCTACGCGGTTGCTCGTTGTTCACGGCATAAATCCTCCGGCCGGCGGGCGACCACGGCCGCCAGCTTTTCCCGGTCCGCCCGCATCTGCGGATCGTCTTTCAGCGCCTTGCCGAGCCAATCGAGCGGCGGTTGGGGCCTCGCGCCCGCGGCGGAATCCGGCAGGCGATAATACGCCCACCGCCCCTTCTTCCGCGAGACCACCAGGTCGGCCGCCGCCAGGATGGAAAGATGCTTCGAGACCGTCGAAGGCGCGAGCCCCAGCACCTCGACGATCTGGCAGACGCACAGTTCGCTCTTCTGGAGCATCATCAGAATACGCACGCGCTGCGCGTCGGCCAACGCCTTGGTCACGCGGAGCGCCGCTCGGAGGTCGCCGCGCGTCATCGGATTTCCCCTTCCGAGCCCGCGGCCGCCCGCCCTCGGCCGACTGAACCTCGCTGCACATCCAAGGGACATTGATTTTTATAAATGGTCATGTGGCGAAATATATCACAGAACGGATTCAAGTCCAGGGCAAAATGCTCGCGGCGCGGCGCGAACATCCTTGAGACGGAGCATCGCTCCGCCGGACGCGCCGCCGAGGGCAACAACGGCGCCGATCAGCGCGGAGGCGACGGCCTCGGCGCGGCCCCGGCGTCTTCGACCGAATTCTCGCGGGGAATCAAGCGCACGGACGGCGCCTTCACGCGCGCCGTCACCGCGACGCCGGGGCGCAGGTCGAGTTCCTCGCATGCGGGCCGCGCGACCAAGGCGACCAGCGGGAATCCGGCATCCAGCTCCACGCACACCAGCGGACGGCCGGGCCGAACGGTGACGACGCGGGCGGCCAGAACGTTTCGCGCGCTCGTGGGACCGCCGCCGCGATCCAGCACGACCTCCTCGCCCCGAATGCTGACCAACACCTCGTTCGCGCATCCCGACGCCGCCAACGCCGTCAACTCGGCCGTTCCGACCTGCACGACGGCCAATCCGTCGCGCGCGCCGACAATACGCCCGGGCTGCAACGTCTCCACGCCCAAAAACTCCGCCACACCCGGCGCGGCGGGTCGGCCGTACACCTCGGCTTTTTCGCCTTGCTGGACGACCCGCCCATCGAACAGCACCGCGACCCGCTCCGCCAAAAAGTACGCTTCGGCCAGATCGTGCGTGACCAACAGCACGGTCAATTCGCGTTCGCGTTGCAGTTCGTGCAGCAGCCACCAGAGTTCGCGGCGCAGGCTCTCGTTGAGCGAAGCGAAGGGCTCATCCAGCAGCAGCGCGCGCGGCCGGCCGGCCAACGCCCGCACGAGCCCCACCCGCTGACGCTCGCCACCGGACAGCGCGGCCGGATATCGCTCCAACAGCGCGCCGATGCCGGTCGCCGCGACCAATTCGTCCAACACGGGCTGAAACTCCTTCGGAGGCAGTCCCCGCGCCCGCGCGCTGTAGGCGAGATTGTCCCGAACGGTCAGATGGGGAAACAATCCGAGATTCTGCGGCACGTAACCCAGACCGCGGCGCTCGATGGGAGCATCGGCGACATCGTCGCCGGCGATCCGGAGGCTTCCGCCGAGCGGTCGAAGCACGCCCAGAATTGCCTTCAACAGCGTACTCTTGCCCGCGCCGGACGGGCCCAGCACGGCGTGGCATTCGCCGCGCGCGACCTTCAGACTGACGTCGCGCAGGCGGAACGCTCCGACCTCCACCGTGAGTTTTTCGATCTCAAGCACGGAAGGCCGTCCCCAGCAGCTTGCGGGTCGCGAAGAGCGCTGCAAGGCCGATAACCACCAGCAGAATCAGGGCGACCGTGCCCTCGATGTCGGCCCCGGCCAGCCGCAGATAGACCGCCACCGGCAGCGTCTCGGTGCGCATCGCCATCGTTCCGCCGATCCTGATGGTCGCGCCGAACTCGCCGAAGGCCTTGGCCCACGCGAGGATAAAGGCCGCAATCAGGCCGCGCCGCTCCAGCGGCAGCGTGACGGTCCGCCAGGCGTACCGGGGCGTCGCCCCCAAGGTCCGCGCGACGGTTTCCAATTCGACCGGCGCTTCGTCGAAGGCGGCTTTCAGCATCCGCACGGCGACGCCGAGCACCGTCACGAACTGCGCGAGCACGATACCGGCGACGGTGAACACGAAGCGGGCGATATGGTTCTCAATCCACACGCCAAGCGGATGATTGAAGAACATCAGCAGCATCGCGCCGAGGGCCGCCGGCGAGACGATGATCGGCAACTCGAGGAGGGTGTCCGCGATCTCCCGTCCGGGAAAGCGATAGCGCGACAGCGCGTAGGCCGCCGGCGCGCCCAGCAGCAACGCCAGGAGCGCGGCCGAAGTGGCTGTCCAGAGTGAAAGCCGCACCGAGAATCACGTTCGCTCCGAGCGCACGGTCGATCCCAGCGTCTCGAGGTCAAGAAACCACGCCAGCGAAAGCAGGAGCCCGGCGTAGAGCGCCAGCACCGCCAGCGCGGCGACGATTGTTGTGCGGCGTAACGTCATTCGCTACTTTCGGATCCATTCCGCGGGAACCGCATACTCGCCGCCCACCGGTTTTCCGCGCCGAGCCATGCGGCGGCGTCCTCGACCGCGCTGAAATAACGATGTCGGGCGAAAATCGCCCGGCCCTCGGGCCCGGTCAAAAAATCAATGAAGCGTTGCGCGGCGGCGCGGTCGGTGGAAAACCGGGAGATCGCGATCGGAATGTAGCCGATGCGGGAAACCTGCGCCGGGGCGAGCGGCACGGTCTCGATGCGATCCGGATCCCAATGCTCGAAGACGCGCCAACCGATGACCGCATCCGCCATGTTCAGCGAAATGGCCATGGCCGTTTTTTCGCAGGATTCGGTGTAATTGACGAGATTGCGCCGGAAGGCCGCTTTCTCCTCTGGCGTGAACTGCCGCTCGATGATCTCCGCCGCATACGCGCCGACGCAGACGCCCTCCGGATTGGCGATGGCGACCCTCAGGCCCGGTCGCGTGAGGTCCCGCAGCGATCGAATGCCGCGGGGATTGCCCTTTGGCACGTTGATCCGGGGACAAGATATACGACGATCCTTTCGGTTTCCGGCAACACATCGCCCTCGCGTTTCGCCTTCTCCATATAATCGGACGAACCGGGGAAATAGAGGTCGCCGCGGCGGGCCAGCTTCATCTGGAAAAGCACATAACCCGATCCGCCGAAGACCAGCGCCACCCGGACGCCGGTCTTCTGTTCGTACAGCCGGGCCGCCTCCTCGGCGGGCGGTTTCGACGCCGCGCCGGCAAAGACGAGGAGTTTTTCGCCGGCGCCGGCGAATGCGGGAAGGGCCAGGACCATTTCCACGAGCGCCGCGCGAATGAATTGCGCATTTCTCTTGCTCATGCAGCTAAGCCCCCGAAGTCAACGGTCCGACGGCGTATTGACATTGCGCCACGCGTCCGCGAGGTCGGCGGGGATTCGCGGGTGCAGCACCCCCGGTCCACCGGCCGCGTCCATCGGACGGCGCGCTCGTTCCAAAACCGACGCCATACGGAAGTCGTAATAGGCGAACAACGGCTCGGGATCTCGCCGGCGCGGCAGTATCGGCAAAATGGCGCGAACGCCGGGACGGCGATGCGATAAGAGCCACTCCACCGCGGCAGGTCGGATTTCCGGTAAATCGCAGGCGGCGAACACCCAGCCCGACCGCGGCGCCCAGCGCATCGCCGCGCGAAGACCGCGCAGCGGACCCTCCGCGTCTTCCGCATCGGGCAGAACGGCGAGGCCCTTCAGCGCCGAAGGAATACGGCCCGCGCCGAGAATCACCCGGCGCTCCACGAAAGGTTCCAGCGCTGTTGCCACGCGCTCAATCCAAGTCGCCCCGCCCTCGCGAATCAGATGCTTGGGTCGTCCCATCCGGCGGCTCGCGCCTCCGATCAGGATGCCGCCGTAAACGGGCGTCGTCCGCAACGCCTCCGCCATCCACGCCTCGATCAGTTCGAGGAACACTGCCGCGCGGTCTTCGACTCGTTTCAAGACTCGGCGAATGCCGAGGGCCTCCGGCGGGAGCGGTTCATCGTCGTCGCGGCACAGCCACACCTTGAAGGGCAGCGGTGTGGATTTATGGCCTTCGACGAGAATGAGGTCATATTCCGTTCCCCATCGCGCAACAATTCGATCGAGCGCGGCGGACGACGGATCGTGCGCGCGGAGAAAGGCCTGCTGAGCGTCGCGAATGACGACGTCCGCGCCGGTCTTGAAGAGGCGATCGGTGTCCTTGCCTTCCCGGTCGAGAGTCAGGCCGTGCGCGTCCTGCTTCACGACGAGGGCCTTCCAGCCGCGCGCGGTCAGCCGCGGCAACACCGCCTCGATCAGCGTGGTCTTGCCGGCGCCGCTATAGCCGCAGATGCCGAAAATGGGATACACGCAACCGCCTTGTCAACTTCTGCGCCTTTCTTCAGCGCTGATTCGCGGCCCCAGGCGTTCATTCGCGGTCTCTCCCTCCCGTCCCGCCCGCCCGCAGTCGGAGGGATCGCCGCGCAGTTTCGCCAGCCCATGTCCGAGCGCCGGCAGAATCGCTTCGAGGTTTTCCACGGCCCCCCGTTCGGAACCGGGAAGACTGACGATCAGCGTCCGCCCGCGGATGCCGGAGGCGCAGCGGGAAAGCATGGCGTGGGGCGTTTTTCGGAGCGATGCCGCGCGCATGGCCTCGTCCAAGCCCGGCGTGAGGCGCTCGACGACGGCGCGCACGGCTTCCGGCGTGACATCGCGCGGCGCGAAACCCGTGCCGCCCACCGCCGCGATGAAGTCCGCGCGCCGTTCCTCGGCGTAGTGACGCAACCGCTCCTCCAACTGTTTTTGTTCGTCCGGCAGAATCTCTGTTTCGAGAATATGCGCCCCGAGGCCCTCTTCGAGTCGTCGCGCCACG
>CALGXT010000059.1 GCA_937935255.1 uncultured bacterium | reverse complement strand
AGGGCTCGAGCTTGCTCGAACCGCCCGCGGCCCGGCCGGCGGCCGGGCCCTACCGTTCCCCGGGGAGCATATGGGGACGGAGAATACGAAGTTCACCTTCGGACGGCCTCCGCGCGTGTATCACACTTCGCGAAGTGTGGTACAGTCGGACCGGCGCAAATCTCTGTCCCTTGCCCTTCCTCAATCTTTCGCGCCGGTTCCCGCGTGCCTGTCCCTGCCCGCCATGGTCCGCCGAAAATCGGGCTTCCCGATCATTCGCGGCATTGACATAAGCTCCTCGAACGTCGTATCGAGGGCCTCGGCGTCGGCGCCCGGCGAAAAACCGCCCATGGAAACCTCATCCAATACGATTCGGCGATCCGCAGCGCCGGCGGCGGCCGTGTTGTGCGCGGTCATCGCATTCCGCCTCTGGGGCGCGTACCTGCAGCGCTTCGACCGCAATGTGGATTTCGCCCTCTATGCGTTGATGGCGCGAAGCATCGCCGCCGGCGCGGATTTCCCGGCGTTTTATTGGGGACAGGAATACCTGGGGCCGCTCGAATCGTGGCTGACGGCCGGTCTCCTCCGCGTGTTCGGCGAGTCGCCCTCGATCTGGCCGCTCGTTCCGACATTGCTCGGGATCGCCGCGCTCGGCGTCGTTTTCGCGTGGGCGCGCCGAATCGCCGGCGCCGGCGCCGCCGCGGTCGCGGTGGCGTGGCTGACGATCGGTCCGGATCGCTTCTTCGAGTACCACACGCGGTTGTTGGGCTACTCGGTCATCGTTTTTCTGAATCTGGCCGTGCTCTGGCGCACCGCGATCGCCGTCGAAGGTTGGCGCGAACATCGGCGCGTTCGCGCGGGCGAACTTTTTCTCATCGGCCTATGCGGCGGCCTCGGCGGGTGGTGCAGTCCGCTGACGACCGCGGCGCTCGCCGCCGCCGCCGCGACCGGGCTCATCTTTCTACGGAAGCAAGCCTTCCAATTCAAAACACTTTGGGCGGCGGCCGGTTTTCTCCTCGGCAGTTCGCCGGTGTGGATTTGGAATGTGAGCCACAATTTCCGATCGCTGACGCTCGCTCGACGGGTATCGCCGGCGCGCTTCGATCTGGGACTCCAGCGCTTGTTCACAAAGACCCTCCCCGCCGCCTGGGGCCCCGCATCGGCGCAAAACCCGATCAACGCGGTCTCGTTGATCGCGCTGGGCATCGCCGCCGCGGCGTTGATCGTCTTCGTGGCGGCGCTCTTCCAACGGTCGGCTCAGGAATCCCGGGGCCGACGCGCGCGCGAAACGCCGTCCCTGGCGATTCTGACGATCTATTTTGTCGCTGCCGCCGTTCTGTTCGTTTCCACGCGCTACGGCCAGTTGGGCGGGCAGGGTGGCTCCGGGCGATATCTCTTCGCCGCGTTCGCGGCATTTTCGATTCCGCTCGGCTTCGCGGCGGATCGGGCCTTTCATGCCGGCGGATGGATTCGCGCGGGGGCCGCCGTTGCGCTGGCGTTCCTCCTCGCGGCGCAGGTTCCGGCCTTCCGTCGGCAAATGGCGCGGGCGCGCCGGGACCGCGAAGCCTGGCGGGCCTCCGCGGAGCTGGCCCGCGATTTGCGCGAACGCGGCGTCGAAGCGATGTACGTCAATCGCTTCCGCGTCTGGCTCAATGTCGCGCTCGGCGACGAATTCGTCTTTTGGATGCCGGAGGGCCGGCATCGGCCCTACTGGGAACGCTTGGAATCCGCGCGCCGCGTCGCGGTGGCCGACGACGCCGCGCAGGTGAAAGATTTTCTCGCTTTCGCCGGCGGCCGCGCCCGTTATGTCGCGACGCCGCCGGGTCTGGCGTACTGGGCGGATTTTCAGCCGCCGGGGGGAAGGCGCCGGGAAATTCCCGCGGAGCAGTGGCGCGCGGCCGACGCGCGCGAGGGCGCGGAGCTTCCGGAGCTCTCCGACCGCGTTTTCAGCACCGCGCTGCTCCTCCGCGCGGACGAAGAGCGCGAAGTCGAACTGAAGCTGGACGAGCCGAAGCCGGTGTGCGGCCTTCGCTGGATCGGCCCCGCGGAGAGATTCGGCGTAAAACAGGCCGGCCTTCGCGCCTGGGACGCCGAGGAGGGGAAATGGGTGGAAATCCGAGCCCCGACTCCCGTGCCGGAGGGCCAGTGGGTGGGCGATCGGCCCTATTTCGGCGGAGTGTATCCATGGCGCGAGTGCCGGTTCCCGCCGATCCGGACCGACCGGCTTCGACTCAGGCTCAAGGCCCATCGTCGGCAGACGGCGCATCTGGCGGAACTCTTCATCTTTGAAGCCGAAGACATGGACGCCCCTCCCGCATTCGTGGAAGCGATTTCGCCTTTATTGACGGCGCTGAAAGCGCAGCCGCCCGATCGGATCGCCGCGGATCGCTGGGTGGCGGCCCGTATTCGCGAAGCCTGCCCCGATGCGCCGCCGGTGACGTCCGAGCCCTACCTCGACGACCGCAACGCCCCGTACGATCCTTTTCTCGCGCCGGAAGGCCGAATCGCCCTGGTGACGGCGGTGGAAGCCGCCGCCTCCACCCGAGCCGCTCTGGATCGGGCCGGCTGGCAATGGGATCGGCGGGAAATCGGGCCGTATGCGATTTTCTTTGCGCAACCGAGAGATCCTGTCGGCGCGCGTCCGCTCCGCTGGATCGGCTTCGGCGCGCTGGTCAGCGAGACTTTCTCGGCGCCGTCGGCGGCCGCGGCGCCCGCGCCAGACGGGCGCTTGCATAGCGACCGTCCGCGGTGACTTCGCGGCCGAGCCACTCGGGCAGCGGGGGGCGTTCGCTCGCGCGGCGGAGCTCGATCTCCGCGATCACCAATCCGGCGTGGCGGTCGAGAAACTCGTCCACCTCCCATGTCCGGCCCTGATGGCGCACCCGCCAACGGTTTTTGCGCAAGCGGGCGGCGACGGGCAATCGCCGCAACATTTCCCGCGCGTCGCGGAGGGGAATCGTGTATTCGAATTCGGGCGCGGAACGATCCCGCTTGCGGCCCTTGAGGGTCAGCCAGGCCTTGGCGCCCGCGATGCGCACACGCACAATCAAATCGGGATCGTCCGAGAGATAAGCCTGTTCGAACAGCGTCGGCCCGCGCGCCCGGACGCGCCAGCCCTCGCCGCGCACGAGGAATTTTCGCTCGATTTCCGTCGGCATGCGGTTGATCTTTAGCAATGGGCGGGGAGATTATCATGCCCGGAAGAGAAAGAAAATAAACCGCGGATGCCGCGGATGAAGGCAACGGCGAAAGACGAGAAAGACACGAACAGGCGAGGGAGCGAAGCGCCTTCAATGGGGGTCCATCCGCGGTCCAAAGAACATCGAACCCGCTCGCCGAACGGATGCGCCGACGCGCGCCGCCGGGAATGGAGCCGCCATGAAAAGAATACGGAGAAAGGAATCGGACTCCGCCGCCGACGCGCTTTTGGAAAAGGCCCTGGAGATCGCGCTCCGCGCGCACGCGGGCCAGAAGCACCGTATGGGCGGGCCCTACATTCTCCACCCGTTGCGCGTGCTGTTGCGGCTTGATCGCCCGCTCGAGCGCGTCGCCGCCGCGCTGCACGACGTGATCGAGGATTCCGAGATCGCGCTCGACGACCTGCGCGCGGCGGGCTTTCCGGAGGAAGTGGTCGGCTGGGTGGACCTGCTGACGCGCCGCCCCGGGCAGAGCAAAAAGGCTTATTATGCCCGTCTTATCGCCGACCCGGTCGCGCGGCGCATCAAATTGGCCGACCTCGCGGACAATATCGCCGTGCGGGAGGGCCGCCGCCTCGCCGCCGCCGAGGCGCGGCGGCTGGAAGGCTACCGAAAATGGAGAGCCGAGTTGCGCGCTCGAGAAGCTCGCGATGCGCGGCCGCGAACAGGCGGAGCCGTTCAAGTTTGCCGCAGCGCGGCTTCCCACATTTTTTTGAACGGCGCCGCGCCGTCCGGAAAGGCGGGTGGCGGCCAACCCTGAACGTTTGGGTGGCGGACGAAACAACTGCGTTTCCGCCGCTGCGCGGTTGCCAAAGCCGCGGCCGGCGTAGGCGAGAGGCTCGAGCGCGCGTTCCAGTCCCCGCGCCGGGAATGTGCGATCCCGCGCTCGATACGCCGGGGTGGGGGAGTTCGCACGCCGCGTGGCCGCCGCGGCGATTCGCCGGGCTGCCGGATTATTCACGCGCGCGCCGGCGTCGTTTCCGGTCGGCGTCCTCGACAACAGCGGCCCCGCCGCTCGTAG
>CALGXT010000058.1 GCA_937935255.1 uncultured bacterium | reverse complement strand
CTCTCGGCGTCTCTGCGGTGAATCCACGATCTTTCGAACGCGGCCGGGCGAGCCGCCCGGCCCTACCCGTCTCCGGGAAAGGTAGAGGTAGGGCCCGGCCGCCGTCGGGCCGAGGGCGGATCGAGCCTTACGGAAGCTGCGCCGAGTTCCGACCTCCGATCGCTCCGGCGACAGAGCGCCGGAGCTACAGCGCTGACGCACCGACTTCCGACCTCTGCGCTCTCGGCGTCTCGGCGGTGAATCCACGATCTGTCGAACGCGGCCGGGCGAGCCGCCCGGCCCTACCCGTCTCCGGGAAAGGTCGAGGTAGGGCCCGGCCGCCGGCCGGGCCGAGGGCGGATTGAGCCTTACGGAAGCTGCGCCGAGTTCCGACCTCCGATATCTCCGGCGACAGAGCGCCGGAGCTACAACGCTGACGCACCGACTTCCGACCTCTGCGCTCTCGGCGTCTCCGCGGTGAATCCACGATCTTTCCTATGCGGCCGGGCAAGCCGCCCGGCCCTACCCGTGCGCGAGACAGCGGGGAAGACTGAACACCGGGGGCGGACCGAATAACCCGGCCTACACCGCTCGCGCAGGCGCATCGTGTAGGCCGCCGGCGAGGCGTTGTCAGCCCTTCGTGCGCACGGGGCGGAAGCGGATGCGCTGGGGGCGGTCGGCCGCGTCGCCGAGGCGCTTGCGCCGCGCCTCATGGTATTCCTGATACGTGCCCTCGAACCAGACGACGCGGCTGTCGCCCTCGAAGGCGAGGATATGCGTCGCGACACGGTCGAGGAACCAGCGGTCGTGGCTGACCACCACTGCGCAGCCGCCGAAATTGAGCAGGGCCTCTTCCAGCGACCGCAACGTGTTGACATCGAGGTCGTTGGTCGGCTCGTCGAGCAGGAGCAGGTTGCCGCCGCGGCGCAGCAGCTTGGCGAGGTGGACGCGGTTTCGCTCGCCGCCGGAGAGAAGGCCGACTTTCTTTTGCTGATCCGCGCCGCGCAGGTTGAAGCGGGCGCAATACGCGCGCCCGTTCATGCGCTTGCCGCCCAGTTCGATGGTTTCCTCGCCGCCGGTGATTTCCTGATAGACGGTATTTTCCGGATTCAGCGAATCGCGGAACTGATCCACGCTCGAAATCACGACGGTCGGCCCTACGCGCAGGGTTCCGGCCGTCGGCTTTTCCCGGCCGAGGATGAGGCGTAAGAGCGTAGTCTTTCCCGCGCCGTTGCCGCCGATCACGCCGACGATGCCGCCGCGCGGGAGATCGAAATCGAGATTCTCGAAGAGCAGTCGGTCGCCGTAGGCCATCGTCAGCTTCTCCGCGCGCACGACCAGATCGCCGAGCCGCGGCCCGGGCGGAATCTGAATCTGGATTTGCTCCTCCCGCGTATCCACCGTTTGCGCCGCCAGCTCTTCGTAGCGCTTCACGCGCGCGAGGTTGCGGGAGTGGCGGGCGGAGGCGTTCAGGCGAACCCAGGCGAGCTCCTGTTGGAGGAGTTTTCGGCGCGCCTCGGCCTGTTTGGCCTCGCGTTCCATCAGCGCCTGCTTCTGATCGAGCCAGCTTTCATAGTTGCCCTTGAAGGGATAGGCGCGCCCCCCGTCGAGTTCCAAAATCCACTCGGTGACGTTGTTGAGGAAATAGCGATCGTGCGTGACGACGACGAGCGTGCCGGGGAATTTCTTGAGATAGGTCTCGAGCCATTCCACCGATTCGGCGTCGAGGTGGTTGGTCGGCTCGTCGAGCAACAGCGCGTCGGGGTTCGAGATCAAGAGCCGGCACAGCGCCACGCGGCGTTTCTCGCCGCCGGAGAGCGGCGCGACCGGCGCGTCGGGCGGCGGCAGGCGCAGGGCCTCCATCGCGACTTCCACCTGGTGGTCCAACTCCCACAGGTCGTTGGCGTCAATCGCATCCTGTAAGCGGCCCAACTCGCGGTTCAACGCTTCCGCCTCCTCCTCCGGCGGATTTTCGCCGAGCCGGGCGCAGACCTCATCATAGCGCGCGAGGATCGCACGCGACTCGGCGACGCCTTCCTCGACGATTTCCTGGACGGTTTTGTCCGGCGCGAGGCGCGGCTCCTGTTCGAGGTAGCCGATCCGCAGGTTGCGGGCGATGTGGACTTCGCCCATGAAATCCTGGTCCACGCCCGCGAGGATGCGCAAGAGGGTGGATTTGCCCGCGCCGTTGGGGCCGATGACGCCGATCTTCGCGCCGAAAAAGAAGGCGAGCGTGATATCGTCGAGCACCGTCGCGCGCTCGTGCTGTTTCGTCAGTCGCTCCAATTGAAAAATATATTCGCCGGCCATGTGAGGTCTCCCAAATCAAAACCTCGAATCTATCACAGCCCCGGCGCCAATGGTAGATGGGACAGCCGATGGAATGGCCCCCCCGAATTCTTCAGGCGGAAAAGAGGGAGGGGCGTCGCGACGGTTTGGGAAGTTGAGAAGCCACCGCGCCATACCGCCGGCATACGACTGTATCACACTTCGCGAAGTGTGATACACTCCGCGCTCTCCGCATCTCGGCGGCGAAAGGACAAACACGGGGAGCAGCAAAAGGCCTGCCTTCCGGTTGAAAACACCGAAAAACCGCTGTAAATTGAACAGCACAAAATAACGGGCCAAGAGGAAATAATTATGAGTCTGGTTCGCCTGATCTATTGCAGTCGTTTTTCCAAAGAAATGGACGCCCAGCAGTTGCAGGCGATTCTCGACGTCTCCCGCGCCAATAATCCGGCGCGGCAGATCACGGGGATTCTGTGTTACGGCCCGGGCGTGTTTCTCCAGTGTCTGGAAGGGCCGCGAGACGCGGTGAACGACCTCTACGGCAAAATCATCCGCGATCCCCGAAACAAGGATGTGACGCTGCTCGAATACGACGATATCGCCGAACGGGTCTTCGGCGAGTGGAGCATGGCCTATGTTCGGGCCGAAGACCTGTCCGGCGGCCCGGCCGGCTTTTTTGGCGCGCCGGAGCGTTTCGATCCCTACTCGCTCTCCGCCGGCGCCGCGCTGCTTTTCGTCCGCTCGCTGCTGGGCGAGAAAGCGCGTTTCCGTTGAACGACGGAACCGCCGTCCCGCGCTTCCGCAGGAGCCGCGTCGGCGCTTCCCGCAGGGATCGCTTGCTCCGGAGAAGGGGCGATCTTCGATCCGCGCTCGCGTTACCCTCAAATAACCTCTCTGCGCCGCCCGCGTCTCCGCGGTGAATAAGCCCCGCGGCCACGGGATTGGCCGCCCTGCCGGCTCCTCCGGCGACAGAGCGCCGGAGCTACAGCGCTGACGCACCGACTTCCGACCTCTGCGCTCTCGGCGTCTCGGCGGTGAATCCGCGGTGAATCCGCGATCTTTCGAAAGCGGCCGGGCGAGCCGCCCGGCCCTACCCATCCCGGGGAAAGGTAGGGCCCGGCCGCCGGCCGGGCCGCGGGCGGCTCGAGCAAGCTCGAGCCCTACGGACGCTGCGCCGACCTCGGGCCTCTGATCTCTCCGGCGACGGAGCGCCGGAGCTACAGCGCT
>CALGXT010000057.1 GCA_937935255.1 uncultured bacterium | reverse complement strand
CCTCGATGTCGAGATCGCAGAGGTCGGAGGTCCGAGGTCGGAGGTCTGAGGTCCGAAATCGGCGCTGTAGCTCCGGCGCTCTGCCGCCGGAGAAGCCGGAGGTCAGCAAGAACAAGGGGACAGAGAACACGGAGGTTGCCGAGAAAAAATCTCCGATCAGAACTGAGCGGCCGTTGTTCCGGCGCGAAACGTCTGGAGCGATCAGTCAGGCATTCCCATATTCCCCCGCGGCTTCCCTCGGCGCGGTTTCCGGGGTATATTGGCGCCGGCAAACATGAAACGCGGGTATGCTTCTTTTTTGCCGTGCGCTTTCAGCGTGGCGCTGGCGTTGTCTTTTTTACCGGACGGACGCGCTCAGACGCCGTCCGAACCGGCGCCGGCCATAGGCGCGGCGCTGGCGCAATTGCGCAAGGCGCCGCGCGATCCGCTGCTCCTGGCTCGGCTGCGCGCGGCGCTGGCCGCCGCCCCGGCCCGCGACGATCAGACCGCTCTCGGCCTTGCCGTCTTCGCCCTCGGCAGTCTGTGGCTGGAACGGGTCGCCGACGCGGAGGCTGCGCGGCAGGCGCTGCTGCGGCGCTTTCCCGACACCGCCGAAGCGCGCACGCTCGAGGATTGGGACGGCCTCTTCCGGCCCTGCGGCTGGTGCCATGGCACGGGAATCCGCGGCGGCGAAATCTGTGCGCGCTGCAACGGCACGGGAAAATGCCCGGTCTGCGGCGGTGCGGGCCGCGTCGCGCTCATGGGCCGCCGCCAGGCGCCCTGCTCCGCCTGCAACGGCTCCGGCAAGTGTTCCGCCTGCGGGGGCAAAGGCCGGGAAGAAGGCCCCTGCCCCCGTTGCGGCGGAACCGGGCGCGTCCCCCTCCCCGAACGCGCGTTTCGGCTTTATCGCGCCGTGCTGAAGGCGGAAGTCGAATGAGCCGATTCCATCTTTTTCGTTCGCGCGCCGGCGTCCGATGCGATGGTTTTCCAAGCCTTGGAAGGTTGAGCGGTCTTGTTTTCCAAGCCTTGGAAAATGGCACGCCGCCGCTCGCGGGAAGGTTTTCGCGATGAGCGCATCCTTCCCGCCCGCCGCCGATTCTTCCGCGGAAACGCCCCGGGCCAAACCGCGCTGGCTGCGGAAGCCGCTGGTCGTCGGCGAAGGCCCTGTCGCGCGCACGGTGCGGGGTTTGCGGCTGCACACCGTTTGCGAGGAGGCTCGCTGCCCGAATCGCCGCGAGTGCTGGGAACATTCGAAGACCGCCACGTTCATGATCCTCGGCGACCGTTGTACGCGCAACTGCCGGTTTTGCAGCGTCGAAACCGGACGACCCGCGCCGCCCGACCCGGCCGAACCGGAGCGCGTGGCGCAAGCCGTCGCCGAGCTCGGTATCGCGTTCGCGGTCGTGACGATGGTCACGCGCGACGATCTGCCTGACGGCGGCGCCGGGGCCATGGCGGAAACCGTGCGCGCCATTCGACGCCGCGCGCCCGGTTGCCGCGTGGAGGTGTTGCCCTCGGATTTCGGCGGGAACCGCGACGCCATCGCAGCGCTGGTCGCCGCCGCGCCGGAGGTCTATGGCCACAACATCGAGACCGTCCGCCGACTCACGCCCGCCGCCCGCTCCGGCTCGACCTACGAGCGGTCGCTGGCGGTGTTGCGCACGGTGCGCGGGCTGGCCCCCGCGATGGTCACGAAGTCGGCGATGATGCTCGGTCTCGGCGAGACTTTCGAGGATGTGACGGCGGCCATGGACGATCTGCGGGCGGCGGATGTGGATGTGCTCGCGATCGGGCAATATCTGCAGCCGACGCGCGCCCAATTGCCGGTGCAACGCTACTGGACGCCGGCGGAATTCGAGGCGCTGCGCGCCGAGGCGCTACGCCGAGGCTTCGCCCATTGCGAGGCCGGCCCGTGGGTTCGCTCGAGTTACAAAGCGGACGTCATGTTCGCCGCCGCCCGGGCGCGGCGGATCGGGGCGAAGTAGGTCCGAAGTCCGAGGTCCGAGGTCCGAGGCGCATTCTATTCCTCGGCGGGCCGGCGCGGGCCCGCGGGTTCGCTTCGGCATCCTCCGATATCCGGAGACGGGATTGTCCCGCGCCCCGCGACTTTGTGCGAAAAACTCCTCCCGCCCTCGGCGGGAATCCTGGAGCGCTCTCGCGGCCCGGCCGGCGGCCGGGCCCTACCCTTCAAGACGCGCCGAGCGCAAACGGTGGAAATGCCAGATGATCTCCTCCTCGAAGCAACGCAGGTTCGGATAGCGCGGCTCGCGCTCCCCGCCGAAAAGCGTAATGCCGCGGTTGACGCGCCCTTCCGGCATCCGCGCGCGCAAAAGATCCAGAAAAGCGCCGAGCGCTTCCGCGTCCCGCGCGCGCACCGGCTGCCCGTTCAGGCGCGCGACGCGACCTTCTTCCACCACCCACGCCACGCGCATCGGGTCGGACGCGAAAAAACACTCGATGCGAAACTGAAGTCCCGTTTCCCGCTCGCGTTTTACGGTCGGACGCAATTCCTGTCGTTGATACCGTCCTCGGCCGACGACGACCCATTCGAGGTCGGCCTTCGTCTTCTGCCGTTCGCATTCCGCCCAGCCCGCCGCCGCGAAAACGCAGGCGCGCCAGGGAACGGCGCGCGCGCGGCCATATACATCCACCGTCGCGATCCCCTCGCCTTCGATCCGCAGCTCGCTCACGCCGAAGGCGCCCGGCAGCGTGAAGAGATCGTCATCCGGCACGAGTTCGGTTTCAAAGCCCCGCCGGCGCAGCGCTTCTTGAAAGGCCCGCGCGTTGGCCTCGTCGAGCCGGCGCACGACGACGCCGAAAAGCTCCCGCTGCAGGCGGGCGCAGTCGCCGCGCGCGACCATCGGCGCGGCGACGGAGGCCTCCTCCATCGCTTCGCGCGAAAGGGTCTGATCCAGCGATAGCTGCAGCAACGCGTACGCGCTCATGCCGCGCCAGTGTAGGACGAGTCGGCGACGATATCACGCGCGAAAATCCGGCGCGCGCCGGCGGCTCAAGGGGAAGACGACGCCCGGCCCTCGTTCAAGCTGCCGGTGCGGTAGCCGCGCAAGTCCAGCGCCACGAACCGGAACCCCGCCGCCCGCACCGCCGCGTGCGCGGCCTCGCGCGCCGGCGGATCGAGCATCCGTTGCATCTCCTCGGGCGCGAGTTCGATACGCGCCACGTCGCCGTGCGCGCGGACACGCACCTGTCGGAAACCGAGATCGGCCAGCGCGTCCTCGGCCTTTTCGACGCGCGCGAGCGTCTCCGCGGTCACCCGCGCGCCATACGGAATCCGCGAAGCGAGGCACGCGGAGGCCGGGCGGTCGGCGGTCGGCAAGCCCATCGCGCGCGAGAGCTCGCGAATCTCCGCCTTCGTGAAACCGAGTTCCTGCAGCGGACTGCGCACGCCCCGTTCGCGCGCGGCCGCCGCGCCGGGGCGGTAATCGCCGAGGTCGTCCGCATTCGATCCGTCGAGCACGGCGGCGAACCCCTCCGCCTTCGCCAGATCGGCGAGCCGATCGAAGAGCGAGGATTTGCAGTGATAACAGCGGTCATCGCGATTGGCCGCATAGGCGGGATTCTCAAGTTCGCAGGTCGCGATGACGCGATGATTCAGGCCGAGCGCGCGGGCCCCCTCGACCGCCTCTGCGAGCCGGCGGCGCGGCAGCGAGGGGGAATCGGCGGTGACGGCGAGCGCGCGCGCCCCGAGCGTTTCGCCGGCGACCGCGGCGAGAAACGTGCTGTCCACGCCGCCGCTGTAGGCGACGACGGCGGATTCGAGGGCGCGCAGCAATGCGCGCAGCGCCTCCAGCTTTTCGCGCGCGGGCGCCGAGATTACCGTTGCCGACGTTGTCACAGACACGATCCTCCGTTGGGCAGCCGTACGCGGAGAAAGTGCGTCCGGCGCTCCATCGGCAAGTCCAGCAGCTTGCGAATGGTTCGCAATAGTTCCGGATCGGCGGGAACAGGCTTCCGTCCCGCGCGCTCAGGCGCGTTTTTTCGCCCGCCGCTCGATTTCCTGGAGGGTCGCTTCGATGGCATACAGGGCCGCCTGGTCTTTCGGTCGTCCGGCTTTCCGTTTCAGGGCCGCGACATCGCGCAGCGAGGCCACGCGCAGTGTGGCGGCGCCCACGGCCGCTTCATCCGCGCCGGCGCGCAGTCGCGCGAATTGGACGCCGATCGCACGATCGGGGATGAAATCGGCCAGCAAGCTGATATCCTCACGCTCCAGTCGCACGACCTCGGAAACCGGCGCCCTCGGACGGGACAGAACCGCGTCCAACCGACGGGCCAATTCCGCCAGCTTTCGGGCGTTGACCAGCGTGTCGCGATAACAAAAATCGAAATCCAAGGTCGTTACCGGCGCTCCGCGCAGCGCGGCGGCGGCGTTGCCGATCAGCACCGCCTCGAGGCGGACCGCCTTCAGCGCCCGCGCCAGTTCCGCCAACACCGGCTTCGCATTCACGGTGTCAGGCTATCAAATCCGGGGGCAAAGACCAACCTCCATCGCGCGGATACGCCGCCGAGCCCCTTCGCCGGGTTTTCGGCCTGCGGAGCGCAGGCCGAACAACCCGGCCTGCGCGCGACGGCCTATTTTTCGCCGCGCGCGCCGCGCGTTTTCAAGCTATGCCCCGGCCCCGCGGCCGGTTCGCGACCGATCGCTTTCAAGCGCAACAGCACGCACGCCGAACATTGGCCGGCGTCCTCATCCACGCACGGCTTGTTCGGATAAAGCTGGTAGTCGCGCCGGTATTTGCCCGGCGTGCTGTTCGGCATGAAGACATTTGCGCCGCGCCGCAGCGCGAGGTCGCGGCCTTCGCCCGGAAACACGGCGTCGTAGGCGGTTGTCGCGGGGATGTGCGCGTCGGGGCAGGCCAGCCGCAGCGCGGCCAGCGCGACGAAGAACATCTCGGGATCGTCCGCCCAGGCGTTGCGCGCGTCCGCCATCGGCGTTTCGGGATTCGGAATGAACGGGCCGACGCCGATCATGTCGAGGTCGAGCTTGCGGCAGAGCAGAATGTTGTCCGCCAGCGCTTCGTGGGTTTCGCCCGGCAATCCGATCATGAATCCGCTGCCGACCTGCACGCCCAGCGCTCGCAGCGTCCGCAAACATTCCAGGCGCTCCTCCAGGTCGCCGCCCTCATGCAGCCGCCGATACAATTCGGGGTCGGCGGTCTCGAAACGGAGCAAGTAGCGATCCATGCCGCACTCGCGCCAGTAGGCGTACACGTCGCGCGGACGGTTGCCGACGGAGAGCGTGACCGCCAGCGGCGTTTCGCGCTTGATGCGGCGGATCAGCTCGCCGAGCTCGCGGTCGCCCTCGCGCGAGGGCGTCTCGCCGGACTGCAACACCACCGTCATCTGGCCCCAACCGGCCATGCGGCGGGCGACGTCGAGAATCTCATCGGGCGGCATGGTGTAGCGGCGCAGCGCGCGATTGGAGCGGCGAATGCCGCAATAAGCGCAATCACTTGCGCAGCGGTTGGAGAACTCGATAATGCCGCGCAGCGGGACGGCGTCGCCCATGCGCGCGCGGCGGACGGCGTCGGCGCGCGCGAAGAGCTCCGCGCGACTCGCGCGCGGCGCGCGCAGCCAGCCGGCGACCGTCGCGCGAGCGGCCTCCGACGCCGCCGGGAGCGAATTGCCAGCTTCCACGGAGAAAAATAATTCTTTTTTTTCTTCCATCTCGATTGACATTCGTTCGCGCGCTGTTATATTCGAGCAAATCAATATCTTTATAACACTATGAGAATTTCAACGCGAGGCCGGTACGGAGTGCGGTTCATGCTGGATTTGGCGGTCCATCATGAGGATCGAGCCGTTTCGCTCGGTCAAGTTTCCGAGCGGCAAGGTATCTCCGAAAAGTATCTTTGGCAAATCGTGAATCCGCTCAAGGCCGCGGGCATCGTCCAATCGGTGCGGGGCGCTCATGGCGGCTACCGTCTCGCGCGCGACCCGCGCCAGCTAACGTTGCGCGAAATCCTGACCGTGATCGAGGGCAGCCTGGCGCTTACGGAATGCGCCGAAGACGGCGCGAGTTGCGATCTGGGCGCCACATGCGTGGTGCGCCGGATGTGGCTCGATCTGACGGAAGCCCTCGCCCGAGCCATGGAATCGGTGACGCTGGGCGATCTCGTGGATCGCTATCGCGCCGAGCAAAGCAAAATTGCGCCGAGCTATGAAATCTGAACATTCTTTCCTCAGGGATTTCATGGCAATGCGACGGGCCGCGGAACCGGGCTGTTCCGCGGCCGCATAACCCCGCGCCCATTGTATCCACTGTCTGTTGTCCGGTTGATCGAGAGCAGGTTCACAAGTCCAATATGTTCTATCAAACCCATCGTTATTCGAGGAGAAAAACACCATGAGCGAGTTTGGAATTCACACGAAGTCTCTGCACGCGGGCCAGCAGCCCGATCCGACGACCGGCGCCCGGGCGGCGCCGATCTATCAGACGACCTCCTACGTGTTCAAGAGCGCCGAGCATGCCGCGAATCTTTTCGCGCTGAAAGAGTTCGGCAACATTTACACGCGGATCATGAACCCGACCACCGACATCTTTGAGCAGCGGATCGCCGCGCTCGAGGGCGGCACGGGCGCGCTCGCCGTCGCCTCCGGCCAAGCGGCCATCACCTTTGCGCTGCTGGCGATCACGCAGGTGGGCGATGAGATTGTTTCGGGCAACAATCTCTACGGCGGCACCTATCAACTCTTCCATTACACGCTGCCGAAGCTGGGCCGCCGCGTTCGCTTCGTCAACTCGCGCGATCCCGAGGCCTTCCGCAAGGCCATCGGCCCGAAAACGCGCGCGGTGTATGTCGAGACCATCGGCAATCCGAAGCTCGATGTGCCCGATTTCGAAAAAATCGCGGGAATCGCGCACGCCGCCGGGTTGCCGCTCGTGGTGGATAACACGGTCGGCGTCGGCCTGGTGCGCCCCTTCGATTTCGGCGCGGACATCATTGTGTCCTCGGCCACGAAATACATCGGCGGGCACGGCACCTCGATCGGCGGGGTCATCGTGGACTCCGGCAAGTTCCAATGGAACAACGGCAAGTTCCCGGAATTCACGGAACCCGATCCGAGCTATCACGGCCTCGTGTACTGGGACGCCCTGAACAACGTGCCGGGGTTGGGCAACGTCGCGTTCATTCTGAAGGTGCGCGTCACGCTGCTGCGCGATATCGGCGCCGCGCTGAGCCCCTTCAACGCCTTCCAATTCCTCCTGGGGCTGGAAACGTTGCCCCTGCGGGTCGAGCGCCACTCGCAAAACGCGCTGGCGATCGCGCGGTGGCTCAAACAGCACCCGCTGGTGACCTGGGTGACGTATCCCGGATTGGAGGACGATCCGAGCTATCCGATCGCCGTCCGTTACCTCAAGCGCGGGTTCGGCGGCCTGGTCGGCTTCGGCATCAAGGGCGGGCTGGAGGCCGGCAAGAAATTCATCGGCGCGGTGAAGCTCCTCTCGCACCTGGCCAATATCGGCGACGCCAAGACGCTCGTCATCCACCCGGCTTCGACCACGCACTCGCAGTTGACGCCGGAGGAGCAGGCGGAAACGGGCGTGACGCCGGACTACATCCGGCTCTCCGTCGGTCTGGAAGACCTCGAAGACCTCCAGGCGGACATTGACCAGGCGTTGAAGGCCTCGCAGGCTTGAACTCGGAAAAAGGGAGATAGCGCGATGCCCGATCTAACCTTTGCCGTAAAAGCTCATTCCGAGTCGCCCGCGCGGACGCGGGTATCGGTTCGAAACTTCACGCTGGTGGTGGATGAACCGCCCGAACTGGGCGGAACCGACGCGGGGCCCAATCCCGTGGAAACGGTTCTGGCCGCCTTTGCCGGCTGCCTGAATGTGGTGGCCCATTTGGTCGCTAAAGAACAGGGACTGACCTTGCGCGACCTGGAACTGGAAGCTTCAGGAGCGCTGAACCCGGATCGTTTGATGAATCAACCCACGAGCGACCGCGCAGGCTTCAAACAAATCGCGGTGACGCTGCGATTTCACACCGACGCCTCGCCCGAAGCGGTGGAGCGCTGGCGGCGGGAAGTGGAGGCGCGTTGCCCGGTTTCCGACAACCTCTCGCACATCACGCCGGTGAAGCTGATTGCAGAGCACAAAACATAAAAGGGCGGAACGTTGATCGGCGCCGTTGAGAACGTACTGCAGGCGATCGGGAAGACGCCGCTCATCCGGCTCCACCGGATGGCGGCGTCCCTTCCCTCGCCGGTGTACGTCAAGGCGGAGATGCTCAATCCGGGCGGCAGCGTGAAAGACCGTGTGGCGGTCGCGATGGTGGAAGCCGCCGAACGCGAAGGCAAATTGCGGCCCGGCGGCGTCATTGTGGAGGCGACGGCGGGCAACACGGGCGTCGGGCTGGCCCTGGCGGCGGCCGTCAAAGGCTATCGGTTGATTGTCGTGATGCCCGACAAGATGAGCGCCGATAAAATCCGGCTGTTGAAAGCCTACGGCGCCGAAGTGGTGATCACGCCGACGAATGTTCCGCCCGACTCGCCCGAAAGCTACAACGGCGTAGCCGACCGCCTGGCGCGCGAATTGCCGGGCGCGTGGCGTCCGAATCAATTTGAGAATCCGGAAAATCCCGCCGCCCATTACCGCGCCACAGGCGCGGAAATCTGGGAGCAGACCGGCGGCGAGGTCGGCGTCTTCGTCGCCGGCATGGGCACCGGCGGCACGATTTCCGGGGTCGGACGGTTTCTGAAAGAGAAAAAACCGGAGGTGGTCATTGTCGGCGCCGATCCGGAAGGCTCGATCCTCTCGGGCGATGCGCCCCGCCGCTATCTGGTCGAGGGCATTGGCGAAGACTTCGTGCCGAAGAATTTCAATCGTCCGATTGTGGACGAGATGGTTCGCGTCAGCGATCGCGAGTCGTTTCTCACCGCGCGCCGTCTGGCGCGGGAGGAGGGCATCCTCGCCGGCGGTTCCTCCGGCACGGCGCTCGCCGCCGCGTTGCGCTACGCCCAGCGCCTTCCGGAACCGCGCGTAATCGTCGTGCTTTTGCCCGACACGGGGCGGAATTACCTGTCGAAGATGTACGACGACGAATGGATGCGCGAACAGGGATTCTGGCCCACGGACAGCGAAGCGCGGATCACGATCGGCGAGGCGCTGCGCGGAAAAAACGCGCTGCCCAAATTGATCTCCGTGGGGCCGCGCGATCGGCTGCGGCGCGCCGTTCGGCTGATGCATCTTTACAATATTTCGCAATTGCCCGTCCTGGACGGCGACCGTTCCGTCGGCAGCTTGACGGAATCCTCGGTGATGAAACGACTGTTCGACGGGTTGGACCTCGAAAACCAGGAGGTTTCCGCCGTCATGGGTCAGCCGCTGCCCGAGCGATCGGAAGAAACGGACATCGCCGAGGCGTACCGCCTGTTTCTCTCGGGCGCGTCCGCGGCGCTGGTGACCCGCGAGGGTCGGCCCATCGGCGTGATCACCCGCGCGGACATCATCGCGATCTTCGCCGAGCGGCACGCGCCCCGGCGCGACAATCCGTGGAGCGCGAACTATGAAATTTGAGACGCTCGCCATTCACGCCGGCCAGGAACCCGACGCCGCCACCGGCGCGGTGACGACGCCGGTGTATCAGACCTCCACATTCCAACAGGACGGCATCGGAAAGCCCCGCGGCTACGAATACTCGCGCACCGGCAACCCCACGCGCGCGGCGCTGGAGACGGCGCTCGCCGCGCTGGAAAACGGGCGGCACGGCCTGGCCTTTGCCTCCGGCGTGGCCGCGACGACCGCCGTCTTGAGCTTGCTGCGGCCCGGCGATCATGTCGTCGCCGGCGACGACGTGTACGGCGGCACATATCGCCTTTTCGAGCGCGTTTATCGGCCGCTGGGCGTCGCGTTCGATTACCCGCCGGCGACCGACGCGGACGCAATCGCCGCCGCCCTCCGGCCCGAAACCCGCCTGGTGTGGATCGAGACCCCGACCAACCCGCTGCTGCGCATCGCGGATTTGCAACGCATCGCGGATGCGACGCGCGCGCGCGGCGTGCGGCTGGCGGTGGACAACACCTTCGCCAGCCCCTTTCTGCAGCGGCCCCTGGAACTCGGGGCCGACATCGTCGTGCACAGCGCCACGAAATATCTCGGGGGACACAGCGACCTCATCGGCGGCGCGGTGATCGTCAACGATGACGAAATCCATCGGCGCATTCGCTTCTATCAGAACGCCGCCGGCGCGGTGCCCGGCCCGTGGGACTGTTGGCTGACCCTGCGCGGCATCAAGACGCTGGCCGTTCGCATGCGCGCGCACGAGCGCAACGCCCGCGCCGTCGCGGAGTTTCTGGCCGCGCATCCCGCGGTCGAGCGCGCGCACTACCCCGGTCTGCCCGGCCATCCGCAACACGAGCTGGCCCGTCGGCAGATGTCGGGGTTCGGCGGCATGGTTTCGTTCGAGCTGCGCGGCGGCTTCGCGGCGGTGGAACGGTTCGTCGCGCGCGTCCGGCTGTTCATTTTGGCGGAAAGCCTGGGCGGCGTCGAATCGCTCGTGTGTTATCCGCCCCGCATGACCCATGCGGCGTTACCGCCCTCCGAGCGCCGGCGGCGCGGCATCGGCGATAACCTGGTGCGGCTCTCCGTGGGCATCGAAGACCCCGAAGATTTGTTGGAAGATTTGCGGCAAGCGCTGGCAGACGCATAAGCGAGAAAGGAAGACGACCATGAAGATATTCAGCGACAACTCGGAATCCATCGGACGCACGCCCCTGGTGCGCATCAACCGCATCACGCAAGGCGCAAAGGCGACGGTGCTCGCCAAAATCGAGGGCCGCAATCCGGCCTACTCGGTGAAATGCCGCATCGGGGCGGCGATGGTGTGGGACGCGGAGAAAAGCGGCAAGCTCAAGCCGGGCGTGGAAATCGTCGAGCCGACCAGCGGCAACACCGGCATCGCGCTCGCCTATGTCGCCGCCGCGCGCGGTTATCCGCTGACGCTCTTCATGCCGGAGACGATGAGCATAGAACGGCGCAGGGTGCTGGCGGCGTTCGGCGCGAAACTGATGCTTACGCCCGGCGCCGAGGGCATGCGCGGCGCGGTCGAGCGCGCCACCGCCTACGTCGCCGAAGCGCCCGGCCGGCGCTTCCTTCCGCAACAGTTCAAAAACCCCGCCAATCCCGCGATCCACGAACGCACCACCGGCCCCGAAATCTGGGAGGATACCGACGGCCAGGTGGATATCCTGGTTTCCGGCGTCGGCACCGGCGGCACGATCACCGGCATTTCCCGCTTCTTCGAGCGGGAAAAGAAAAAACCGTTGCTTTCCATCGCCGTGGAACCGAAGGAAAGTCCCGTGATCTCGCAAAAGCTCGCCGGACAGGAGCTCAAGCCCGGCCCGCACAAGATTCAGGGCATCGGCGCGGGCTTCATCCCCGACACGCTCGACCTCTCGATCGTGGACCGCGTCGAGCAGGTGGATAGCGCCACGGCCATCGAGTACGGTCGGCGGCTGGCGCGCGAGGAGGGGCTGCTCGTCGGCATCTCCTGCGGCGCGGCCATGGCCGCGGCCGATCGGGTCGCGCGGGAGCCGGAATCCGCCGGTAAAACCATCGTCGTGGTGCTGCCCGACGCCGGCGAGCGGTATCTCTCGACGGCGCTCTTCGAAGGGATCGGCTGAGCGACCGGCGCAAACCGGCGCCGACGGCGCGGCAGGCCGCATCCTCATACCGTCCGTCGGAGGCAGAGCCGGGCGGCTCGCCCGGCCTCCACGCCCTGCCTTTTTGCCGGTGGGGCGAACACGACGCCGCGCTCAAGCAGGTCGGGACGGCCGGCTCACCCGTCCCCGCCGACCAGCACGTAGCGCTGGTCGAAAAGCTCCTCCAGCGTCATGCCGCGTTTCGGCGGCGCGTTCCAGTCGGCGCCGGGCTTCGCGAAAACGCCGGCCCGGAGGATGCCCCGCGCGATCAGCGGCCGAGCCGCCTCGGGCGCGACCGCGTCCAGCACGAACAGCGGCGGGAGCTTTCGATCCGCGCTCCCGTCGCTCTCCGGCAGCCCCATGAAGGAGACGATCGCCCGGGCCTCCGGCGCCGCCTGCGCCAGCCGGCCCAGCAGCCGCAGCGTGAACTCGAACGGCGGCACGTCGGGGGCGGCGGCGATCACGAGGTTGTAGGACGCGGCCTCGCCCAGCCCTTGCCGAAGCCCGGCCATGCGCGCCTCGGCGACCGCGCCCATCAGCCCCCCGGAGGGCTCGGTGATGACGACCACAATATCGCCGCCGTCGGGCGCGGCGCGCGCGATCTCCCGCCCGAGCCGGTGGGCCGCCGCCCGGTGAAAATCCATCGCGACCGGCGCGGCGCGCGGGGCGCGCTCGCCCGCGAAAAACCGAATCGCCGCCAGCAGCAGCGCCAGCGCCGCCAGCGCCAAGGCGATGGGACGAAGCGCCTCGGGCGATTTTTTCAGCCGCAGCAACACGGCCGCCAGACCGATCAGCGCCAGAATCAGCAGTGTCTTGAGCATGGCCCGGTTCTCCGGCTGCCAGCCTGCCCCTCGGCGCGCCGGTCTCCAAGCCCAGATCTGCGACAGTCTAATATCGCCTTCGCGACACACGCGGCGCCGCGGGGCGGCGGGCGCTCAAAGGCTGTTTCGCATTCTCGTTCTTTCACCGTCCCGTTCAGGAAGGCTGCGAAGCCGCCGCCGCTTTTATTCTTCCCGCCGCGTTCTCCGTGATCTTCGCGGCGGATGCCGGCCGCGCCCGGATTCGCGATCGTCATTTTCCCGGCGCCGACGCTTTCGGTTTCGGATCCGGCATCGTGACTCCCCGTTGCCACACCACCGGCAGCACGTGCTCGTAAGGGATTCGGGGAATTCCCGTTTGCCCCGCCGCGATCTGTTCGCGCAGCATATGCAGCGCGGCGGGAAACTCCTGCCCCAGAAAATCGTCCAATGGGCCCGACGTCGGACGTCCGCGTTCTCCTGGCGAGTCATTCGCCACCGGCACGCCGACCAGCGCAAAATCTTCCGGAATTCGATAGCCGGCCTTCTCCAGCGGGAAGCGCCAGGCGAACGGAAACACCACAACCGCGTCCGGACGAAGCTCGCGCAGCCCGTCCGCTATGGCCTCGGGAAGATCGTCGGCGAACTTCGGCGCCGTGAAGAGCTCCATGCGCTCAAAGGCCCGTCGCCGCAGTTTGCGGAAAGCCTCGATCGCGCCCAGTCGTCCCCAGTCGTCCTCCAGAGAGGCCGAGGCGGACAGCAGCAGGACGGCCGTCCGCCGGTAGCCGGCGGCGACGACCCGTTCCAGCGCCGCGCGCATTTGCGAAAAGACGCTGTGCGTGACGGTATGGCAACGCAGCGCGTCGAACCCGTGCGAAATCTTCACCAGCGAAAAGCGATCCCACTCGAACCCCGCCATCTCGTCCAGGCGGTAGCCGTGCGGCACGCTGTTGGTCAGCAGAATCAACCCCTGCGCGCCGCGCGCCCAAAGCACTCGGCTCAACGCGGCGGGCGAGCCGAAATCCGGCAGGCGAAAGACCTCCAGCGCGAAGCCCTCCTCCTCCGCGATCGTTTTCATGCGGGCGTCCTGCGCGTTATACTCCGCCGTCGCCGCCGCGAACCGCACGACCGCCACAACGGGCCGGCGCGCCTCGGCGCGCGTTCGCGCGCGGGCGGCCACGAGCAATTGTGCGGCCGCGTTGGGGCGGTAGCGCACATCGCGGGCGATCGCGCGAATGCGCTCCGCCGTCGCCGCGGAGACCCCCTTGCGCCCGCGGAGCGCCAGCGAGACGGTATAGACGGAGACTCCCGCCCGCCGCGCGATATCGGTCAATGTCGTTCTTTTCATGTTCGAGCCTCACCCACTCGCGAATCGTCCGATCGTCAGGGCTGTGGGGCGCGAGCTTGCGAGCGTCCCCCACCAGCCCTTTGTTGGAACTTTTTTTCTCCCGCAGAGGCGCGGAGGCGCAGAGTGTCACTCCTCAAGCCTGTTCACGCATCGCGTGATCCCGGTTTTCATCAC
>CALGXT010000056.1 GCA_937935255.1 uncultured bacterium | reverse complement strand
TGGGGCCGTTTCGTGTCGTGCCGCTTCCGGTGCGGCATGGCCCGGACATGATTCTCGCGTGGCGGCTGGAGGCCGGCGACCGCGCGCTCGCATACGCCCCCGACTGCAGCGCGATCCCGGACGAAACCTTGAAGCAATTGTCGGGCTTGGATGTGATGATTCTGGACGCCCTGCGCCCTACGCCGCATCCCACGCACTTGAGTTTGCCGGAAAGCCTGGCTTTGCTGGCGCGCATCGGCGCGCGCCGCTCGTTCATCACCCACGTCTGCCATCGGTTGCGCCACGGCGAAGTTTCCCGCGCGCTGCCCTCCGGCGTTCTGGTGCCTTGGGACGGGCTGGCGGTCGAGGTGTGAGCATGTGGACCGACACCCACGCGCACCTGGACGCCTTCGTGGAGTCCCAAGCCTTGGACGCCGCGCTGGAGCGCGCCGCCGCCGCGGGCGTCGCGCGCATCGTGGCGATCGGCGGCGATCCGGCGTCCAACGCGCGCGCGCTGGCCCTCGCCGCGGCGCACCGCGGCCGAATTTGGGCGGCGATCGGGCACGACCGCGCGCTCGCGCTCTCGCCGCCGCCGCTCCATGATCTGCGCGCGCAATTGGCCGCCGGCGCTGGCGTCGCGGCCGTGGGCGAGGTGGGGCTCGACTATTACCACGACGCGTCCAATGCCGCCGCGCAGCGCGCGCTATTCGAGGCCATGCTGGAGGAAGCCGCCGCGCATTCCCTGCCCGTGGTCGTTCATAGCCGCGCCGCGGAGGCCGACACATGTGCGATGCTCGCCGCCCATGCCCGCGATTCCCGCGTTGCGACGGGGCGCGTCGGGGTGCTTCACTGTTTCACCGGCGGCTGGAAATTTGCGCGGGCGCTGTTGGACCTCGGGCTGTATTTGGGCGTTTCGGGCATCGTCACATTTCGCAATGCCGAGGAGATTCGCGACGTCGTTCGGCGCGCGCCCGCGGATCGTCTTTTGTTGGAAACCGATTGCCCGTATCTGGCGCCGGCGCCGATGCGCGGGCGGCCCAATGAGCCGGCGTTTCTGGCGCACACCGGCAAATTCGTCGCGGAATTGCGCGGCACTACCTCGGAAGAACTGGCGGCGATGACTTCGCGCAACGCCGAGCGGCTGTTTGGACTGCCGACGAGCGCCGATTCGACGGCGAGCGCGCCGGCATCATCTTTGGGGACGGACCCTTCGTTTCGATGCCCCGGAAAATAACAGTTATGGCTTCTCTCCATCTTCTCCGCGGTCTCTACCCTCGCCGCAGCGCACTTCACCTTCTCGGCCCCGGTATGAATCTCTGTCCCCTAAAGACGCGTCCTTGCGGCGTTTCGCACGCGCCGATAAAATGACGCGGCACGGAATTCAAGTCTATCCCTGTAAGGAGCGAGGGCGATGCGTCGAAGAGTGGCATTCATCACCGGCGGCGGGCGGGGCATCGGTTGGGGAATATCCCAGGCGTTGGCGGACGAGGGTTTCGATCTCGCCATTCTAGGCCGCCAGCCGGCGGAAGCGCTCGCGGAACGACAGCGCGCGTTGGAGGCGCGGGGCGCAGCGACATTGTATATCCGCGGCGACATCGCCAATGCGGACGACCGCGCACGATCCCTGGACGCGATCCGCGAACGGTTCGGCGCTCTGCATGTCTTCGTCAGCAACGCGGGCGTCGCGCCGGATGTTCGGGCGGACATCCTCGACGCGACCGAGGAGAGCTACGAGCGCGTGATGCGGATCAATCTGCAGGGGCCGTATTTCCTCGCGCAACGCGCCGCCCGCTGGATGATCGAACAGAAGCGGGCCGACGCCGAGTGGCGGGGCTCCCTGATTTTCATTTCCTCCATCTCCGCCACGGTCGCCTCCGTCAATCGCGGCGAATACTGCATCTCGAAGGCCGGTTTGAGTATGGCGGCGCGCCTTTGGGCCGTCCGTCTGGGCGAGTTCGACATCCCCGTCTATGAAGTGCGCCCCGGCGTCACCGCCACCGACATGACCGCCGGCGTGAAGGAAAAATACGATCGCCTCATTGCCGAGGGGCTGTGCCTGCAGCGCCGCTGGGGTCAGCCGGAAGACGTCGGCCGCGCCGTCGCCGCGCTCGCGCGGGGCGATTTTCCGTATTCGACCGGCCAAGTGATCCTGGTGGACGGCGGATTGACGCAGCCCCGATTGTGAGCGAAATCCTCCGCGGCGGGTTGCGTCGTGTCAGCCCGCGCCGCCCAGTGCGCGGTCCGCCGAGTAGCGACCGCCGCCCTTCAAGACGAAGAACAGCGACACGATCAAATAAAGCAGGGCCAGCTCCTTCCTCGCGAACGGATCTGCGCGGTGCGCCACGAAGACGGCGACCGCCATGGTGAAAGCGATCATCCCCGCCGAAAGCCGCGTCAGCGCGCCGAGCGCCAGTGACAACGCGAATACGCTCTCGGCAATTGCCGCCATGAAGCCCCAGAACGCCGCCGGCCCCGGCACGCCAATGCCGGTGAACACTGAGCCCACTCCTTTCCAGGTGTCGGGGCCGCCCAGCAGTTTCGGCACGCCATGCGTCATCATGAAAGCGCCGATCGCCACGCGCATCATCGCCAGTCCGATATTGCCGTCGCCCGTGCCGCTCATCGGCCATCGCAGGATATTCTTCATCATTCGTGTCTCCTATGAGATTCAAAACCTACTTCACGCTCGGCATAACGCAAATCACGGCGGGAATTGACGAGCTATCGGCGCTTCTCTATCGTTCCCGTTGCGTCCTGTTGCGGGTCGCTGGGTTGTGGCGACAAAAAAGGGGCGTCGAAGGGAGTTCGCACAATGAAGGGTTTGACGATTCGACCGGCGGAAACGAGCGCCTGGGATGAAATCTCGCTGGGCGAGGTGATGCTGCGGTTCGATCCGGGCGAAGGGCGCATCCGGACGGCCCGCTCCTTCCGCGTTTGGGAGGGTGGGGGAGAATACAACGTCGCCCGCGGCTTGCGCCGCTGTTTCGGTCTGCGCACCGCGCTGGTCTCGGCGTTTGCCGATAATGAAGTGGGACGGCTGCTCGAAGACTTGATGCTGCAGGGCGGCGTGGACCTTTCGCTGGTGAAGTGGCTGCCCTACGACGGCATCGGGCGCACGGTTCGCAACGGCCTGAACTTCACCGAACGCGGCTTCGGCGTGCGCGGCGCCGTGGGCGTCTCCGACCGCGGCCACACCGCGGCCGCGAGTCTGAAGAAGGGCGATTTCGATTGGGACGGCATCTTTCGGCGGGGCGTTCGCTGGTTCCATACCGGCGGCATCTTTGCCGCGCTCTCCGACACCACCGCCGGCGTCATCGAGGAGGCCATGACTGCCGCCCGCCGGCACGGCGCGATGGTCTCCTACGACCTGAACTATCGCCCCTCGCTCTGGAAATCCATCGGCGGGATCGAAAAGGCCCGCGCCGTCAACCGCGCGCTCGCGCCGCTCGTGGACGTGATGATCGGCAACGAGGAGGACTTCACCGCCGCGCTGGGCTTCGAGGTCGAAGGCGTGGACGCGAATCTATCCAAGCTCGATGTAACCAGCTTTCAACGCATGATCGAGCGCGTCACCCAGGCGTATCCGAACTTCAAGGTGGTCGCGACGACGCTACGCGCCGTGCGCACCGCGACGCGGAACGACTGGGGCGCGATCTGTTGGGCCGACGGCGCATTTTACGAATCCGAACGCTATCCCGATCTCGAAATTCTCGACCGCGTCGGCGGCGGCGACAGTTTCGCTTCCGGCCTGATTTACGGGCTTTTGACGCGCGGCGACCCGGCGTGGGCGGTGCGCTGCGGCGCCGCGCACGGCGCGCTGGCAATGACCACGCCGGGCGACACCTCGATGGCAACGCTCAAGGAAGTCGAGAAACTGATGGGCGGCGGCGGCGCGCGCGTGGACCGCTGATCCGGGTTGGTGGGGACAGAGTAATAGTTTCGGACCGTCGGAAGCGGAATCAGAGGGAGGTCGCGCCAGGGACAGAGAATACGAAGTTTGCAGAGAGCGCGCGAGGGACAGAGAACGCAATGTTTGCGGACACGAATTCATAACACGTTTTCTAGCAACGTAATGCGACATAGATTGGGATGAAGTTGCAGGCAAAACAGGCGAGACTACCCGTCGGTCGCGCGGACAGGTCGTAACAGCCCTCGGTTTTCGTGAAATTCGCGCTTTTCGTAGTTCCAAAAGAAACTCCGAAAGGGGCAAACCGCCCGGTAACCTTGGTCTGATCCCGTCCATGGCCCGAATCCTGCGCTCCAAAGGATTCTATCGGTCCGTCATTTCGCTTTCACTGTAAGTTCCCTGTCCCCAAGCATCCTGTCCCCGCTCGCCGGCTTTTCGCTTGGCGGAACTATTGGGGACAGGGAAATAGTTGACCGGCGGGAGCGGAATCAGAATCAGAGAGAGGTCGCGCCAGGGACAGAGAATACGAAGTTTGCAGAGAGCGCGCGAGGGACAGAGAACGCAAGGTTTGCGGACACGAATTCATAAAACGTTTGCCAGCAACGTAATGCGGCATAGATTGGGATGAAGTTGCAGGCAAAACAAACAACAGGCGAGACTACCCGTCGGTCGCGCGGACAGGTCGTAACAGCCCTCGGTTTTCGTGGAATTCGCGCTTTTCGTAGTTCCAAAAGAAACTCCGAAAGGGGAAACCGCTCGGTAACCTTGGGCTGATCCCGTCCATGGCCCGAATCCTGCGCTCCAAAGGATTCTATCGGTCCGTCATTTCGCTTTCGCTGTAAGTTGCCTGTCCCCAAGGCATCCGCGTGGGCGCAGGGCGAACAAGCCGGCCTGAACTCGCGCCGGCGAAGAATGCGTTTTCGTTTTCGATCTGGACCCTCCGAACTTGCGACCGACAAGTTACCCCCATCGTTTTCTCGCGCCGCCGCGCGTCCAGTTCTGTCTTTTCCGGTTTCCTCGGCGTGCGGCTCGAGCAAGCTCGATCCCTACGCGCTCTCGCGCCGAGCTCGGACCCGCGGCTTCGTATTCTCTGTCCCCAAGGCATCTGACTGGCGTTTCTCCGCCGAAGGCATGTCCTCGTGCGAGTCACAGATTCGTGTCCGATCGGACATCGAAATGTTACACGCAGCGTCCGATGCAAGTTTCCGCGGGGCACGCCGCGAGGCGCGCGCCGAAGCGGAGGCGATTGGGGCGAGCGCGTCGAAACCCAGCGCAAAGGGACAGAGAAATAAAGCCCTGCGACTGGGGTTGAAGCGGCGGCCGTTGGTCGCCGCTTCCGCATCCGGCGGTCGCGACCGGCGAAGGCGACGGCCGGGCGAGCCGCCCGGCCCTACCTGTCACGGATGACGGGGCGGGCAATAGAAGGGACAGCGGACAAGGGACAGAGAACGAGACAGGGACAAACAAGTCGGGCGGGATCGCGAGCGGTATGATCGCTCTATTTCCCTGTCCCTAAATCCGCGAAATCCACGATACGGCCTCGGCCTACGGCGTGAATTCTTTGGGGACGGAGAATTGGCGGCGAACTGTTGCCGAGCGTATCGTCTGCGCGCTCAGTCCGTCTCCGGCTCGACGCTCTCCGCCCCTCTTGGAATCTCCGGCGGCATGCGGCGGACGCGCCGGCCCTCGCGATCGCAGAAATACAGGATACTCTCCGAGGGCGCGCGGGCGTCGCCGTCCGCCCAGAACGCGAAAAAGTCGGGGTGCGCGTTCAGGGGCTGTCGGCAGAAGGTGTGGTTGCGCGAGCTGTTGCGGGTGAGTTGACGCTCCATGCGCCATGTCGCACCGCGATCGCGCGAAATCCAGAGCGCCACCTCGCCGCCCGGATTGCCCGGTTGCGGCCCCGGCTCCGTCGGCGCGATCAGCCGCCACGCGCCGTCGGCGTCGAATGCCAGCTCGCCGTGGTCGTAGTTGTTGTCCGCCGGCATCCCAACGCGGCGAATCCACCGCGCGCCGTCCCAGCGGACCGTGTTCCAGGCGCGCGGGCCGCCCTCCGGCCCCGGCTTCCAGCTTCGGGCGGTGACGAAAAGAATCACGGGCCGCCCCTCGGCGTCGAATTTGAGGTCGCGCAGATAATTCAATTCGCCCTCAGCCTCCAGGTCGAGCGCGAGCGCCGGATTCTTCGGCTCGGTCAGCGGCAGCGCGGCCTCCTCGCCCTCGATCGTGCGCCAAGTGCGCCCCCAGTCGCGGCTCTCCAAATAGTACAGGTTCGTGCGCGCATCCAGACCGCCCTCCGGCGGGTGGTAATCGAAGGCGACGCCGATGCGCCGCGTCGCCGGGTCGGCCCAGCTCACGGCATAATGGCCCTTACAAATGGAGGCGATCGGACGGGGCGGTGTCCAGGTTCGCCCGTCCGCGCTGTGTTTCACGTGCAGGCCTCGGCCCGTGTCGTCATAGACCACATGCAACAAGCAAAAGCCGTCCGTCGCGTTGTACCACGGTTGCGGATAGGCGAAGAGCGGGCCGTCGCTGACGGTCTCCCAGTCGCCGATGTCGTACGGCCGCCGTGAGCGGTGGATGAATGAGCGCGTCGTCCAAGGACCGTGCGAAGGCGAAAAGAGCCAGAGACGCCCCTCGCAGTCCAGCTGCAGCGCCGGGTTATCGTGCGGATCAGCGCACCACTTGTCGAAGACGCACACGGGACGGGCCAGCCGGCCGGTGTCGTGATTGTAACAGGACACCATCTGGAGCAGGTTGCCGGGGCCGAAATCCCAGTAGCGTTCGGGCAGAAGGTGATTGCCGCGCGTCGTGCCGCCCCAGCAAAAGAAGGTGCGGCGGGCTTCGGCGGCGTACAAGGCCATGGGGCGCGTCTGATAGGGGTAGGTCGCGAGTCCGCCGCTGTACTTGAAGGCGTAGGGGGAATCCGGCAGCGGCGTCTGGCCGTGCCACATCCCGCGGAAGCCGTCTTCGCGGGAACAAAACCGCTCCTGCGTAGCCGGATCGGGCATGCGACGGCCCAGTTCGGGGCGCTCGCCGTAGGGCGGGCCGTGCGCGAGGGAGCGGAGGGTGGTCATGGTCGGAGGTCGAAGGTCAGAGGTCGGAAAACGGAGGAAGTGGAACGTGGGACGTGGAAGTGGAACGTGGGACGTGAGCTGTGAGGCGGAATCATGATTTTACTTTTGCATTTTCCATTTCATGTTTCAACACCTTTATCGGACTTTGGCGCCGCGAATCGGACATCTCGACGCTTTCAACCCATCGTTGTCGCCGCGACCGCCGGTCGCGGAATTTCGACGGCCAACAGCCGCCGCCACATCGCGGACGCGCCGATCTACGATCTCTGACCTCCGACTTTTTTCACCACGAAGGGCACGCAGAAATTGATCCGCAAAGCTGAAAAATTAGCGCCGATTAGCGAAATCAGTGGTCCGGTCTTGCTCTTCGCCGTGGCCTCGGCGCGGCGGGCCGCCACGCCCTACCTCCCCGCGTCTTCTGAGCCGCCTCCGCGGTGTAAAATGGGCCGCAAAGACAGCAAGCTGCCCGTCCCCGTCGCCCCGCCGTTCAGGGCGTCTCCACCACACGCAACCGGAGAAAACGTTTCGCGCCGGATCCGGTGAGATCCACGGTGTCTGTAAAGGTGAAGGGAACGTTTGCCTGGACTTGATCCGTCACATCCGTTTGCGTCCATTCCGCCGTGAGATCGCTGGTGCTTTCCACAATGAAGCGCAGACCGTTCGTGTTTCGCGGCGTGAACGTGAGCGTCGCGCGGGTGCGCGTTTGACCTTCGACCTCGACGGTCCTCGTGCTGACAGTCGTCACCGCCACGCCCGCGTTCGATTCCACCGGTGAGAGGTTGAACGCATACTCAATGAGATTCGCGAGGCCGTCGCCATCCGGATCGCCGGTCGGGGCGGTGTCATCGCCCGGATTCCAGGCGACGCTGTCAGACCAGCTCTGGTAGGGCGTCGGTTCCCAATGCGCGTACAGCGTGTGGTCTTCGGCCGTGGAGACGACCGTGGCCTCGGTCACTTGTGCGCCGCCCTCGGCGGCGGTGAACCAGCCTTGGAAAAGGTAGCCGTTGCGCGAGGTTGCCGCCAGCGCGCCGTAAGGCTGACCAAACGTCGCTGGCTTGCTCGCCGGTTCGGGCGCCGCGCCGCCGTTGCTGTCGAAAGCGACCGTGTAGGAATTGGCCACCCATTGCGCGTAGAGCGTCACATTCACCTCGGGCATCGAAAAAGTTTCGCCCGGCGCATAGGACGTCCCCGTCCCGTCCGCCGCGGTGTTCCACCCGGTGAACGTGTGGCCGGTCTTCGCCAGGCTGCCGGCGTTGAGCACGGTCACCGTGGCGCCGGCCGTGTAGGGGCTGTTCGGGTCGGTCGGCGCCTCGCCGCC
>CALGXT010000055.1 GCA_937935255.1 uncultured bacterium | reverse complement strand
GCGCGCGCTGCGCCGCGTCTGGCCCGGCGCGCGGGCGGCCCGGCAGGGCGAAATGATCCGTCTATGAAGAGAACCGGAAACTGCGTGAAAGCCTATGAACGCCGAAACGAAAGAACAACCTTCCGACGCCAATGACGCCGGGCTGGCGCCCAAAATCTGGAGTATTCTCCAGAGCGTGGTGGATCCCGAATTGCACTACAACATCGTGGACCTCGGTCTCGTGTATGGCGTGGATTGTCAACAGGGCGATGTGCGGGTACGGATGACGTTGACCTCCCCCGGATGTCCGTACGGCCCCTACTTGATTCACGAAGCGCGTCAGGCGGTGAAATCCGTCGCCGGCGTTCGCTCGGTCAAAATCGAACTGGTGTGGGATCCGCCGTGGGGCCCGGCGCTGATGAATGAAGACGTGCGCCTCGATCTGGGATTCGATGTCTGACACCGGAGGCTGCATTGGACGCGATCGGGATGGATGAACTGTTCATGCGGGCGGCCTTGGCGCAAGCGCGCGCGGCGGCCGAGGATGGAGAAGTGCCGGTCGGTTGCGCGATCGCGCGCGGAGGACACCTCATCGCCAAAGCGCACAACCAGGTGGAGCGGCTCAAAGATCCCACGGCGCACGCTGAAATCCTGGCCATCACCCAGGCGGCCGCGGCGGTCGGCGATTGGCGGCTGACCGACTGCACGCTCTATGTCACAAAAGAGCCCTGCGTCATGTGCGCCGGCGCGATCATATTGGCGCGCATCCCCCGCGTGGTTTGGGGGGTGACCGATCCGCTGCGCGGCGGCGCCGTTTCGCTTTTTCAGGTGCTCCAGCAGGCCGACCTCAATCATCGGGCGGAATGGACCGCCGGCGTGCTGGAAGCGGAATGCCGAGCGCTGCTGCAGGCGTTCTTTCGACAGCGGCGCGGGCGCGACGGGAAGGGACCGGAGGAGGGGGGCGTCTTCACGGCGCCTTCCACTCAATCCGCTCGATGACGAGCATCGGCTCTCGAAGCCCTTGCACCCAATATTCACGTCCCTCCAACAGCAATCGGCGATGGACGAAACCGCCGAGCTGTTCATCGTTGCCGCGCAGATAGCAAACGATTTCGAGCCGATGGCCGCGCTCTACGACCAATTGATAACGGGAAGGGCGACCGAAGAGATAGCCGACCGGTTTGACGAACCCCTCCCGACGCACGAGCCGGCCTTGATTCGGAACGGGGGCCAGCCGCAGGTCGGGCGGGGGCGGGGGCGCCGGTTTGTGCGGCGGCGCGGGCGGTTGTGCGGTAGCCGCCGGGCCCGGTTTCGGCGGTGGAGCCGGCGGCGGCGCGGGCGGGGGCGCCGGGGGCGGCGGCGGAAGAGGGACCGGCGGTTTGACGTCCGCAACCTGCGGCGGCGGCTTCGGAAACTGAACGTAGTCGCGATGCACCCAGACCGAAACCGAGGGCGGCGGCGCGATCTTCAGCCATTCGCCGAACTGTCCGCGCACGTTGACGGCATTTCCCCGGGTCAAAACCCCGACCCGGTGATAGTTCACTCCCGGTCCGGCGCGCACCTGCAAATTCGCCGTTTGCACGACGCCGTCTTTGATAAAGTCCCGATGCACCCACACATCCACGCGGTCGGGCGGCGTCACTTCGATCCATTCGCCCTCGCCGGGATGAGCGATGAGCCGCTCGCCGGCGGACACCTGTCCGACAACCTCCGCTTCCGCCGAGGGCCGCGCCCGCAGGTTGACGCGATCGCCCCTGACGGCGACCTCCACGCGCTGGTTCGCCAAAGTTGCCGCCGCTCCCCCCAAAAATATTATGAGGGTTCCCGCCCAGATTTTTGTGGCGCTCATATGAACAATCCCTGACGGCATCATAACGCCGTTTAGAGGGCGGGGCAAACGCGAAGCGCGCCCCGACGGCGCGCGCCCGTCATGTAAAATCGCTACGTTCCGAAAACCGTCTCGGCCTGCCGCCTCGGATCGTCTCTTCGCGACCGTATTCGCGACGCGCCAGCCTGCCGCCCCTGCGGTGAGGGCCGGGCGTCTCGCTCGGCGCGTGTCAGCGCCCGCAGTTTTCCTTCGGGTATCCGGCGCGGGGAAACTTTGTATTCTCGCCTGCGCGTTCGTCGGGCGCGCGCCCATTGCGGATGATGTGGAAAATCGCCTCCCGCGCGGCGATCAGACCGAAGAGTCCCGTCAACACCGAGAGACTGCCCAGCGGCGCGCGATCGCGCCCTCGCCGCAGGCTGCGCTCTTCGGAATGTTCGGGCGTCGCGTCGCGGGAACGGCGCGGCGGCTCAACGGAATAAACGCAGCGAATACCGGACCGGATGCCCGACCGCCCCAGCCGCTTCCGAATCCATCGCGCCAGCGGGCATCGCTCGGTTTCCGATAAGTCCCCGACGCGGACGGCCATCGGATCCGTCCGCGTCGCCGCGCCCATGCTCGATACGACAAAAAGCCCCGCCCGCGCCGCCGCCGTCAGCAGCGCGACTTTCGGCGAGAGACTGTCAATCGCGTCAATCAGCGCATCCGGCTCTCCGGCCAACACGCGATCGAGGGTGGAAGATTCGATGAAAAGATTCAGCGCTTCGATATCGCACGCCGGATTGATATCGCGCACGCGCTCGACGGCGACCTCGGTTTTTAACCGTCCCAGCGTCGAATGAAGCGCATAAAGCTGGCGGTTGATATTGGTGGGGTGGATCGTATCGAAATCCACGAGCCGCAAATGCCCGACGCCGGCGCGGGCAAGTCCCTCCACCGCATAGGATCCCACCGCGCCCAATCCCGCCACGACCACGCGCGCCCGACGCAAGCGTTCCATCGCGGCGCGACCCAGCAGCAATTCGGTTCGGGCAAAAAATTGCACGCGACGAAAAATGCCGGAGGCGGCGGTCGAATCCAAGTCTATTGATCGGCATCGCTGCAAAATCGAAGGCGACTTTCAGTTTCCGGCGCAGAATCCCAATACCATTCAAATGCGTTGAGGCGAATCAATGCGAAACATAATGCTTGACATTTGCGCTTCATCTCAGGTGGAAATTAAGAAGTAATCGGAGCGGGTGTTCTCTCGGGCGGATTCAATCGGGAGTGCCGGTGACGTTCGGGAGGCGGCTCCGGGGAGGGCTAAGGCCATGAAATGGCTGAACGGATTGGTCATTCTGGCGCTCGCTTTGGCGCTGGGTGTGGTATTCACAGGGTGCGACGACGACGACAACGATCCGCTGGTGGGCCGGTGGAATTTGGTGAGCGCAGACGGCGAGGGATTGCCTGCGAATGTGTCGGTCATTGTGACTTTCAATAAGAACGGCACTGGAAGCACTGAAACCCGAGTAGGCAGCAACACGAAGGTCGACAATTTCACGTGGAGCAAAGGGGAAGGCGCGTTGGATGTCGTGAATCAGGATGGTTCGCGGGAGAGTATTCCATACACGCTG
>CALGXT010000054.1 GCA_937935255.1 uncultured bacterium | reverse complement strand
TAGAACGGCTCGAAAATTTTGGGCAGATGCTCCGACGCGATGCCGCACCCCCGGTCGGCCACCTCGAATCGCACCGTCGCGCCGTCCTCCGACTCGCCCGTCCGCAGTGTGATCGCGCCGCCGCCCGGCTGGGCCTCGACGGCGTTGGAGACCAGGTTCGTCAGCACCTGCACGATCTGATCCTCATCCACCTCGGCGATCGGATCGCGCATGGCGTGTTCGAAGCGAATCTCGATATTCTCGGGGACGATGGTGGCCCGAAGACAGCGCTCCGTCAACGCGCGCAGATCGGTGGGGCGCCGGTTGACCTTGTTGCGCCGCGAGAAATTCAGCAGGCCCATCACGATTTTTTTGCACCGCTCCGCCTGCTCGGCGATCAATTCCAAATCCTCCCGCACCGCGGCCTCCGGCGGCAGCTCGTCGAGCAACAGCCGCGCGTAGAGCAGAATCACGCCCAAGGGGTTGTTCACCTCATGCGCGATGCCGGCGGCGAGCTGGCCCATGCTGGCGAGCTTTTCGGCGTTGCTGAGGGCCTCGCGCGCCGACGCGAGGCTCGCATTCGTGAGCCGCAGCTCGTCCAGCGAGCGGCGCAGCCGCTCGATGGTGTACGGCAGGCACATTTCGCTTTCGGCCAGCCCATTGGCGATCGCCGCCGCGTGCTCCCGGCAGGTGAGATAACCGCAGGCCCCGCAGTTCAGCTCGTCCTCCGGGCGCGACTTGCCCATGCGTTCGAGAATGGCGCGGATCGTTTCTGCATCGGCCTTCGGCGAGGGCACTTCCTGGGGCGCGAACCGAGCGGTTAGGTTGAGCCCCCGGAGCCGCTCCGCCACAGCGGCGCGCTCCGCGGGCGGCGGCGGGGGGCGCTGGCGAACGTATTGGCTCACCGCGGCCCGCCGGCGGAAGAGCGGCGTGTCCACGCTCATGCCGGATCCCATGATGCAGCCGTGGCAGCAGAGCACTTCGAGCAAACGGGCGTCGAGCGCGCCGGACTCGAACTCGCCGATAGCCTGCGCAAAGCCGGTGCGTCCGTCCGCCGCGACCACATCGCCGCGCACGAGGTCCTCCGCCACACCGGCCGCCTGCAGCATGCCGCGGCTGATCGGGAAAAGGGCGCCGAGGCCGGGATGCGGCGGATCGAAGTCGCTATCCTCGGCGGAGGCCGGATCGAATCCCTCCTCGCGGAGGAACTCGCGCAGTTCCGCGAACGTCAGCGCCGCGTCCACCTCGCCGCCGGCGCCGTTGCCGTTGCGATCGGCTTCCACTTTTTTCGCGAGGCAGGGGCCGACGAACACACAGCGCAAGGCGCCGCCGCGCAGCCGGCGGAGCGCGCGGGCCGTCGCGACCATCGGCGAGACCACCGGCGCGAGAAAAGGCACGAGCGCGGGGTGGTATTTCTCGATATAGGCGACCGCCGCCGGACAGGTCGTCGCGATATAGCGGGTCTTTTCGTCCGCCGAAAGCAAGCGCGCATATTCCGCCGCGACCAGGTCGGCGCCGAACGCCACTTCGGCCACGACCGAAAATCCGAGCCGGCGCAACAGCCCCGCGAGACGCGCCGCCGAGATATCGGAGAACTCCGCCGGAAAGCTGGGAGCCACCAACGCCGCGACGGGCGCCGATCCCCGCAGCAATGCTCGCGCCTCGTCAATGGAGCGATAGACTCGTTTGGCGTCCTGGCTGCAGACGCGGACGCAGTGCCCGCAGCCGATGCACCGCTCCGGCAGCACCGTCGCCTGGCCCTGCGCGATGCGGATCGCCTTGGCCGGACATTCGCGGACACAGGTATAGCACACGCGGCAGCGCTCGCCGATCGTCGTAAGCAATGGACTGTTCGCGCGCATGGGCGGGTCTGTTCGCTGTCATAGCGCGAAACGGCGTCGGAATCAATGCCGATGCCGGACCCTCGAAAACCGGCGGGAAAAACCACGAACGCGAAGCGCAACCGCTGTCCGCCCTGGCGATCCCCATCCGCGCGGCTCGCTCCGCGTCCTCGGCGTCTCCGCGGTAAAAATCGGTCCCGCGCCGCCGGCGAAGATCATGCCCCGTGGTTCGTCACATCGGTCACGGCGGCGATGCCGGGCACCATTTCGCGAAGGTAGGCTTCGATGCCCTGCCGCATGGTCGCACGGGCGCCGGGGCAGCCGCGGCAGCCGCCGCCGAGTTCAACGCGCACCTCGCCATTCACGACCTCGACGAGCCGGGCGAAGCCGCCGTGCGATTGCAATGCGGGATTGATATATTCGTCGAACACTCTGCGGACTCCCGCTTCGATTTCGGCGTCGGTCGGCGGGGTCGGCGCGGCGGATTCGTTCATGGCGTCATCCTCTCGCTGGGAGGGCGGTAATCGAATGGTGCACCCGGAGGGATTTGAACCCCCACGCCTCGCGGCATAAGAACCTGAATCTTACGTGTCTGCCAATTCCACCACGGGTGCGTCGGATACAAACAGACATTGGCCCAAGGATCGCTAAAAGTCAATGCCGTTTCGGCAACGTACGGCGTGGAATGTGGAATGTGGAACGCACGGATCGTCCCAACAGGGTCATGGCCTGCTCCCGCCTTTTTTCGCGGTTTCAGCGAACTGTGGCCCCAATACTTCCGATGCAGGCGCGAGCTTGCTCCCGCCGCCGGGGAGGCGCCGGCAAAGACGATTACGAGAACAGGGGCAAAGCCCGTTGAAGCGATTTCATTCCGCGGCACGGCGCGGGTAAACGACCCGCCTTCCACATCCCACAACCTTCACGGCCTCCGATCGCGCCGCTTTCCGCTCTTCGCGCTGCGCTTTCCGCTCTTCGCGCTACGCTTTCCGCTCTTCGCGCCGGCCGCCCGCGGCGCGCAAGCCTTCCAGCAGCGCCGCGATATCGGCGATGGAACGCACGTCGTTGAGCCGACGCTTCATCTCCGTGACGCCGCGAAATCCGACAAAATAATGGATGAGATGCCCCCGAAACCGGCGGGCGGCGGCGGTTTCCGGCTCGAAGCGCGAACGGCGGCGGAAAGCGACCTCCTCCCGCGCCAGCTCCGCGATCCCGGCGAGATGCTCCATCACAACCGCGCAGCGTTCCTCGAACGTTGGGAGCCGCCATTCCCCGCCGCGCAGCGCCGCCGCGCATTGCGCGAAGAGCCACGGATTGCCCAGCGCGCCGCGCCCGATCATGACGGCGTCCGCGCCGCTTTCGCGGAGGCGCGCCACCGCCTCGGCGGGCGTTCGAACGCCGCCGTTGCCGATCACGGGAATGCGAAGCGCCCGCTTGACCTCCGCGATCCGATCCCAATCCGCCGGTCCGGAGTGCCGCGCGGAGGTGTAGCGCGCATGCAGCGCCAGCGCGTCCGCGCCCGCCTCCTCCACCGCGCGGGCGATTTCCAGGATCGGCGCGCTGCGCTCGGAAGCCCCGATGCGGGTTTTCACCGTCACCGGCAGCGAAACCGCCCCGCGCACGGCGCGAACGATGGCGTAGAGGCGCTCCGGGGCTTTCAAGAGGCCGGCCCCTGCGCCGCGCGAAACGACCTTCGGCACCGGGCAGCCGGCGTTGATGTCAATGAGATCGAATCCGCCGCGCGCCTCAACCATCGCCGCCGCCCGCGCGAATGCCTCCGGGTCGTGCCCGTAGAGGTGCGCGGCGACCGGGCGCTCGTCCGGCGACGTCGCCAGCATGTGCCAGGTCGGTTCCGAGTTGCGCGCCAGACCGTCCACGCTGGTCAGTTCGGTGTAAACCAGTCCCGCGCCGAACCGCCGCGCCAGGCGGCGGAAGGGCAGATGCGTGTAGCCCGCCATCGGCGCCAGAACGAAGGGCGACTCGATCCGAATTCCGCGCAGTTCCCAAAGCCAGGGCTCGCTCATCGCGCTCATCAGGGCCAAAGCAGGCGCAACGCCGCCGCGGCGGTCAACACGAAAACCACCGCGAGAAAAACCGTCGGCGTCAGACGGCGCAGCAAACGGGCGCCGAGCCAGGTTCCGACGGCTACCAGCGGGCAGACGGCCAAATCAAAGAGCAAGCTCTCGCGCGTGATCATGCCGCGCGCCGCGAAAATCGGAGCTTTGGCGAAGTTGACGATGAAGAAGTACCAGGCGGCCGTGCCGACGAACGTTTCCTTGGTCAATCCGCGCGCCAGCAGATAGAGATTCATGATCGGACCGGCGGCGTTTCCCATCGTGGTCGCGAAACCGGAGGCCGCGCCGATGCCGCCGACGAACACCGGATGATGCGGCAATCGCTCCCAGGAAAGCCGGCGGCGGATGATCTCCAGCAGCAGCATCGCCAGCACCAGCGCGCCCAAGAGGGGGCGGATCGCGCGGTCATCCAATCGCCCGAGCGCGAAATACGCCCCCGCCATGCCGAGCGCCACCCAGGGCAGCAATCGCCCGATCTGCGACCACTGCGCGTGACGCCGAAAGCGCGCCAGGACCAGCACATCGCCGCAAATCAGGATCGGCAGCATCGCGCCCACCGAGGCCTTCGCGGGCAGCGCCATCGCCAGCAGCGGAACGGCGAGAATACCCAGACCCGGCACGCCGCTCTTGGCCACACCCGTCAACAGCGCCGCCGCCGCGCCGGCGAGCCACAAGCGATAGTCGCTGAAATCGAACATGGGGGGCGTCAAGCGCCTTTCCGCTTTCGCTCACGCGGCGGCGGCTCGCGCCCAAGGCGCCGCAACACGGCGACGAGGTCTTCCCAGACTTCCCAATACCGCGCCGTTTCGTCGCCGCCGCCGCGCAGCAGGTAGGAGGGATGATACGTCGGCATCAGCGGAATCCCGTCGAAGGATTGCCACTGGCCCCGCAACCGCGTAATGCCTTTCAATCCGAGCAGCCCCTCGATCGCCGCATTGCCCAGGGTGACGATCACACGGGGGCGCAACGCGGCGATTTGCGCGCGCAAATAGGGCAGACACGCCCGCATCTCCTCGGGCGTCGGCGGACGATCCTTGATCATCGCGTAATTCTCGGTCGCACGGCATTTGACGACGTTGGCGATGAAGACCTGCTCGCGGGTCAGCCCCATCGCGACGATCATGCGCGTCAAGAGCGCGCCGGCGGGACCGACGAAAGGGCGCCCCTGCCGATCTTCTTCCGCGCCGGGGCCCTCGCCCACGAACACGATTTCGGGCTGCGGATTCCCCTCCCCCGGCACGGTTTTCGAGCGCGATCGGTGCAACGGACATTTTGTGCAGACGGCGATTTCCGCCGCGATCGCCGCGAGCCGGTCGGCGGCGCTCCGGGGTTCGACCATGGCGGACCCGGGAGCTGGGCGCGGCGGGGCCGGCGGCGGGGCGGCCAGCTCGCGCAGCGAGGCTCGATCGAAATCCACGGGCGGCGCGCCTTCCTCGCACAACAGTTCCACATGCTCGGCGAGGGCCGCCACGACGCCGGAGAGCGTCGGCGGCGGCGGGGACGCGGTTTTGATCTCGGAGGTGTCGGGCATGGCGCGGCGGAGAGCATGCCGAAAAACGCGCCGATAATCCAGCCCGATTGCGCGCGCTTGACTTGATGCCGGTGAAACGTATGCTGATGAGCGCTCAACGCATGGGGCGCTTAGCTTAGCGGGAGAGCGCCTGCTTCACACGCAGGAGGTCACAGGTTCAAATCCTGTAGCGCCCACCAGCTTGATGTTGTCTTTTTTTTCGCGATGATTTTCCACGGCCCCGGCCGCTCGACGCGCAGGACGGGGGAACCCGCTACCAGCTCTCCGCGGCTCGAGCAAGCTCGAGCCCTACGCGCTCTCGCGCCAAGCCGGAACCGCGGCTTCGTAATTCTCTGCCCCCATATTTTCCTCGGCATTCTCTGCCTCGGGTAAACTTCGGCGATCGCTGTAGCTCCGGCGCTCCGTCGCCGGAGATTTCTCGCCCAAACCTTCCGCCGGAGGACCGGCGGAACTACAGCGCTTCCGCCGGAGGAGACGCCTCCGCCAAGGCTTCGGCGAGCCAGGCCGGCGAAACTACGGCTTTTCGGCGAGAGACCGCCGGAACGACAACGCCATCGCTTCCGAGCTCCGCGGGCGGCGGGCGCGCGCGGCGGACTCTGTCCCCGTATTCTCCGGCGCGGCGAGCCGCCGCGCCCTACCGTTTTCTCCGCGCCCTCCGCGCCTCCGCGGTGTAATCCCGGACCGCGCGGCGGACTCTGTCCCCACATTCCGTCAACGCATCGGCTCGACGCGCACGGTTCCGAAGACGACCCAGTCGCCGGCGAACTCGCGGCGTTCCGCCGCGGTGTAGACTGGCGCGCGCAGTCGGGTGCGTTCGTTGTAACCGCGCGCCAGCAGACGGTATTCGCCCGCCGCAGCGCCCTCCGGCAAGGCGAACGTTTGCGGCGCCGGCGGCGCCGCTCCGACCGCGGCGCGCGGGGCGTGCAATTCGAGCGTGGTCACCGTCCGCCCCTCCGCGTTCATCACGCGCACGAGCGCGCGCTGCTCCGACCATCGCAAGACGCCGCGCGCCCGCAGCCGCGCCCAGGCCTCGAAGGGTTCGCCCGGACGCAACACTTCAGGCAGGGCCACCGATTCGATTTCCAACTCGCCGCCGCCGCCGTAACGCACGCCGACCTTGCGCTCGACGCCGCCCGCCGGCGGCGTCGGCGGGAATCGCCGGCACCAGGCGGGCGCGGGGCCGCCCGCCGCGAGAGCTTCCAGATCGTCCCACAGCGCCGCGGCGTCGGGCCGCAACTCCCACGCGACGATCCGACCTTCTCCCTCCATGAGCCGTACGCTCGGCTTGCCGTCATAGGGCGCGAACGTTTTGGAGAAACGCCACTCCACGCGGCGGAGCCCGGGCGGCAGCAGAATCTCCTTCGGTCCCGCTTCCGGCGGCACGGGGCGTCCGTCGCGGTCCGACCACGCGATTGTGAAGCGCGCGCCCGCGGCGCCGGCGTCCACATCGAGGGTCATCGTATAGCGGCCGGCGGGCAGCGGCCCGACGCCTTCGATCGTTTCAGTTTGCTCGGCGCGCGACAGCGCGAGGGGCGCCTCCCGACCGCCTTCGAGAAAGCGCGTGCGTTCGAGCGCCGCCAGCGCCTCCGCGCGATCGGGCCGCTCGGCCGCCAGCCGGCGCAACGCCGCCGGATCGCCGCCAAAAGCGCGGAAAGTCAGCGCCTCGCGCGGATCGGCCAACACTGCGACGGTGACCGCGCCATTGAGCGCGCGCACCGACAACGGAACCAGAAACACGGGGTCTTTGTCCCGAATCGCCCGACGGGAGACCCGCCAATTTCGCGGCGCGACGGGCAACTCAATCTGCTGGTGCGGCTCCAGCTCGACGCGCGCGCGCGCGCCGCCGTAGCGCAACTCCACGATCGCCGGAGTTCGACCGGAGCGAAGACCGAACACGGCCTCCGCGGGGGCCGTGTGCCATACGACGTGCCGCTCGACGCGAGCATTCGCCGCCACGCGAAATTCCCGATCGCTGCGCGGAAAGACGGGGCCGTGCGCGAACACCCAGGAGGAAGACTCGGCGAGCGGAACCGTCGGCAACGGCGGCTGGCGGACGGCGTTCCACCAGGCGCCGTCGGGGATGGAGACCACATGCGGACGGTTGCGGAAATTCGTGGCGTTCCGCGATTCGAGGTTGTAGTCGCGCACGGTGTTTCGTCCGGGCGCGCCGCGGCGCGCCGAACGAACGGTTTCCGGATCGCGAAAAACGCCTTTGAAGTCGGACAAGGCGGCGTGGATATCGTCGCGACGCCAGAAAAACGTCTCGCGCGCCGCCGGGACGGCCAGTTCCGCGAGCGCGGCCAACGCTAGGGCGACGGCGAGCGCGCGGTGCGTCGTACGGCGCGGCTCCGCGAGCGCGACAAGGGTGTGCGCGGCGCCCAGCGCGAAACCCACTTGAACAAAGGAAAAATGCAATACCTGCACGCGATATTTCGTCGCCAGCGACACGATCAACGCGATGGGCGGGAAGATGAAAACGGCCGCGCGCAAGAAAGCGAGGTTGAGCAACCTTTCATCCCCGCGCGAGGCGCGCCGAATTCGAATCGTCCGATATACGGACCACGCCAGCGCCCCGAGCGCCAGCGCCACCGTCGCCCAGCCGAAATGGCTCAATATCTCGGCCGTGTTCACGCGCAGGCTCAACAGCGCGCGCTCGCCGGCGGGCAAGGCGAGAATCTCGTCCGGCACGGCGTAGTTTTTGATATAGCGGACGGCGCGCAGAAAGGTGCGCCATGTCGCCGTGAAATCTACGACCCAATGCGGCTCACCCGCGGCCACGGCGGCGACAAAACCGCCGAGAACGGCGGCGCCCTCCGCCGCCAGACGCCGCACGCCGCGCGGCCCGACGAAGCCGCGCGCTGCGAGGTAAAACGCGACCGCGATCGCCACGAGCAGTCCGTTGTATTTGCTCGCAAAGGACCCGCCGATCGCGGCGCCGACCGCGAGCAGCCATCCGCACCGGGGACTGCGCGCGTGCTGCGCCAACAGCGCGAGCGTCGCGGCGCTGAAAAGCTCCGCGCCGACATCGCCGGTGGCGAAGTGCGCCACGCCGAACGACACCGGCGTGATCGCCAGCAAAAGGCCCGCGAACTGGGCCGCGAGGGGCGGACAGCCCAACCGCCGCGCCGCGAAAAGGACGGCGGCCACCGTCAGCACGCCATACAGCGCTCGCAGATTACGCGCGAATCTGTACAGTTCGCGGCCCGTCGGCTCCTGCGGCGGGCGATCGGGCTGCACGTACGCGCGCCAGCCATGGCGAAACGGTCGCGTCGCGCGCATTATCCATTCGTCCAGATGGTTCAAAAACAGGGGATAGCCGTCGTACGCGGCGCGGTCGGTGTACCACCGATATTCGCCGCGCAAGTAGCGGGCCAGCGCGGCCACCTGCTTCGGTTCGTCGGGATGATAGCCGTACCCGACATCCAGACCGCGGTGAAGTCCGCTGACGCGAAGCAGAAAAGCCAGCGCCAAAATGCCGACATAACCCCAACGATGCGCGCGGCCCGATCGCCCCTGCGTCCCGGTTTCCATGGAGCCATCATATCGGAACGCCCCCGATCGTCGAGCTTTCGCTGGAAACCCAGCCGGTGAAGCGAATTCGCGACCGCTGATTTTCGATTTTTCCATCTTGGCAGGCCCCGGCAATACCCGGCAGGTCGGTCGAAAGCGCGGGAGCTTGAAAACCGCGGCGCGGCGGGGCAACATCGCGCGCGAACCCAATAGGTTTTCGGAATTTTCGGCATGAACGATGTCAAGCCGCCTCGAACGATTCTGGTCACCGGCGCCGCCGGTTATATCGGCGCGATTCTGACGCCCGCGCTCCTCGCCGAGGGTTATCGGGTCATCGCGCTCGACGATTTTCGCTATGGCCAGTCGGCCCTGCTGGACTGTTGCCACGATTCCCGGCTTCGCGTCGTACGCGGCGACGCGCGCGACGCCGATACGCTGCGCCCGTTGATCGCGGAGGCCGACGCGCTCATTCCGCTGGCGGCGCTGGTCGGCGCGCCGCTGTGCGCGCGGCTGCCGCGCGAGGCGCGCTCGATCAATCTGGAGGCCGTCGAAACGCTGATCGCCGAAAGCCGCGCCGACCAGCCGATCGTATTCCCGAACACCAACAGCGGCTACGGCATCGGCGCGCCCGGCGTGCCGTGCACGGAGGAATCGCCGCTGCGCCCCATTTCGCTCTACGGCCGGCTCAAAGTGGAGGCGGAAAAACGGGTGCTCGCGACCGGGCGCGGCGTCGCCCTGCGCCTGGCCACGGTTTTCGGCGTCAGCCCGCGCATGCGGCTCGATCTGCTGGTGAACGATTTCGTTTACCGCGCGGCGACCGACCGCTCGGTCGTGCTCTTCGAGCCGCATTTCAAGCGCAATTACATCCACGTTCGCGACGTCGCCCGCGCGTTCATCTTCGCGCTGGCGCATTTCGAGGAGCTGCGCGGCCAGGCGTACAACGTCGGCCTCAGCGACGCCAACCTTTCGAAGCGCGAGTTGTGCGAGGAGATTCGCAAGCAGGCGCCGGACTTCGCCATCGTCGAAGCGCCGATCGGCGAGGATCCCGACAAGCGCGACTACATCGTGAGCAACGCGAAAATCGAGCGCGCCGGCTTCCGCCCTCGCGTGACGCTCGCGGAAGGCATCGCGGAATTGCTGAAGGGCTATCAAATCGTGCGGCGCAACGGATACGGAAACGGATGAATACGGTCGAACCGTTGCTCCGGGATACGAACAGTGGGAGCGCGATGGTCGCCCTGAACCGGGAATTCTCAACCGAGGGTCTTTTCATCAGCCATGCGTGAAACGGAAATCCGCCGCCTTCTGATCACCGGCGCGAGAGGGTTTCTCGCACAGCACATCCGGCCGCGTTTGCGCGCGGCGTTTCCCGGCGCGACCCTGATTCCCGTCGGACGCGCCGAGGCCGATTTGCGCGATCCCGCGCAAGCGCGCCGGCTGCTGGCCGAGGCGGCGCCGGACACCGTCGTGCACCTGGCCGCGCTCTCCGGCGGCATTCTCGACAACCGGGAGCGGCCCGCGGACTATCTGTACGACAATCTCGCCATCAACACCCACGTCTTCGAGGAGTGCCGGCGCGCGGGCGTGAAGAAGCTGCTGACGCTGATGGGCGGCTGCTCCTATCCCGCCGCCGCGCGCTCCCCGATCGCCGAGACCGAAATGTGGAACGGCTATCCCCAGCCCGAGAGCGCGGGCTATTCGATGGCCAAGCGGATGCTGCTCGTGCAATCGTGGGCCTATCGCCGACAGCACGGTTTCAATTCCGTGGTATTGATCCCCGGCAACGTCTATGGCGAAAACGACAATTTCAACCTGCGCCAGTCGCATGTGATTCCCGCCATGATCCGCAAGTTCGTCGAGGCGGCGGAGCGCGGCGACGAGGAAGTCGTCTTCTGGGGCACCGGTCGCCCGACGCGCGATTTCGTATATGCGGGCGACGTGGGCGCGCTGATCCCCTGGTTTTTGGCGAACTACGATTCCAGCGAGCCGGTCAACCTGTCCACAGGCTTCCCCGTTTCCATTCGCGAACTGGCGGAAACCGTCGCGCGACTGACGGGCTATGCCGGCCGGATTCGCTGGGACCCCACCCAGCCGGACGGCCAGATGATCAAGATATTCGATCCCGGCCGGTTGCGCGCGCTGGGACTCTCCTGCCCCACCCCGCTGGAGGAAGGACTGCGGCGCACCATCGCCTGGTTCCGCGCGGCGCGCGCGCGGGGAGAGGTTCGGCTGTGAGCGCGCCGCGGTGCCTGGTGCTGGGCGGAACCGGTTTCATCGGCTCCGCGATCGCCGCCGAGGCCGTGCGCCGAGGGTGGGCGACGACGGCAGTGGGATCGAAGGACGTCGAATCGGTGTACGGCGAAACATTCGACCTCGTCGTCAACGCGAACGGCAACGCGCGCAAGTATCTCGCCTGGGAGAATCCGGCGCTCGATTTCGATCTCTCCGTGCGCAGCGCCGCGCACTCGCTGCTGCGCATCCGCGCCGGACGGTATGTCTTCGTATCCTCTTCCGAAGTTTATCCCGATCCGGGCAACCCCGCGAACAATTCCGAGGAAACGCCGATTCGCGAGGGCGAGCTTTCCCCCTACGGCTTTCACAAATGGCTGGCCGAACGGCTCGTGCGGCGCTGGGCGGCGCGCTGGATGATTCTCCGTCTTTCCGGTCTGGTCGGCCCGCGCTTGAAGAAGAACGCGGTCTATGACTTGCTGACCGGCGCGCCGCTGCGCGTGCACCCGGAATCCTCTTTCCAGTTTCTCGACACGCGCGACCTCGCCCGAATCCTGTTCGATCTGCTCGACCGCGCCGGCGGCGAAACACTGACGTTGAATCTCGGCGGGCGCGGCACGGTGACCCTTGCGGAGATCGCGGGCCGGCTGGGCGCGCCGCTGCCGGCGGACGCCGACGATCTGCCCCTGATCGCGTGCGAATTGAATCTCGACCGCGCCGCGGGCCTCATCGAGCTGCCGGCCACGGAAGCGACGATCCGCGCTTTTCTCCGCGAGTGGCCGAAACTTCGGGAGGCGGCGTCGTGATTATCGCCCGCGCGCCGTTCCGCGTGAGTTTTCTGGGCGGCGGCACCGATTTCCCCGCTTATTATCGCGAACGGCCCCACGGCGGCGCCGTGCTGGCAACGGCGATTGATCGCTATTGCTACATTGCCTTGCACCGGCTCAGTCCGTTCTATCCGCACCGTCTTCGCGCGAGTTATTCGCGCACGGAGCTGGCGAACGCTCCGGAGGAAATCCGTCACCCGTTGATCCGCGAATGTCTGAAGTTCGCCGCGCCCGACGAGCGGCTCGAGATCACCCATATCGCCGATCTGCCCGGCGGCACGGGACTGGGTTCGAGTTCCTCCTTCACGGTCGCGCTGCTCCATGCCTTGCGGACGTTCGCCGGCGAAACGCCCGACGCCGACCGGCTCGCGCGCGAGGCGGTCGAGATCGAACGCGCCCGCGTCGGCGATCCCGGCGGCCATCAGGATCAGTACGCCGCCGCGCACGGCGGCTGGCTGCGGCTGGATTTTCACCCCGACGGGCGTGTCGGCGCGCGGCCCCTCGCGCTCGCCCCGGCGCGGCGCGCGGAAATCGAGGCGGCGATGCGGCTGTTTTATGTCGGCGCGTCGAAGGACGCGAATACTCTGCTCCAGCGACAGGCGGAGGCCGTTCAACGCAACGGCGCCGCGCTCGACGAACTCCGCGCGCTGACCGACCGCGGCGAGGCGGTCTTGTGTTCCGAGGCGCCGCTGGCCGAGTTCGGCGCGCTGCTCGATCGCGCGTGGACCCTCAAGCGCAGTTTCGCCGAAGGCATCGGTTTCCCGGAGGCCGACGAGGCCTACGGCAAAGCCCGATCGCTGGGCGCCTGGGGCGGGAAAGTGCTGGGCGCGGGCGGGCGGGGTTTTCTCTTGATTCTGGCGCCGCCGGAGCGTCAGCCGGCCATCGAGGCCGCGCTCGCGCCGCATCCGGCGATTTGCGTGCGCGGCGGCGCGCCCGGCAGCCGCATCGTCTATCAGGACGACGCATGAGCGCTCGCCGGCCGCGCATCGCATTCGCCTTCCGCTACGGGCCGGCGGAGCACGCCGAACTTTTCCACGCGCTGCCCGCCTTGCTGGCCGCGCTGGGTCGGGAAGCCGAGGTGCACTACTTTGGCTTGCGCTCGGCCTGTCCGCCGTCCGTCGCGCTGCCGCCGGAGCTCTGCGTGCATGAACTGCCGTGGCGGGTCCATCGCCGCTCGCCCCGCGACAAATGGCTCAAGACCCTGTTTTGGATCGCGCTCGTGCCGGGCATCGCGCGCCGCTGCCGGCGAATGGGCATGGACGCGCTCTACTTCGATGAGACCATTCCCCTCACCGCCGGCCTTGCGCTGCGGCATTTCGGCCCGCGCGTCGCGCTCACCGTCGCGGACATCTTCGTGGACGTGTACGCCGAACGCTCCGCGGCGGTTCGAGGTTTGCGACCGTGGCTTCAGGCGGCGGACGAGCGCGCGTGGCGAAAGCTGCCGCTGATCTTCACCCGCGCCCGCGCGACGCGCGACTATCTCATCGAGCGCGGCGTCCGGCCCGAGGCCGTCCATCCCGTCTATGATCCCTGCGATTTCAGCCGCTATCATCCGGGCGACCGCGCCGCCGCTCGGCGCAAATGGGGCTATGGCGACAGCGAAATTGTGCTGGTTCACCACGGCATCCTGCACCCCAACAAGGGCAACGACTGGATTCTCGAGGCGCTGGCGCCGATCTGGCCGCGGCATCCCGAACTGCGGTTCCTGCTGATCGGCGATGGGCCGGAAATGCCGCGACTGCGGCGGATGGTTCTGGAGAATGGCTGGGGAGACCGCGTGCGGTTGACCGGCTGGCTGCCGCGCCCGGAAGATGTCTGCGAGGCGCTCAACGCCGCCGATATCGGTCTCGTCATGCGGCGCGGGGCGCGCTCGGACGATTTTCACCTCACCGGCGCGCTGGTGCATAACATGGCGTGCGGTCTGCCGATTCTCGCCGCGCGGCTCGGCGGCGTGAGCGAAGTCGTCCGCGAAGGCGAGCACGGCTGGTTGTTTTCGCCCAGCGACCCCGCCGAATTCGTGAAGAAACTTGAGACCGCCATCGCGAATCCTCAACAGCGGGCAGACTTCGGGCGGCGCGCGCATGAAACCGCGCGCGCTGTTCTCGATCGAGCGCGTCGTTCGCGACACCGCGACGCCGCTGTTGAAACTGGCGCGGGGGGAGCTGGACTCATTCGCCGCGGGCGGGCATCGGAGCGACGGCGTATGAAATCCGTTTCCATGGCCATCATCCTTTGCGGCGGCGCGGGCACGCGGATTCGCGCGCGGTATCCCGATCGGCCCAAGGCGCTGATTCCCGTCGCCGGCCGGCCGTTCATTGAATGGCAATTGGCGGCGCTGGCGGCCGCGGGCATTCGCCGCGTCGTGTTGGCGGCGGGCGTCATGGCCGAGGCGCTCGCGGCCTGGCGCGACGCCTGGCGTGAGCGCGCGGGGCCCAACGCGCCGGACGTCCGCATCGCGATCGAGCCGCGTCCGCTCGGCACGGGCGGAGCGCTGCGCTTCGCCGCGGGCGCGATCGAG
>CALGXT010000053.1 GCA_937935255.1 uncultured bacterium | reverse complement strand
AGTTTGGTGTCCACCACGCTGTCGGCGTCGGGCCCCATCCGGCAAGTGCCGACGGGGTGATAGACCGTGTCCGCGCGGTTGCGGATCAGCGCGTCCAGCTCCCAAACCTCGCAACCAAAGAGAAACTCGTGCGTTCGGAGTTCGATTTCAACCGGCGCGCCGGCGAGCGGCCGCCCCCGCGCGTCGGTCAGCCGGAGCCGGCCGTCCGCCTTGCGGTATCGCTCGATGTTCGCCCGGGCTTGCTCGACGACGCCGTCGTCCCGGAAGGGACCGGCGTTCGCCGCGCCGCCGAACGTCCGCCACTCCTCGCCCCAAAGCCGCGATGCGCTCATGCCGCCATCATCCTATCGGCGCGCGCGCGCGTCAATGTCAGGAAGCGCGCCGCCGCGCGCGGAGCGTGCCAAAACGATCGGCTCGCCGCCGCGCCGGCGATTGACTTCAGCGCCGGCATGTCCTATCGTGCCGCGCTCACGGCGGGGCTTTCCCGCCGTTCAATGTGCTTGAAGAATTATGATGCGTTCACATACCTGCGGCGAACTTCGGAGCGCGGACGTCGGGCGGCGCGTGACCTTGTGCGGCTGGGTCCAGACCGTGCGGGATCACGGCGGTCTCATTTTCATGGACTTGCGCGATCGGCACGGCGTTTCCCAGGTTGTTTTCGATCCGAAGGACTCGCGCGAGGCGTGGGACACGGCGCAATCCACGCGGACGGAATACGTGGCGCGCGTCGCCGGCGTCGTGGAGGCGCGTCCGCCGGACATGGTGAACCCGAAGCTCGCGACCGGCGAGATCGAGGTGCGCGCGAATGAGATTACGATTCTCAATCGCGCGCGCACGCCGCCGTTCCCGCTGGACGACGAGGAGGCGGAGCGCGTCTCCGAAGAACTGCGGATGGCGCATCGCTATCTCGATCTTCGCCGTCCGAAAATGGCGCGGCGGCTGATGTTGCGCCATGCGATGGCGCAGGCGGCGCGCGCTTATTTGGATCGCGCCGGTTTCATCGAGATCGAGACCCCGATCCTCACCAAAAGCACCCCGGAAGGCGCCCGCGATTACCTGGTTCCGAGCCGCGTCAATCCCGGTCTTTTTTACGCGCTGCCGCAGGCGCCGCAGCAGTACAAGCAACTGCTGATGATCGCCGGGATGGACCGCTATTTTCAGTTGGCGCGCTGCTTTCGAGACGAAGATTTGCGCGCCGACCGCCAGCCGGAGTTCACGCAGATTGACATTGAAATGTCCTTCGTCCAGCCCGACGACATCATGGCGCTGACGGACGGCCTCGTCGCGGAGATGGCCCGCGCCGCGGGCCGTCCTGTTCCGGCGCTGCCGCTGCCGCGCATGACGTACGCGGAGGCGATGGATCGCTACGGCTCCGACAAGCCGGACCTTCGCTTCGGTATGGCTATCGAAAACGTCAGCGATATTTTCCGTGATTCGGGATTCAAGGTTTTCGCGGAGGCCGTGCGCCGGGGCGATGTCGTCAAGGCGGTCAACGCCGAGGGACTCGCGGGCATTCCGATCCGCGTGGCGGACGAATGGACGGCGTTCGCGAAGGATTGCGGTCTGGCGGGGCTGGCGCACATCCGCGTGCAGGACGACGGCGCGTGGAAATCGCCGATCGTCAAATTCTTCTCCGAGGGCGAGCGCTCGGCGCTGACGGAGCGGCTGAATATCCGGCCGGGCGATCTGATTCTTTTCGCCGCCGATCGGCCGGAACGCGCGAATGTCGCGTTGGGCAAGCTCCGCCTGCTGGCCGGTGAAATGGCCGGCGCGATGGAGGGCAAACCCTTCGCGTTCACGTGGGTGACGGAGTTTCCGTTGCTGGAGCGCGACGAAGAGGGGCGGCTTTCCTCGATGCACCATCCGTTCACCGCTCCGATGGCCGAGGATTTGCCGCGGCTCGACAGCGATCCGCTTTCGGTGCGCGCGCAGGCCTATGATTTGGTGCTCGACGGCGTGGAACTGGGCGGCGGAAGCATTCGAATCCACGACCCCGAGCTTCAGACGCGGATGTTCCGCGCGCTGGGTTTGGCCGACCGCGAGATCGAGTCCCGCTTCGGCCACCTCATCCGCGCGCTCGAATATGGCGCGCCGCCGCACGGCGGCCTGGCGATCGGCTTCGATCGGCTGGCCATGCTGATGGCCGGCGCGTCGAGCATCCGCGACGTGATCGCGTTCCCGAAAAATCAGAAGGCGATGGACCTTTTGATGGGCGCGCCGGACCGCGTGGATGCCCGGCAGTTGAGGGACATCCACTGGGGGCTGGCCGACGGCGCCGCCGCGGAATAACGCCGCAAATTGAGTTTGCTTTTCTCGCACGTATTCGCAAAATGCCGGTCGGATTTCAGCGATTCGGCGCGGCGCCGCAAATCGGGCTTGCACGAATTCAGCGGCCATTATAGTTTCACTGCAAAGAGAGCGCGGGCGGGGTGTCCGCCGAAAAAGGGAGCAAACGGGAAATGAACGGAAAACGCATCGTCGCGGCGGCTATCGGTTTGGGGACGGCGGCGCTCATCGCCGGTTGCGAATGGTCGGGCGGCGGCAGCGCCGCCAGCCTGACCGATCGCTATAGTTGGGCCAATTTCAATGGACTTTATCGCGGTCCCAACGGAGGGCGGATTGTCACCGACTACACCAGCACCGCCGGCACGGCGGGTTTGGATCAGTACAAGTCCGGCGTAATCGCCAATACCGTCCCGGGCGCCAACGTCTATCAGGGCGTTCTGAAATACAAAATCATCGCCGAAGGCACCGTGACCATCCTCGGTCCGAACGGCTTGCAATGGAGCGACGACGGCAATGGCGCGCTGATCGCGGCTGCCGGCAGCGGCGGTATTAATGGCACCATCAACTACATCACCGGCGCTTGGCGCGTCGAGATCGCCAATCCGGTGCCTGCCGGGCAATTGACCGTTTCTTATGTCTGGATCGGCGACGGCACCCAGCAGGGCATCAGCCGGCCCGGCTCCGGCGCCACCGGCGAAATCATGACGTTCATGGTCGTTCAGGAAGGCAATGAGCTGACCATCACCGACAACAATGGCGCCGTGTACAAAGGCCGCTTCGGAAGCGTTTCGACCAACACGGGCGCCAACCGCGACACGCCGATCAACGCCATCATTCCAATTTCCGGGACACAAATCATGGCCCAGTTCACCGCGAAAGGCATCAGCGCCGCGGGCGTCCAGGTCACGATGACCGGCTATTTTCAAGGCACGGCGGATGTGGATGCCGATACGAATGCGGTGACGGTCACCAATCGCGAGCTTCACGGCACGTGGATTGAGAAAAACGGAAAGACAGGCGATATTGTCGGGCTGGCGTCGCCGTTGACCGTCGCGCCTTGAACGCGGGGGCGTTGGGCGAAGTTTGTCTCTCGCGACCAAGTTCAGTTCTCGCGCGACGCCCCGGCGACGGGGCGTCGCCGTTTGGGGCCCTTTCAACAAGGGGAGAGCGATGAAAAGAATGTTCGGTCGAATACAACATTGGTTGCTCCGCCTCTTTCTCGCGATCTTTTCGGCGCTGACGCTCGACGCCGCGCCGGCGGCGGACAGGGCCGCGGAGCGTATAGCGCTGGATGAGGGGGCGCGCATCGCCACCTATGAAATCGCGTTCGACGAAATTGTTTTGTTCGGCGGCGCGGGTTCCTCGCGGCCGCGCCTGACCTCGCCCGCCGCGCCCATCCGCTCGCTGGCCGAATTGAGCGATTATTTGAAGCGCATCCAGCGCGAGAATTCTCAGAAAGCGGAAGTGGTCGTGTACGAGGCGGAACAGCCGCGCTCGGAGGCCACGCGTCGGATTCTGGGGCCGAAGGCGCGGGTGCAATTCAGCCGTCCCGAGCTCGCCGATCCGACGGTGCGGGAATTGGGACTCGCCGGCTGGCAGCGAACGGACTCGCCCACGCAGTTTATCGTCACCGCCTCGAACGCCGCCGAACTGCTCCAGAAGCTCGACGCGTTGCGCCGGCATCGCAATGTCGTCGCCGCCGAGCCGCTGATGCGCCGCCCGATGCGAAAAGACCTGATCCCCAGCGATTTCTATTTCGACCGGCAATGGAGTCTGTTCAACGCCGCGCCGGGCGGAGTGGATATCAATGTCACGCCGGCTTGGGATGAAACGCTGGGGCGGGGAATTGTGATCGGCATCAACGATGATGGTGTTCAGTTGCAGCACCCGGACCTTTCGGCGAACGCCCGCGCCGATTTGAGCTACGATTTTGTGCGGAACGCACCGCATTCCGATTTCGCGCTGGAGACGGCCGACACCCATGGAACTCTGGTCGGCGGCGTCGCGGCGGCGCGCGGCAACAACGGTTTCGGCGTCGCCGGCGTGGCGTTTCAATCGGGGCTGGCCAGCCTGCGCACGTTATCGGATGCCGGCGAAACGGACGACGTCTACGCGCGGAGCTTTGCGCATCGCCCCGAGGACATCCGCGTCGTGAATAGCAGTTGGGGCCCGGAGGGATGGTTCGAGGGCCCCCAGCCCCTGAGCGCCGGAGCCTTGAAGCGCCTCGCCGAGGGGGGGCGCATTTTCGTTTTTGCGGCGGGCAACGACGCCGCCGCGGGACGGATGGCGAATTACAACGGCTTCGCGAACTCGCCGTACACGATCGCCGTCGGCGCCGTCGGGCGGTCGGGCGCGCTCGAAATTTATAGCGAGCGGGGCGCCAACGTGCTCGTCGTGGCGCCGGCCGGCGTCATCACCACCGATCGCACCGGCGAACTGGGGGAAAATCCCGGCACGGATACGACGCCCGGCGCGCTGCCGGACGCGTACTATGAGCCTTTTGGCGGCACTTCGGCGGCGGCCCCGCATGTCGCCGGCGTCACGGCGTTGATGCTGGCGGTCAATCCGCGGCTATCCTGGCGCGACGTACAGGAGATTTTGATTCGCACCGCGCGCCCGAATACCCTGCCCGGCTGGGTCACCAACGGGGCGGCCTTGAAGTTCCATCTGGGTTACGGCGCCGGACTGGTGGACGCCGACGCGGCGGTCCGCGCCGCCCGCACGTGGCGTCGGTTGGGAAAACAGACGATGGTGACGGTCGCCAAAGCCTCGATGACCAACATCCCCGACGCGAACCCGGCGGGATTGGTCGAAACATTGACCCTCAAAGCGCGCGGGCGGGTGGAACATGTGGAAGTGACGGTGGATTTGGCGCACCCGCGGCTTTCCGATCTCGAAATTGATGTGATTTCACCGTCCGGAACCGTCAGCCCGCTGCTCGAGCGCGGCGCGGTTTGGTCGGCCGATACGCTGCGCTGGACGTTTATGACCGTTTGGAATTGGGGCGAAGAGGCCAAGGGAGATTGGAAAGTGGCGATCCGGGACGTCACCGTCGGCAACGAGGGTCAATTGCGGAACGTGGCCCTGAACGTTTATATGGGGCCGAGCAACACGCCGCCGCCGCCGCCGGAATTCAGCGGCGAACTGCGGCATCCTTCCCGCGACCCCCTGGCGCCGGAACCGCGCAATCCCGACCCGGCGGTCCGAAGTCCCGACACGTCCGACCGCTCGCCGAATCGCGCGCCCGGCGACGCGACCGGCGGCAGCATCCGATCGCCCACGCGGCAGCCTGAGAATCCCGGCATCCGCTCTCCGACACGTCGCCCGTAAGCCGAGCGGCATCTCCGGCGGCGACATCCGCGGCCGGCGACGCCGTGGAATCATCGGCTTCATGTTCCAACGTCGTAAGACGCGTTTCGCTCCCTCCGATCTTGATGGTTCGATCGCCGCAATAAAACCGCGTCTGCCGCGTTATGGGAGCGAAAATCATGGGCCCGAAGGCCCGAAGGAGCGAGGCGAATGAAGACGGCAGTGCGGTGGATCGGCATGGTGGCGGCGGCGCTTTCGGCGACCGCCTTCGGCGAGACGGGCGGAGCGCCGGGGGCGCGATCCCGCGTCAAAGATCGGGAGCGCCAGGCCCAGATCGAACGTAATCGGGAGGCATGGGAGACCAAGAAGGCCGAATTGGAAAAACAACGCGCGGAATGGGAGCAAAAAAAGTCCGAGGAAAAAGCCCGATGGGAAGCGGAACGCGCCCGCACGGAGGAAAAGGCCCGTGAGGTTGTTGATCAACGTCAGGCCAATCAGGCCCGGCGCATCCGACACGGAATCCAACGAGGCTTTCTGACGGCTGAGGAGACGGCGCGTTTGCGCTCCCAGCAGGAAACGATTGCTCAATTGGAGAAGCAATTCACGGGCGACGGCAAGCTCTCGCGCGAAGAGTTCGCACAACTCCGCGCCGCGCTCAACGAAGCCAGCCGCATGATTTGGGCCGAGAAACACGATAGCGACGGACGCGCCATGCCCGTCTATCGCCTTGGCAAGGACGTCTTCGCTCTCGACAGCCTGACCGCGAAATTGAACGATTCCGATTTGTCGCGCGCGGAAGCGCGAGCTCTTTTGGCTGACTTTCGGAAGCTATTGCGTCACCAAGATCGCCTCGCCAACGAGGATTTGTCCGAGGATGCGCGGGCCAAGCTGCAGGAAACCTACGACATGCTGCTGAACGCCTATTTCCGGGCGGACTAGAAGACGGTCGGCGGTACGGCCCGGCGCGCGGGGTTTCCAAGGCTTGGAAGCCCCGCGCGTTTTCTTTTCCAAGCCTTGGAAAACCGGCATTGTTGACGCGAGCGCGAAAACCGATTATGCAAGAGTCCGCCCGTTCACGAAGATCGGGCGCCCAGCGCATGGAACGCATCGTCAACGTCGAACTCGGCCCCCGATCCTATGGCATTCATATCGCCCCCGGCGCCGTGCGGCGGCTGGGCGAACGGTGCGCGGCGCTGCCCGATGTCGCCTCGGCGCTTGTCGTCACCGATGAAAATGTCGCGAAATACGCCCTGCGGCCGGCGCTGGATTCGCTCCGGTCGGCGGGGTTGCGCGCCGAGTCTGAAACGCTCCCCCCGGGCGAGCCGACCAAAAGCGAACCTTTTCTCTTTCGGCTGTATCGCTGCGCGATCACGGCGGGACTCGACCGGCGCGGCGTTTTCATCGCGCTCGGCGGCGGCGTGATCGGCGATCTCGCCGGCTTCGCCGCCGCGACCTTCCTGCGCGGCGTGCGCTACGTTCAGGTTCCAACCACGCTGCTGGCGATGGTGGATAGTTCGGTCGGCGGCAAGACGGGCATAGATTTACCGGAAGGCAAAAATCTCGTCGGCGCGTTCCACCAGCCTTCCGTCGTCGTCGCCGATCTCGACCTGCTGCGCACGCTGCCGCCGCGCGAGTGGGCCGCCGGCATGGCCGAAGTGATCAAATACGGCATGATTTGGGACGCCGCGCTGTTCGCCGAGATCGAGTCGAATCCGCCGTCGCCGTACGATCCGCCGAACGAGCGGCTCGCCCGTCTCATCGCCCGCTGCTGCGAGATCAAGGCCGAGGTGGTCGGCCGCGACGAGCGGGAATCGGACCTGCGCGCGATCCTTAATTTCGGCCACACGGTCGGCCACGCGGTCGAGGCGCTCGCCGGCTATGGTTCCCTGTTGCACGGCGAGGCGGTGGCCATCGGCATGGTATTCGCCGCGCGGCTCTCGGAGCGCCTCGGCCCCTGGTCGGCGGACGACACCGCGCGCCTCGTCCGCCTGCTGAAACGCGTCGGACTGCCCACCGCGCCGCCGAAGAGCCTGATGTGGCCGGACGTCCGCCGCGCGCTCTCAGCGGATAAAAAATCGCGGGGCGGCGCCCCTCGATTCGTCGTGGCGGAATGCCTCGGCCGCGTCCGCTCCGGCGCGACGGCGCCGGAGGCGATCCTGGAGGAGGTTTGGCATGGCCTCGGTGAGTGAAATCATCGTGCGCGATTACCTCGAAACCCTCGGCTTTCTGGTGCGCCAGCCGACGAAATACCAGGTCACCGCGCGCGCCAAGCGGCCGGAGGAGGAGATTGACCTGGTGGCGGTGAATCTGATGGCGGCGGGCGCGCCGCCGCGCAACGGCCTGCCGTGGGGCGGCGCGGAGTTGCGCTGCGTGCGCCGCGCCATTTTCAGTGTCCGCGGCTGGCACACCGAGCGCATCACGCCCGCCATCCTCGACGACGCGCCGGAAATGTTTCGCATCGCCGCCGATGAAGTCGCGCGCGCCGCGGAGCCCTGGATCGGACCCGGCCCGATCGCGCGCGTGCTCTGCCTGCCCGCGTTGCCGGCCTCGCGCGATCTCCGGGAGGCGACGCTGCGACGCCTGGCCGAACGCGGGGTGGACGGCGTGTTGACGTTTCGCACCGTTCTTTCGGAACTCGCGGCGACGGTGGACGCGAATTCGAACTACGAAAAATCGGACTTGCTCCAAATGCTGCGCATTCTCAAAAACTACGGTCTCCTGCGCGACGCGCAGCTCGATTTGTTCAACGGCCGCGCCCGCCGTTTCCTCAAGCCGAAAGAGCGGCGGCCGCGCCCGCCGGAGAATGCGAGGAACGCGGACGAGAGCGCCGGAGGCGCGCCGTGACCGAGCGAGAGGCCTACATCGCGCTCAACCTGATTGACCAGCTCGGCCCCGTGCGGGTGCGCGCGCTCGTCGCGGCGTTGGGTTCCGCCCCTGCGATCTTTGAGGCCGGCGTGGATGACCTGCGGCGCGCCGAGGGCGTCGGGGCCGAACTCGCGCGCAAGATCGTCGAACAACGCGATGCCTGCGATCCCGCGGCGGAGATCGCCAAGGCCGAGCGATGCGGCGCCCGCATCGTGGCGTTTTGCGATCCGGACTATCCCGAGCCGCTCAGGACCATCCATGATCCGCCCCTGGCGCTGTATATCCAGGGCGAGTACCGGCCCGCCGACCGCCGCGCGGTCGCCCTCGTCGGCACGCGCCGTTGCACGCACTACGGGCGCGCCGTGGCCGACCGGCTGGCGTTTCAGCTCGGGCAGGCCGGCTTCACAGTCGTCAGCGGGTTGGCCCGCGGCATTGATGTGGCGGCGCACGAGGGGGCGCTGAAAGGCGGCGGACGCACGCTCGCCGTGCTCGGAGGCGCGCTCGACCGGCTCTATCCCCCCGAGTGCGCGCCGCTCGCCGAGCGTATCGCGGCGGGGCGCGGCGCGGTGATCTCCGAATACACGATGGGGCGCGAGCCGGATCGAACCACTTTTCCCTATCGCAACCGCGTCGTCAGCGGCCTCTCGATGGGCGTCGTGGTCGTCGAGGCCGACACCCAGAGCGGCGCGATGATCACGGCGAACCAGGCGTTGGAACAGGGTCGGGCCGTCTTCGCCGTGCCGGGACGTCTCGATTCCTCGGCGTCGCGCGGGCCGCATCGGCTCATCAAAAACGGCGCGCGGCTGGTTGAGGATGTCGCCGATATTTTCGAGGAGTTCGAATATCTGATTCCGCCCGACCGCCCGACACGCCAAACCGCCGCGCCGACGCCGCTGCCTTTCTCGTTCAACGCCGAGGAGACGGCGGTCGTCGAGGCGCTGGCCGAGGGGCCGTTGGATGTGGACAGCCTCGCGCGGCGCGCTGGTCTGCCCGCGGCGCGCCTTGCGGCGCTCTTGATTGGACTTGAGATGAAACGGGTTGTGCGTATGCTGCCCGGACGCCTCGCGGAATTGACGGTCCATCTCCCTCCGCGAAATGGGGAACCGGAAAACCGAACCGGATGATGGCGCTGCGGCCTTCGCCGGAAGCCGGGGCGCGCCGGCGAGGCGCCGAATGCTCCGAAACTAATTTATGAACAAACAACTGGTCATCGTCGAGTCGCCCTCGAAGGCGAAGACGATCAATAAGATTCTGGGCGGCGATTTTCTGGTGCGCGCCTCCTACGGGCACGTCCGCGACCTGCCGGAAGACCGGCTCGGGCTCAACCCGGATCGCGGGTTCCAGCCGGATTACGTGCTGCTCAAGGGGCGCGAGAAGCACGTGCGCGAGCTTCGCGCCGCCGCGCGCGGCGCGCCGGTCGTCTACCTCGCGCCCGATCCCGATCGGGAAGGCGAGGCGATTGCCTGGCACTTGATGGCGGTGCTGAAGGATGTCGTGCCGCCGGATCGCTTCCGCCGCGTGACCTACAATGAAATCACCGCCCCGGCCATCCGCCGCGCCTTCGCCCATCCCGGCGAACTCGACATGCGCAAAGTGGACGCGCAGCAAGCCCGCCGCGTGCTCGACCGCCTCGTCGGCTACAAGGTCAGCCCGCTGCTCTGGCGGCGCATCCGCGGCGCCGCCAGCGCGGGCCGCGTGCAGTCCGTCGCGCTGCGGCTGGTGTGCGAACGCGAGAAGGCCATCCGCGATTTCGTGCCGGAGGAGTACTGGCTGCTCGGCGCGCGCGTGGCGAAAAAGGTGGAGCCGCGCGCGCCGTTCGTCGTGCGCCTCGCCCAGGTGGACGGCGAGAAGGCGCGCGTTCCGAACCAGGCCGCCGCCGAGGCGTTGAAGGCCGACCTCGACGATCGCGTTCTGCGGGTCAGGAACATCCTGCGCCGGGAGATCGCGCGCCGCGCGCCCCCGCCGTTCATCACCAGCACGCTCCAGCAGGCGGCCTCCGGACGGCTCGGCTTCAGCCCGGCGCGCGCCATGAAGATCGCGCAGGCGCTCTACGAAGGCATTGACTTCGGCGAGGGGCCGGTCGGTTTGATCACGTACATGCGCACCGATTCCGTCGCCGTCGCCGCCGAGGCGCAGGCCCGTTGCCGCGAATTGATCGGCCGCGATTTCGGAGCGGAATATCTGCCGGAAAAACCCAATGTGTACCGCAGCCGCGCGAGCGCCCAAGAGGCCCATGAGGCGATCCGCCCGACCGATGTTCTGCGGACGCCCGAGGCGATCGAATCGCGCCTCGAGCCGGAGCAAGCGCGGCTCTATCGCCTGATCTGGGAGCGCTTTGTCGCCAGTCAAATGGCGCCCGCGCGCATCGCGCAGCGAACCGCGGAGGTGGAGGCCGTCCGGGGGCCGCAATCCCGCCACGACTTCCTCTTTCGCGCGACCGCCTCCGAGGTCGTGTTTCCCGGCTGGCTTCGCGTTGCGGGCGAACGCGCCCTTCCTCGCGCGGAAAAGCCGGAGGGGGAGGGCGGCGAAGAAGAGGAGGCCGAGACCCTTCCGCCGCTCGATATCGGCGAAACGCTCGACCGGATCGAATGGCTAGCCGATCAGAAATTCACCCAGCCCCCGCCGCGATACTCCGAGGCCGCGCTCATTCGCGCGCTGGAAGAAAACGGCATCGGACGCCCCAGCACTTACGCGCAAATCCTCTCGACGCTGACTGAGCGCAAATACGTCGTGCGCGAGAAAAAGCAGCTTGCGCCGACCCCATTGGGTATGTCGGCCAACGAATTCCTCGTCGAGCACCTCAACGATCTGTTCAATGTCCGTTTCACCGCCGAAATGGAAGAGAAACTGGATCGTATCGAGGAGGGCGGCGTCGAATGGACGTCCATGCTCGCAGATTTTTACGGCCATTTGAAGCAATGGCTCGAAAAAGCCCGCGGCCCGGCGGGGGACGCCGACGCCGCGCGCGACTTGATCGCCGCGCTTTCCCGGGTGACCCGCTGGCAGCCGCCGCCGGACGCGGCGGCGTCCCCCGGAAAAGGACGTCGCCGAAATGTGGGCGATCAGGCGTTTTTCGAATCGCTGCGCAAGCAGTTCGAGGCGGGGGAGCGTCCGCTCTCCGGCCTTCAGGTCGCGGCCCTCAAACGGCTCGCGGCCCGCTATCGCGATCATGACGAAGAGATCGCTTCCGCGTTGGAGCGCTGGGGCGGAGGCGAAGCATCCGGGCCCTCCGCGGCGCCGGGGGAGCCCAGCGCAGCCAGCCGGGCCAAGCTGGCCTTGCTGGAGAAAGTGCGCTTCGATCCTCCGCGCAGGGTGGGCAAGAAGGTCTTCGATGACGCCGCCTTCGCCGCCTCGCTGCGGGAGCAGGTCGAACGGGGACGGGCCTTGACGGAGAATCAGGAACGATATCTGGACCGGCTGGTGCGTAAATATGCAGGGCAGATTCCTGATTTTGCCCGGCGGGCCGAGGAGTTGGGGCTGGGCGCCGAAGAATCGTCGGCCGCGGCCTCGGCGCCCGCCGCTGAAATCGCCCCCCTGATCGCCGCGTTCGAGAAAGTCTCCGAATGGAAGCCGCCGCAAAAACGCGGCAAGCGCGAGTGGAGCGATCGCGAATTTTACGAATCGGTCGCTCGTCAATTCCGCGAACGAGGCTCCCTGTCGCCCCGTCAGTTGCAGGCGTTGCGCAAGATGGCGGGGCGCTACGGCATCGCGTGATAGACCTGCACGTTCATTCCACGCACTCCGACGGCACGCTGACGCCGGCGGAATTGATCGCCGCCGCGCGAGCGGCGGGGCTGACGGCGCTGGCCCTGACCGATCATGACACCGTGTCCGGCGTGCCCGAACTGCTCGAGGCCGCCCGCGGCGGACCGATCCGCGCCGTGCCGGGCGTCGAGTTGAGCGCGGAATTTGAACCGGGAACGATGCATTTGCTCGGCTACGGATTCCGGTGGGACGACCCCGCGCTCAACGCAATCCTCAGTCGCCTTCGCGATGGACGTGCGGACCGCAATCGCAGGATTCTCGATCTCCTGGCGGAGCACGGGATGCCGATGGAGATGGGCGAGGCCCTCGCTTGCGCGGGCGGAGAGAGCGTGGGCCGGCCGCACATCGCGCGGGCGATGATGGCGCGCGGCTACGTAAAAAGCATCGAAGAAGCGTTCGAACGCTGGCTTGCGAAAGGGCGGCCGGCCTACCAGCCGCGCTATCGGTTGAAACCGGAGGAGGCGATTCCCGCGATTTCGGCGGCGGGCGGCGCCGCCGTGCTGGCGCATCCGGTCTCGCTCAAAATCGCCGAGAAGGAACTCGTGGCGCTCATCCGGCGCTTGCGTGAGGCCGGATTGCGCGGCATCGAGGTCTGGCACCCCGAACACACCGCCGCGCAACGCCGCCGCTACCTCCAGCTTGCGCAGGATCACGGACTGGTCGCCACCGGCGGATCCGATTTTCATGGCGCCGTCAAACCCGCGATCCGATTGGGCCGCGGCTTCGGCGATCTGCGCGTGCCCGACGAGGCGCTCGGGAAGCTGTTGGGGTGGCGCGCCGCAGACGGGGGTTGAGCGGGAAGCCGCGGGCGCGGCGGGGCCGTGTGGAGACGACGGACATCCAAACCGAATTGCCGTCCGAAGGTCGGGAATCGGCGCCGGCGATACAAAACGAACGCTCAAAAGCCGGCCCCCGCCTTTTCGAGGGAGTGTACCACACTTCGCGAAGTGTGATACACTCGAAACGCGAGGGGGGGGCTGAAAATTCGGGGAACGAAGAGCGTTGACTCGGCGCTTGCCTCGACGCGCGGGCGGTGTTAGTAGTTTCCGCGTTGCGGGAGTAATTCAGTGGTAGAATGTCAGCTTCCCAAGCTGAACGTCGCGGGTTCGATCCCCGTCTCCCGCTCCATCTTTTCCCCCGCAAAACGCCGCAAATATTCGCGTTTCACCCGCATAGCTAGCGGCTCTTATGGAAATCGCCCGTTTTATCGTCTTGCGCTTCGCGGCGCTTGCCGTCTTTTCGGGGTGCTACCCTTTGGACGCTGAAACCGATAGCATAAAGGTAGCAGTCGGACTTCCGGCGGGGCGGGCGGGACAGGCCGGCAGGATGCTTCCGGGGCGGATTCCGTCGCAGGCGGCCCTGTAAGGCTCGATTATTTCGGGCGTGGCCCCTTGACTCACGCGTCGACGGGATCGCCAGCGGCAGGGTCATCCGGCGCGGCAGGCGCGGGCGTTTCGATCCGGTCCGGCTCCGGGTCTTCATAGGACGTGCCGGCGAGTAGTTTCTTGCGCCGTGCGTCGTAGTCGCCCTTCGGCTCTCGCCGGTTGCAGGGCAGGCAGATTACTGGCCCGTTGCCGTATTTCTCGCGCCATGCCGCGCAAAGGCGTTCGCAGTCGGCTTCATCCGTGTAGATGATGACGTTCGTATCCGTATCCGACGCGGCGGTCCGCGCTTTCAGCCTCGATAGGATCGCTTCGGCCTTGCGTAGCCTTGCCCGGCTCATAGGTTCTCCCGTCCGTCACCGTGGCGGACGATCACGGTCACGCGCTTACTAATGCTCTCGAAATTGTCTTTACAGGCTCGTTCCCTGCGGCGCGAGCAAGCTCGCGCCCTACGCCCGAAGAATGCAGGGCCTCAGCTTGTCGAAGACCTCGCCGTAGTCCGAAGGTCGAAGGCGGGCTGAGTCCGCGACGCCGTAAAAAAGCATGTCAGTACAATTATCAGACGACTAGTGTTGTGTAACAGACGCGGCTTTACAATGGCGGACTGTCTCCAGGATTTCCTCGACCTTCTTGGTCCAGACGAAGGGCCGCGGGTTTTGGTTATGGGATTGAATGTATTGCTCAACCGCCGTCTTCAGATACTGAACGCCATGAAAGACGCCTCGTCGAATACGCTTCCGCGTGATTTCCGCAAACCATCGCTCCACCAAGTTCAGCCACGACGAACGGGTGGGAGTGACATGGAGTTGGAACAGCCTTCGCGCGCCCGCCAACAGATTCGCGAGCGCAAGACGACGTGCTGCGGCGTGGTCGGCGCGCGAACCCACGCTTCCAGCGTTCGTCGTTGTTCAACCGTCATAGGCAGGGCCCGTGCTGGGTTCCACATGCCGGCGCCATCGCACACCCCAGCATGTTGTAACCTACACTGTTGGACGTCGTGATAGCCAGGCGTGCGGGTTGAGCGGTTCTCCGCGTTTTTTCGCGGCCGAATACGCCCGCCGGCAGGCTGACGATGCGCCGCCGATGCAATCGTTCCGTGAAGCCGCCCTCCTTCTCGAAGGCGTCGGTCTGCGCCGCTAATTTCAAATCCGGGGTTCGGCGCTCAGGACAACGATGAGCCGACAAGTGCGTCGCCCCATTGCAGGCGCGCAGAGTCCGTGCGGCGTCCGCCGTTGCGCCTTCGATGAGCAAGGCCCAACTTGAACAACGGACGAAGTCGTTTCACCGGCGGCGGAGCCGGCGCGCGAGCAGGGCGGCGACAAAGAGCAGGGCGTTGAGCAGAACGGTGGCGGCGCCGGCGGGGGCGTCGAGGATCAGCGCCAGCGCGATGCCGCCGACGACCGAGAGCGCGCCGATCGCGGGCGCGAGCGCTAGCACACCCCGGAAACTTCGCCGGCATTGCAGCGCCGCGGCCGCCGGAAAGATCAGCAGGCTGGAGACCAGCATCGTTCCGACGACGCGGATGCCGAGCACCACCACCACCGCCGAAAGCGCCGCCATCAGCCGCCGCCAACGTTCCGGGCGTATGCCCGCGACCCGCGCTGCGGTTTCGTCGAAAGTGACCGCGAACAGTTCAGGATAGGCCAGCGTCACCGTGAGGATCACGGCCGCCGCGACACCCGCGGAAAGCGCCGCTTCGCCCGCGCCCACCGCCAGAATGTCGCCGAAGAGGAAACCGAACAAATCCACATTGAAGCCGCCGCCCAGGCTGGCCAGCAGCACGCCGAGGGCCACGCCGACGGCGGACACCATGCCGATCGCGGCGTCGGCCTGCGCCCCCGCGCGTTCCGGCAGCAGGAAGATGGCGAGCGCGGCCAGCATGGACAGCGGCAGCGCCAGCGCGAGCGGCGCCAGATCGAGCAGCAGCGCCAGCCCCACCGCGCCGAATGCGAAGTGCGCCAGCCCGTCGCCCAGCATGGATTGGCGGCGCAGCACGAGGAAAACGCCGAGCAGTCCGCAGCCGATCGCGACAAAAACGCCCGCGACCAGCGCCCGCTGCACGAACGCGAAACGCAGCATTTCCAGCGCGTCCTTCATGGCCGCCGCTCCGGGCAATCGTGCTGATGGCAGATGACATGCTGGCTCTGGGCGCCGAACCGGGCCGCCATTTCCGGCGAACGGCAGAAATCCTGAAACGTGCCCGAAAACACCACGGTGCGATCCAGATACAACATGCGATTCGCGTGCCGACCGGCCTCGGCGCTGTCGTGCGTGACCAACACGATCGTCGCGCCGGCTTCCCGATGCAGCCGGCGCAGCAAGGCATAGAATTCATCGCGGCTGGCCGGATCGAGCGCGGCGTTGGGTTCGTCGAGGAGCAGCAGATCGGGCCGGTTCACGAAAGCCCGCGCCAGCAGCGCCCGTTGTCGTTGGCCGCCGGAGAGGTCGCCGATCGGACGGTCGGCGAGATCGGCGATATCGAATTGTTTCAGCGTCTCCTCCACGGCGACGGCGTCTTTCCGCCCGCGCAGGCGGGGGAAGCGCTTGGTCGCCAGTCGCCCCAGCGCCACCACTTCGCGGACCGTCGCGGGAAAATGCGCCGTCGCGCCCGCCGCGAATTGCGGCATGTAACCGACACGCCGCCATTCCCGGAAACGCGCCGGATAGCGCCCGAAGAGCAGCACATCTCCGGAGCGGGGGCGCAGCAACCCCAAAACCGTTTTCAGGAGTGTGGATTTGCCCGAGCCGTTCGGGCCCACGACCGCCCAGAATTCGCCCGCTTCGACGCGCCAGGAGACTCCGCTCAAGGCCGGTTCGATGTCGTAGGCTGCTTCGAGCCTTTCGACTTCGATCGGCGTCATGGGGCGCCGAGTCCCTCCCGCAGCCGCTGCAAATTCCGCTCCATGATCGAAATATAAGTCAGATCGCCGCGTTCCGCATCCTCTTTCGATAGGTTGTGCGCGCCATGCAGGAGGACCAGCCGCGCGCCCGTTTGTTCGGCGATGACGCGCGCGACGCTCGGATCGAGCAGCTCTTCGTGAAAGATCGTCGTCTGCCCGGAATCCTTCAGCGTGCGGATGAGATCGGCGATCGCGCGCGGGGTGGGGGCGGCGTTCGGCGAAAAGCCGCGATACGGGGAGCGGTGACCCAAACCGTACCGCCGAGCGAAATAGCCGAAGGCGAAATGGCCGCCGTAGAGAATCTCGCGGTGCTTGGCGTTCTTCAGACCCTCCGCGATCTTCTCATGGAGGGCCTGGAGTTTCCCGACATACGTTTCGGCGTTTCGGCGGTAGGTATCCGCGCCCTCCGGGTCGGCCGCGGCGAGCGCCTCGGCAATATCGCGGACGATCGTTTGCGCCAGCACCGGGTCGAGCCAGATGTGCGGGTCGGTCTCGCCGTGCGCATGGGCGTGATGCTCCGCGTTCGATTCTTCCGCCTCCGTCTCGCCCTGCTCGTGTTCCTGCTCTTCCTCCTCGTGATCCTCGTCTTTCGCGCGTTCCACGTTGCGCCCAGCCTCCAGATCCACGCGCTCCGGTCGTCGCGCGGCGCGCAGAAGCCCGGCGGCCCACGGTTCCATGTCGGGGCCGAGATACACAAAGACATCCGCTTTTTGAACGCGGAAGACGTCCGAGGGTTTGGGCGCGAAGGAATGCGCCTCGACGCCGGGCGGCAACAACTGGGTCACCAGCGCGCGATCGCCGCCGACGGCGCGCGTCCAGTCCGTCAGCGGAAAGATCGTCGTTACGACGCGCACCGGCGCGGCGTGTGCGGCGACCGCCGTCGCGACCGCGCCCATCCAAAGCCACCGAGAGAAAATCCGTCGCATGTCCGCCATCTCCTTTCTTCGTGTTTTTGACTTTTGCGGCCGAATCGGCCACCATCCGGCCTCGGATAGTCTAACAGATTATTGAGATATGTCTATCAATAAGCAAAAAACGGTTCGCCGCACCCGGCAGCGGGAAGCGCTGCGGCGCGTGTTCGAGGAGGCCGAGCGCCCGCTGACGCCCGCGGAAGCGCGGGATCGCATCGGCAACCGCGCCGGCATTGCGACCGTGTATCGGGCGGTGGCCCGTTGGGCGGACGAGGGCTGGCTGAGCGCGGTGCAATTGCCGGGCGAGCCGACGCGGTATGAGCTGCGCGATCTGGAGCATCATCACCACTTTCATTGCGAGCAATGCCGGCGGGTGTTCGATATCCGGGGCTGTCCGTCCGGGATCGGACGGATGGCGCCGCGCGGATTTCGCGTCCGAGCCCACCAAATCACGTTCCAGGGCATTTGCCGGGAATGCGCCGCGGAGGCCGTGTCCGTTCCCCAACGAAAGCGGCGCCCCGCCGTCGGCCGCGCGGAGCAAAAAACGCCATGAACAACCCATCCCGCGATCCCTCGTCGCCGATCGCTTCCTTCGACGCCGCGGCCGCGACGTGGGATGAGAAGCCCGAACGGGCGCGGCTGAACGAGGCGATTCTCGAGGCCCTGGATGCCGAGCATTTGTTGCGCGCCGGTCAGCGGTTGCTGGAAGTGGGCTGCGGCACGGCGGCGTTGAGCCTGCGGCTGGCGGAGCGCGCCGCCGAGGTGGTCGCCGCGGACGCGTCGGAGGGCATGCTGGCGGAAGCGAGCCGAAAAGCGCGGGCCGTGGGGCGGATGAACCTGCGGCTGACGCGGCTGGATATCGCGCGCGATCCTTTGCCGGCGGGACCGTTCGACGGCGTCCTTTGTGTGATGACGCTGCACCATGTCGAAGACGCCGAAGGGGCGCTGCGGCGGATGAGCGGCGTCGTGGCGGAGCGCGGCTTTCTGGCGGTGGCCGATTTGGTCTCCGAGGACGGATCGTTTCACGGCGAACGATCGGTTCCGCATCACGGATTCGCGCCGGAGCGCCTCGTGGAAAAGTTGAAAGCGATGGGCTGGCCGTCGGCGGAATGGCGCGGGGTTCATGCCCTGCGGCGCGGCGAACGGGAATATCCGGTATTCTTGCTGATCGCGCGGCGGCCGCGGCGGCTCAAGGTGCTCTTCCTGTGCACGGGCAATTCCTGCCGCAGTCAAATGGCGGAGGGCTGGGCCAGAACGCTGCGGGGCGACGAGGTCGAGGCGTGGTCGGCGGGCATCGAAGCGCACGGTTTGAACCCGCGCGCGGTGAAGGCGATGGCGGAGGCCGGCGTGGATATCAGCGGCCAACGTTCGAAGACGGTGGACGACGTGCGCACGGAGGATTTCGATGTGGTGATCACGGTGTGCGGGCACGCGCATGAAACCTGTCCGGCCTGGCTCGGCGGAAAGGCGAAAGTCGTCCACGTCGGTTTCGACGATCCGCCGACGCTGGCGCGCGGCGCGGCCACCGAGGAGGAGGCGATGTCGCACTATCGGCGCGTGCGCGACGAAATCCGGCGCTTCGTGGAGACGCTGCCCGGCGCGCTGACGGGTTGACGGCGGGGACGAGGGAATCCTGGACGCCGATGT
>CALGXT010000052.1 GCA_937935255.1 uncultured bacterium | reverse complement strand
GTTCTGACCGGCTCATGTACGGCGTCGCGGCCTCAGCCCGCCTTCGACCTTTGGGCTACGGCGAGGTCTTCGACAAGCTGAGGCCCTGCATTCTTCGGACGTAGGGCGCGAGCTTGCTCGCGCCGCAAGGAACGAGCCAGTAAAGACAATTTCGAGAACATCAGTAATCCGCGCGGCCGACAAACGGATGGGATTTTTACCCCCCAAGCGCGAACAAATCACTTGACATTAGCGCGTCCTATTATTTGGATAGAGACGCTCCTCGAGACTCAAGCGGCTTTGCCGATCGAGTCGCGGGCGGCGCAGTTGCCAAATGAGGGGCGCCGCGCTCCAGCCAGGGCGGGCGGCCCCGGAAGGAGAATTGCCATGAATGCATTCAAACGTTGCGCTTGCGGGGCGGCGCTCGCGCTGTCCTCCATCCTTTTGTTTGCCGGCGTCGGCGCGGCGGATACGGTGACCGACGATTTTTCCAGCGGCTCGATTGATCCCAACAAATGGTTTCTCCCCCCCTTCACTCAGGGAAGCGCCGCGCTGACCCAGACCGGCGGCCGCCTGGAATTCACCGCCTCCGGAAATGTGGGCGACGGTCAGGCGCAGGCCGGTTTGCTTTCCAAGGGCGTCGGCTTGCAAACGGCCAATTTCTTCGCGCAGGCCCGAATCACGCTGGATGGCGGAAACCCGCCTTTTCCGTCCCTGGGCGCGGGCAACGTGGTGGGGCTCGCTTTGGCGGTGGACCCCGGGGCGACCGGTGGAGATGACAGTTACCAAGTGGCGCTGGGTTACGTCTCGGGTTTCGGCTTCGCGCTCCGGCAGGAAACGAAATCCAATGGGACAGTTACATACACTATGGATTCATTGGGAAACACCAGCCCGAAAGAGTTGTTTTTGCGCATCGAGTTTGACGCCACGACGAAAGCGTTGCAGGCGCTTTACGATGCGGGATCCGGTTTCACCGCCGTCGGATCTTCGGTGGATATCACCGATTGGAACATAGATCCCACGGAAACTTTGGGCATCTATTTCTTCGCCGTTGCGGGCAATGCGTCGGGAGATCCGGCCACCGCCGCTTTCGCTGTGACGTCCGGTCAAGCTCGCATTGATGATTTCACCGCGGAAGGGGTCGCCATCATTCCCGAGCCGGCGCTCGGCGCGCCCTTGGCCCTGCTCTCGCTGGCGCTGATCCGCGCGACCGCGCGGCGTGTCCGCGCCGCGCGGCGCTGAACGCGGCCGCAACCGTTCGAAGCCGGCCGCGCCGCCCTCGCGCTGCTCGCGCTGATACACCATGTGTTGCGGGATAACGCCTAGCCGGAGCACATACAGGCTCGCATAGCTCGTCCCTCCAGCGCGGATTTGTGACGATGTGTGGAGGGCGTCCGCCCCGGCCGGTCGGGGTGAGAGCCTGCCTCGCTCCGCGCGGCGAGGAGCCATGCGACACCAAGGCTACTGAAACATTCATTAAGTTAAAACTTGACATTCATGGGCGCTCGTACTGTCCTAGTATCAGTGTATACCGCAACGCAGGCAATGAAGTTGCGCGGCGCTCGGAGCACCTTGGAAAACCGCGCGGCCGCGAATAGAGGACGTTATAAGACGGGTGCCCCTACCAAGGCCTGCTGATAATCAAAGGCCCGCCGGGAGGAAAGATCATGAACGGGAAATGGAGTTTTGCGCGCGCGCTGACCATCGCTTTTTCGCTCCTTCTAACTCTAGCCGGCATCGGCGTTGCGGACACCCTGACGGACGATTTCTCCGGGGCTTCGATTGACGGCGCCAGATGGCATCTCCCTCCCTGGACGGAAGGAACCGGTCAATTGACACAGACCGGTGGGCGATTGGAATTCACGGCTTCTATCGAGCTGGGCGGCGCGAACGCCGAAGGCAACATCCAATCCAAGGCGGTCGGCGCCCAGGACGCAAACTGGTACGTCGAAGTCTCAACCACTTTAGACGGGCCCTTCCCGGGCATGGGAAGTGAAGATGTGGTCTCGCCCACGCTGGGCCTTCGCCCGAGCGGTCCCACAAGTCAACTGGACGGTGACGAACAGTTCGAGATCAGCGCCGGTTATGTTGATCTTTCCAATTTCGGCGGCTCGGGTTTTGGCTATGGGCTGCACCACGGCATCAAAACGAACGGCACATACACTTCGGAGACCTTTTTGTCTCTCGGAAACACGGGGCCGCAATCCCTCCGGTTTCGCATCGAATACGATGCGGTCACCAAGAAGCTGAAAGCGCTGTACGACGCCGGGAGCGGCTTCATGGCTTTCGGCGCCGAAGCCGACACCGGCACGTGGAACATGGCGGGTGAATATTTTGAAATATGGCTTTCCGGCTATGCCGGCAATATGGAGGGAAGCACCCCGTCGAGCGCATATTCCGTGGGGTCCGGACAGTTGTATTTTGACGACTTCGTCGCTTCCGGACAGGGAATCACGATCGTTCCCGAGCCGGCGCTCGGCGCGCCCTTGGCCCTGCTCTCGCTGGCGTTGGTCCGCGCGACCGCGCGGCGTGTCCGCGCCGCGCGGCGCTGAACGCGGCCGCAACCGTTCGCGCGCCTGGGCGCACCGCATGGCGGGACGTGCGCTTTCGTCTCGGCGCGGCGCGGGGCGCCGGGCGGCTCTCACGACGGAGCCGGCAGGGGCGGCGTAGGCCGGGTTGTTCGTTCCGTCCCCGGCGTTTCCTTTCCGAATTCTCCGTCACCCTTCGAGAAATCAACTGGCGGAGAAGCCGCGGGCGATGCGGCGCTGGAGCGGCGCGAGCAAGGCCCACGCCGCTCCCACCGCGACGGCCGCGCCGCCGGCGGCGGCGATGAAGGCCGCCTGCAAGAGCGGCATGGCGCCGACCAGGCTTCCAATCCATTTGCGGCGGCGCTCCACGGATGCGGCGTTCCAACCTTGCGCCGGCGGCAACGCCCGCGCGACCGCCCACAGCGCGGCCGCCGCGCCGACCCGGCGGCCCATCGCATCGCTGCCGAAAACCCCGACGGCCGTCGCCGCCAGGCCCGCGGCGGCGAAGGGCGCCCACGGCCGCACGGCGAGACGCCGCTCCGCCGTTTCGGCCCGCGCCAACGCGGTCACGGCGGCGGTGTAGAGCGCGATGCCCGCCGCCGCCCACAGCGCCGGCCCCGCGTTTTCCAGAACGGCGCCGGAGGCCGCCGCGCCCAAAACCACGTTCAATCCGCGGCAAGCGCCCATGACCCACGGTCCGGCGCCGCCGCGCCGAAGACCGGCGTCATAGGCCGCCGCTGCTCCCGCCAAGGCGATGCCGACGCCCCCCGCCCGCGCTCCGCCCACAAAGGCGAACGCCACGCCGAGGAGCAGCAGCGCGACCGCCGCGGCGCGCGCGTGTTTTGCCGAAATGCGGCCGGACGGGATGGGCCGCTCCGGGCGCTCCCGCCGATCCTCGCCGGCGTCCAGCGCGTCGTTGAGCGCCATGCCGCCGGCGTAGATCAGCGTGGAGGCCGCCAGGACCGCCCCCACGCGCAGGCGGAAACCGGCGGCCAGCAGCGCGCCGGCGAGCGGATCGCCCGGCGCGGTGAGCCACGTCGGCGCGCGCGCCAGTTCCAGCCAATCCCGCAACCGGGCGCGGGCGGGGCGTCCGTCGGAATTCATCGCTGATACTGCGCCGGATCCTGGTACGGCAAATCGAGCCGAGGCTCGAAACGTCCGCTTTGGCGGTAGAACTCCAGCGGGTTTTCGAAGAGCAGCCGTTCGATCTGCGCCGCCGTGAATCCGCGGTCTTTCATGAAGCCCGCGGTCTTCGGCAGCGAGCACGGATCGGAAACGCCCCAGTCGGCGGAGCTGTTCACGAGGGCGCGTTCGAGGCCCCACTTTTTCAGGATGTCCACGACGCGTTCGGGGTTGAGCTTGGAATAGGGATAGACCGTCAAGCCGGCCCAGACCGGCAGCTTGCGGGTCAAATCCATCGTGTTCTCGGTGTTGTGATCCACGATGATTCGGTCGTAGTCGTAGTTCAGTTCGCGGAGGATCGCGAGGGTGCGCTCGACGCCAGCGCGTTTGCTGACTTTCGGCGTGTCGTGGGGCGTGTGAATGAGAATGAGCATGCGGCGCGCTTTCGCGATCTCGAGCTGGCGCTGAAAGACGGCCTCCTCGTTCGGGGTGATGAGGTTGAAGCCGATTTCGCCGATCGCCACGCAGCGGGGGTGGTCGAGGTAGGGCGTCATGCCGTCAATGACCTCGTTCGCCAGCGCTAGGTCGTCGGCTTCCTTCGGATTCACCGCCACGCACGCATAATGATCAATCCCGTAGCGCTCGGCGCGGGAGACTTCGAAATCGAGAATCAGGCGGAAATAATCCCAGAACGTTCCGGCATATCGGCGGTTGGCGCCGAGCCAGAACGAAGGCTCCACGCAGGCCCGAATGCCTTGGCGGTACATGGCGGTGTAATCGTCCGTCGTCCGCGAATACATGTGGATGTGCGGTTCGATGAGGGTCATGGCGTCTTTCCTCCCGCGTCCCGGCGCACCGGGACGCCCATTTCGGCCAATTCGGCCTTCAACCGCGCGACCGTCGTCGCGCCGGTGTGCAGGATGCCGGCGACAATGGCGGCGTCGGCTTTGGCCTCCACAAAAACGTCCCGCAAATGGGCCGCGCAGCCGGCCCCGCCGGAGGCGACCACCGGCACGGGAACGGCTTCGGCGATTTGCCGCGTGATGTTCAACTCGAAGCCCGAGCGCGTGCCGTCCGCGTCCACGGAATTCACGACGATCTCCCCGACGCCCAAGTCCGCGGCGCGGCGCGCCCATTCCACCGCATCCAGGCCCGTCCGCTCCCGGAAGCCGCGGATGGTCACCTCGTAGCCGCTGGGACAGCGGGCGCGATCCGCCGTGGCCGCCGGATCCATGCCCAGCACCATACACTGCGAGCCGAAGGCCCGCGCGCCCTCGGCGATGATTTCCGGGTGGAGCACCGCCAGGGAGTTGACGGAGATCTTCTCGGCGCCCGCCGCCAGCGCCCGCGCCATGTCGTCGGTGGAGGAGATGCCGCCGCCAACGGCGAACGGAATGCGAACGGCGCGCGCGACGCGGGCGACCATGTCGAGATCGGTCGGGCGGCGCTCGGCGGAAGCCGTGATGTCATACACCACCAGCTCGTCGCAGCCGTCCAGATAGTAGCGGCGCGCGATCTCGACGGGATCGCCGAGATCCACGTTGTTCTGGAAACGCACGCCCTTGGTCACCCGTCCCCGGATGACGTCGAGGCAGGGGATGAGGCGGCGGGTCAGCATGGCGACGCCTCCGCGCCGCGCCCGTCCCATCGCGTGAACGCGTCGAGCAACCGCAGCCCCAGCGGGCCGGATTTTTCGACATGGAACTGCGTCGCGATCACGCTGCCCGCGCCGGCCACGGAACAAAATTCGACGCCGGCATAGTCCGTCCGCCCCAGCGCATGTTCGGGCCGCGTGGGAACGACGTAATAACTGTGGACGAAGTAAAAATAGCCTTCCGGGGGCAGGCCGGCGAAGACCGGATGCGCGCGGGCGAAGCGCACGAGATTCCAGCCCATATGCGGCACCTTGTCGCGCGGATCGCGGGGCCGGAACCGCTCCACCGATCCCGGCAACAGCCCGAGGCACTCGACGCCGCCGTCTTCGGCGGACCGCTCGAACAGAATTTGCATGCCCAGGCAGATGCCGAGGAACGGCGTGCCGGCGGCGATGGCCTGGCGGAGCGGTTCGGCCAGCCCCATCTCCGTCAAATGCCGCATGGCCGCGCCGGCCGCGCCGACGCCGGGGAACACGATACGTTCCGCCTTCGCGATGTCGTCGGGGTTCGATGTGATGATGGCATCCCGGCCCAACTCGTCGAGGGCCAGCTTCACGCTGGTCAGGTTGCCGGCGCGGTAATCCACAATGGCAATCACGTTCGCATCCGCCGTTTTCGGCCCGCCAGCATAATCGCCGCCGCCCCCGCCCGTCAACGCGCCGCGCGGTCTCTCGGAGGGGACGGAGAATCGCGCCGCTTCAGGCCCCTCCCGCGCCGCCGGACGGAGCGAATCGAGGCCGTCCCCGGGAACGCCGTCGGACGCGGCGATTTGCCCGTTGCGCGGCGGCGGCGATTGGGTTGTAATCGCGCGCATGCTCTTCAATCCCCGCCATCAATGGATCGTCGCCGTGGATTCCGACGGCTGTGTCTTCGACAGCATGGGGCCGAAACAAATCCGCTGTTTTCACCCGGAGATCATTCGCCACTGGGGCTTGGAACGCATCGAGCGCGAGGTCCGCGAGACCGCCGAATTCGTGAATCTGCGTTCCGTCTGGCGCGGATCGAATCGCTTCCCGGCGCTGCTGCGCACGTTCGAGCTCCTCGCGCGGCGGTCGGACGTCCGGCGCTCCGGCGTCCCGCCGCCCGACACCCGCGCGCTGCGCCGCTTCGTCGAATCGGGCGGCCCTTATACCCCGGATGCCTTGCGCGCGGCGGCGGAGCGCGAGGACGATCCCGAGTTGTGGCGCGTCTTCGAGTGGAGCCGGGCCGTCAACGAGCGCGTGGCGCGGGAATTGCCGAGCGTTCCGCTCTTCGCCGGTGTTCGCGAGACTCTCGAAGAAATCGCCCGCGCGGCCGATCTTGTGGTGGTCACCCAGACGCCCGAGGAGGCGGTCGAACGCGAATGGCGGGAAAACGGTCTATGGCCGCTGGTTCGGGAGATTCTGGGCCCCGCGCGCGGCGCGAAAAAGGAGATGTTGATTATGGCCACTCAAGACCGCTATGCCGCGGGCCGAGCGCTGATGATCGGCGACGCCGTCGGCGATCTGCAAGCCGCGCGCGAGGCCGGCGTCGCCTTTTTCCCCATCCTGCCCGGCGACGAGCCGGCCTCCTGGGAGCGGCTGCGCCGCGAGGCTTTCGACTTATTCTTGCGCGGCGCGTGGACCTCCGAATACGAGGAGCGTCTCGTCGCCGCATTTCTAAACCGCCTGCCCGAGACGCCGCCCTGGGAATCCTCGACCTGACGGATTCGAGCGACGCGAGCGGCTGGTCGGCGAGACGGCCGCGCGGAGAAAATCCACTGCGGGGCGCGGTCGGCTTTCTTGTTCCTCGGGGTCTCCCCGCCTCCGGGCGAGACCATTATCGCCGACTCATGTCTTTTCGATCACAACCCCGCCCACCTGCCGCCGCGCCTCGACCAGGGCGTCCGCGCGGACGGTGTACTCGGAGGCTTCCAAAATCTTCTTCCGCCGCTGGGATTTCCGTTCCCGCGCCACGTCCAGCAGCGCCAGCGCCAGCTCCGCATCGTTCCGCCGCTTCGGATCGCCCTCCGCCGCCATCGCCATCGCCTTGTCCTCGATGAGCTTCGCCTGCAGGTCGAGAATCTCGGCCAGCGTGCGCGCGGCGTCCGTATCGAGGGCCGCGAGGTTCACGCCGCCGACCAGGTGATGCGCCGTCAGCAGGTTCTCGAAACAGTAGGCGTAGTTGAACGGGTGGATGATGTGCGGCGCGGACGGCAGGGTCGGCGGCCACTGACCGTCGCTGTTGTAGCTGTTGGTCAGGTGGAACCACGCGCGCTCGGCCACCGACTTCGGCAGGGTTTGTTCCAGTGCCGACAGCTTTTCGCGAACGAGGTCCTGCCACGGGCGAAGCAGCCGCGCCATCGGCGTCGAGGCCCAGGTGCTCGCCAGGGCGCCGTGCCAGGCGGCGTCGTCGTCCCAGGTGATCGGCTGCGGATTGGGCGAAAGCCGGCAGGCCTCGGCGAAGGTGATGAATTCGCCGCGGCGCCGCACGGCCTCGACCAGGGCGATCAGTTTTTCTTGCGCGTCCGGCACTTTCTCGAAGACGCGGTCCGGCTGATTCTGATACTTGAGCCGGAACCAGCCGTTGGTGCCGATGTATTCGGCGTCATCCGCGAAAATGACGAGCGCGCCCTCGCCGCGGCCGGCGAGGTCTTTCGAGTAGCGGGCGATCGTCGCGAGGTATTCGTCGTGCGAATAGCCGGGCATGCCCATGAAGTAGCGCACGGCGTACTGGCAGATGCGGTCGGAGCGCAGGAACACGCGCAGCTCGTCCGGCGCAAGGCCGACGATGCGGTTGAAGGGGTAGTGCAGCGCGTAATCGTCGGCGGGGAGATCGTAGGCGAAGTTGAAGTTGTAGAAGTTCCGCTCCTTCGTCGCCTCTTTCGCATAAATCTCCGGTCGTTGCGGGCCGCCGTCCGGCCCGTGTTCGCAGCGGCTGTAGGATTCGAAATCGCCGGTCAGATATCGGTAGCCGGCGTCGCGCACCATGCGCGGCACGTAGGACCGCCAGCCGCATTCGGGGTTCCAGAAGCTGACGGGGCGCGCCCCGAGGTGTTTTTCGTAGGCGCGGTGCGCGAATTCGAGCGTCCACCAGCCGTCCCGCTCCGGGAAGTTCGGCAGCATCGGATGAGCATAGGGCGAGCCCATGAATTCGCAGGCGCCGGAAGCGATCGCGGCCTTGAGCTTCTCGAGGACGTCGGGCGCGTATTTCGCCATCATGTCAATGGTGTAGCCGCTGGCCTCGAAGACGTATTTCACGCCGGGGAACCGCTCCCGCATCGTGTCGAACGTCATCTCGTAGGCCTCGCGGATGACGAACTCGTAGCGGTCGGGCGTGAGGTAGGCGTAGTTCAAGTTGGCGTGGAAGATCATCACGTATTTCATGGCGGTCCCTTTCGGTATGAAGTTGCAGGCGCGAAGCGCCCGTCATTACGGCAACGTGAAAATCGGCGTCATTTCGGCCCAGGTACCCTCGCCGGGCGCCTCCGGCACGCGCTCCTGGAAGCCGTCCATGAGCCGCTCCCATTCGAGCACGCGGGGATGCGAGGCCCGATGCCGCTTCGAGGCCTCGACGGGATCGTAATCGTCGTCGGCCACGATCCGCATGACCAGCCGGCGGCCCAGCCGCCAGATGCGCAGCTCGCGAATGCCGACCGCGCGCAGGCTGCGCGTCACCTCCGGCCAGATCGCGTTGTGGTATTCCTCGTATTTGCGGATGACCTCCGGGTCATCCCTCAGGTTGACGGTGTAGAGGAACTCTTTCATCGGATTTATTCCCCAAAGCGCATCGGAGCGCTCGCACGACGCCGAGAAAAATACCAAAAAAGACGCATTTTAGAAAAAATTTTTTGACTTCGCCGTTGCAGGCGCCGCGAAAGACAGGCGCCGCTAAAGGGACAGAGAACGATTTTAGAGAGAAAAAACGGTAGGGCGCGGCGGCCCGCCGCGCCGGAACATACAGCATGTGGGGACAGAGAATACGAAGTTGCGGGTCGGAGGTCGGCGCGACAGCGCCCGTAGGGATCGAGCTTGCTCGAGCCGCCGAAGGCCGCAGAGAAATGGCAGCGGGGCGCGGGTCTCTGTTTCTCTGTCCCTTCGCTCTTTTCTCTGTCCCTTCGCTCCTTCGCTCCGCAATCCTGACCTCTGCGCTCTCAGCGTATCCTCGGTGACTCTTCGATCTTTCGGGCGCGGCCGGGCGAGCCGCCCGGCCCTACCCTCGACCGAAATAGCGAAAGAGAAGAGG
>CALGXT010000051.1 GCA_937935255.1 uncultured bacterium | reverse complement strand
GCGATAATCAGGCTTCAATCGGGGCTGTCGCATGGCTCTTCTCCGGTTCCCGAGACCGGCGCCCATCGCCGGCCTCTACCGTATAGAAGGCGCGAGCCCGCAACTTTTCCGGAACTTTTTGAAACTATTTCTCTGTCCCTTGAAACTATTTCTCTGTCCCTTGATTCGTCCCTGGATTCCAGTCCACGATTTCGACGGGGGCGTCGGGGATGGAGTTCAGGAACCAGCGGCCATACCATTTGGAGACCACGCGAGGATCCAGAACGATTACCACGCCGGTGTCGGTGGCGCTGCGGATCAGCCGCCCAACACCCTGCCGGAACTTGATGATCGCTTCCGGCAGCGAGTATTCGCGGAACGGATCGCCGCCGCGCGCCTTGATGCGGTCCATGCGCGCCCGGGTGAGCGGATGATCCGGCACGGCGAACGGCAACCGCGCAATCATCACGTTGCTCAGCGCTTCGCCGCGCACATCCACTCCCATCCAAAAGCTGTCCAATCCGAACAGGACGGCGCCGCCGCCCGCGCGAAAATCTTCCAACATCGCATGGCGTCCCAGCCCCTCGTTCTGCACCAACACGCGCAGCCCGGCCGCTTCCAGATCTTCGCGCACCGCCGCGGCGACGCGCCGCATGAGCGCGGCGCTGGTGAACAACGCGAAAGCATTGCCGCGGGTCAGACCGGCGAAATGCCGGATCGCAGCGGCACAGGCCGGCGCGTAGCGTTCGTCTCCCTCGCCGGGATCGGGCATGCCGCGCGGAATCCAGACTTTCATTTGCCGCGCGTAATCGAACGGAGACCCCACGCTCAACTCTGTGCAAGGATCGGCCCCCACACGATTGCGGAAATAGGACAGCGAGCCATTCACGGCCAGCGTAGCGCTCGTCATGATGACGCTCGGAACCTCATCGAATAGCATCTCTTTCAGGATCGGGCCGATCTCGATCGGCGCGGAATACAGCACGGTGCGGCGACGCCGACCCTCGAGCTCCATCCAATAGACCTGATCTTCGAGCCGCTGTTCGAGCCAGGCTTCGAGTGTCCGGGCCAGCTCGCCGCCGCGCCGTCGGGCTTGACGGATTTCGTCCCTCAGATCTTCGTCGCGCAACTCCTTCAAGAGATTGTCGAGCATCTCGCCGATCTCGCGAAGTCTCGCCGGCACGGAGGTTTCGAGGGACAGCGGGGCCTTGACGGTCCGCGTCGGGTTCGTTTCATCCAGTCCGCCGGCTTCTCGAGCCGCGTCAAACAGCCGGCCGACGTCGTCCCACAGCAATCCCGCCGCATGAGCGGCCGGGCCGTGCCGCGCCAGCGCGAGCAATCCTTTGTTCGTATCGGGTGTGTACAGTCGCCGTAGCCAGTGCTCGAAGGCGTAGTGCGAAAGGCGGATACCCAGATGTTCTCCGGCCACGCCCTCGATCTGGTGCGCTTCGTCCAGCGCAAGGCACGCATATTCCGGAAGGGCGGCCGCATCCTGCGCCCGCAAGGCGAGATCCGCGAAAAGCAGATGGTGGTTTACAACCAGCAAATCGGCCTCACGCGCGCGCCGCCGCGCACGCTGAAAGGGGCAGCGGGCGAAATCCGGGCACCGCGCGCCCGCACAATTACCCTCTTCGGCGCAAACCGCGCTCCAGATTTCATCCGGCGGCGGTCGGGCGAGATCTTGCAGCGAACCGTCCTCCGTTCGATCCGCCCATAAGCGGAGGCGATGCAACTCCCGCTCGGCCTCGCGCGCAAACAAATCACGATGCGTCCGCTCCGCGCGCGCGAGCCGGCGCAGGCAGAGATAATTGCTTCGTCCTTTCACGAGCGCCGCCATGAATGGAACCCCAAGATGGGCCGCGAGAAATGGCACGTCCTTGCGGATCAACTGCTCCTGGAGGCTGATCGTGTAGGTGGAGACGACCGCCTTCGTTTTGCGCGCTATCGCCCAACGGATGAGGGGCACGAGATAGGCGAACGATTTTCCAACCCCGGTGCCCGCTTCGACCGCCAGATGGCCCGGCCGCTGGAGGGCTTCCGCGACCGCTCGGGCCATAGCGACCTGCTGGGGCCGGGTTTCGAAAACGAACTCGCCGCCCGCGAAAGCGTTTGCGAGCGATCCTCCCGGCGCGAAGAAAGCCGCGCACTCCCCGACCAAATCGGGAACTTCGTCCGCCGGACGCGCGTCGGGAAGCTCGGAGATCATGGCCGCGCATTATGCCGATCCAGCCCTCGCTGTCAAAAAAGGAGATACAACGGGGAGAGCCCGCCGCGCGGCCTGGCTCCGCCCTTTGGGCTTCGGAGGGGATAGCGGCACCGCAAAAAAAACGGAGGGCAACTTGACGGTTTCGAGGTCCAAGGGCAGGGACCGAAAGCGTCGCCGCCGCTTTCGCCGGCGCGGGGGAGCGGAACAGAGACAGAGAATGTGAAAATTTTACCCGTCGCCGGCTCGCCTATAACTTCATACAGGTTATACCGTATCACGATTGAAATTGTTCTTGTCTCTAACTTCGTCCCGGATTCCGCCGTATTGCACTGGTAGAAAGCATCTTATGAATTCGTATCGGCAAACTTCTTATTCTCTGTCCCTATATTTTCCGGCGCGACGGGCCGCCGCGCCCTACCGTTTCCCGGGCGATTTCATTCTCTGTCCCTTCGATTTGATTCTCTGT
>CALGXT010000050.1 GCA_937935255.1 uncultured bacterium | reverse complement strand
CAACCGCCCGGCCGCCTGCGCCTCGGCGAGACGGCGATCGTAAAGCCGGGCCTGCGCGTCGCTGGCGGCGGTGAGGATGACGGCGTCCCAGGAGGGGAAACGGTCGGGGGACTCGACGGCCAGCCGCAACGCCGACCAGCCGCGCGCCAGAAAGTTGATTCGCTCGGAATCCAATCGCGGCATAGCGTAATCCTTTCGTCCGGGACGGGCCGCGCCGGGTGGTCGGCCGGGCGCTGCGCCGAGAATGTAGCGGGTCGCGCGGGACGGACAAGGCAAAAGGCGGCGCGTCCACGGAACTCGTCAGGGCCTCCGATTTGGTCTGATCTTCAATTCAGGCAAAAACGGATTCGTCCGTTAGAAAGCGGCGCAAGACTACTTGAAAAAATGATGATGCGGATGTAGTTGTAGATTGATACGTAAAAAGTTGAACTGACATAAATTACGATGTTGCGCTTCATCGCATTCCCCTCGAATAACAGGATTCTTTACGGGTATCGAATCTCAAAGCCGGCGCGAGCGAACGATCTTCCCTGGGGGGAGAGCGAATGAAACTCATGAAAAGAGCGGCGGCAAAGGAAGGTTTCACGGTTATAGAGGTTTTGATGGTGGCGTTGATCATTGGCCTCTTGGCGGCGCTGGCGATGCCCTCGTATATGAGATACCGCGCATCCGCCCGGCAGTGCGCGTGCATCAACAACCTTCGGCAGATAGACTCGGCAAAAGACCAATGGTCGCTCGAAAATCGCGCCGATGAGGGCGACGGTGTAAGCGGAGGCGATTTGATGGTTTACCTCAAGAACAATTGGCCGACTTGCCCCGCGGGCGGCCAATATGCGGTCGGCGCGATCGGCCAAAAGCCGACCTGCAATATCAATGGCCACCAACTGCCTTGAAGAGCCGCAAGGGCGTTTTCGATCGGCGGGTTTCTCTGAACTCGGCGGGCAGCGAAACGCCGAACGAGTCGAGCTGCTCGGCTCTGCGCGCGAAGGGAGAGGACCTCTTCCCGATTGATCGCGAGGGGGCAACAAGGGTATGCTCTTCTCGTCTTTGTAGTATCTTCGTATTTTTCAGAAAAGTGACGTGCCCCCGAAACCGCCCAGCGCCCGCTCGCCCGCCGCCGACCGACCGCCTTCGGCCTGCTTGATTTACGGAGAAGACGATTTCCTCGTGGCCCGCTCCGCGCGGGCGATCATTGACACCATCTGTCCGCCCGCCGAACAAGTGCTGGGGGTCGAGCAGGTGGACGGCGCGACGGAGACCGTGGACGGCGCCGTGGCCGCGCTGCGCAACTGCATCACCGCCGTCCGCACCCCCAGTTTTCTCGGCGGACGCAAGGTGGTCTGGTTCCGCGACGTCGCCTTCCTCAAGAACGATCGGCTGTTGAAAAACGAGGACGTGCGCCGATGGCTCGATGAGCTGACCGGATTGGTGCGAGACGGACTTCCCGCCGGGCAGGTGTTGGTGCTGACGGCGGCGGAGGTGGACGGAAGGTCCGCGTTCATCAAAGCTTTCAAGGCTGCCGGCCGCGTGATCGAGCACCGCCGCGCGGAAAAGTCGAACGAGGCGGCCGCGCAGGCCGAGGAGATCGCCCGCGCCGCGTTCGAGCGGCTGGGGGTCGAGGCGGACTGGGCGGCGGTGCGGGAGTTGGCCGACCGCGTCGGCGCGGAGGCTCGAACGTTGGCGCAGGAGGCCGAAAAACTGGCCGCCTGGGCGGGCGAGCGCAAGCGGGTGGAGGTCGAGGACGTTCGCCGCCTGACGCCCGCGACGCGCGAGGCCGCCGGCTGGGCGCTGGCCGACGCGGTCGTCGCCGGGCGGGCCGCGCCGGCGCTGCGGGCGTTGCGGCAGTTGTTGGAGCAATCGGAGGATTCGATCGGGCTGGTTTCCGGTCTCGAATCGCGGTTCCGCGATTTGATGATCTTGCGCGATTGCGCGGATCGCGGGTGGGTTCGCAAGAGCGGCGCGCTGGCCGCCTGGTCGGACGCGCCGGAAGCGGCGGCGGCGCTCTCGGCCCTGGGCGAGCGGGATCCGCGCAAGCTGCATCCCTTTCGCGCCGGCAAATTGATGGATGAGGCGTCGCGGTTTTCGCCCGAACGCTTGCGCGCCATCCGCGCGGCGATTCTCGACGCCCGCGAACGGATGGTTTCGGGCCAGGCGCAACCCGATCTTTTGCTCGAGTTTCTCGTGCTTCGAATTTGCGGCGATCACGCGCGTCCGACGACTCCCGCATGAGCGAGCTGTTTCAACAGCCGCACCTGCCGATCCTCCTGCTGATCGGGCTTTCGATGGTGTTCGGCACGGCGGGCGCGCGCCTTTTTCAGCGGATGGGGATTCCGCAGGTGGTCGGCTATATCGCGATCGGCCTTCTCCTCGGCTCGACCGGCTTTCAGGTTTTGAGCGCGATCGCGCTCGATCGGCTGCGCCCGTTCAACTATTTCGCTCTCGGCGTCATCGGTTTCATGATCGGCGGCGAGCTGCACCGCGACGTGTTCCGCAAATACGGCCGCCCGTTCTTCGTCATCCTCTGCGCGGAGGGCGTTGCCGCTTTCCTGGCCGTGTGGGCGCTGTGCGGTCTCGCGTTTTACTGGATTTCGGGCGACGCGCGGACGGCGATCGCCGGCGGCATGCTCTTCGGCGCGATCGCCTCCGCGACGGCGCCCGCTGCGACGGTGGACGTGTTGTGGGAACTGAAGGCGCGCGGCCCGCTGACGACGACGGTCTTCGCGCTGGTCGCGCTGGACGACGCCCTCGCGCTGGCGCTTTTCGCCGTCGCCTCCGGTCTCTCCGGCCGCATTCTAGGCCGCGACACGGGTTCCTGGACGCCGGCGCTGACCCATGCGGGGCTGGAAATGCTGGGCGCTGTGGGACTGGGCGCCGCCATCGGCCTCGCGTTGAATTACGCCCTCCGCCGCCTGCTCGACCGCGACCGCGCGCTGGCGTTCACGGTGGGCGCGCTGGCGTTGACGGTCGGCCTGGCGGCGCTGGCGAATGTGGATCCGATTCTGACCTCGATGGCGCTGGGCGCGACGCTGACCAACCTCGCGCCGCGCCGGAGCCATCGGGCCTTCCAGTTGGTGAGCGGTTTCGCGACCCCGATTTACGTGATCTTTTTCGTCACCGTCGGCGCGCGGCTGAATCTGCGCGGCGTCGCGCTCTGGATTTGGGCGCTGGCGCTGGCCTATGTTTTGGGCCGCACGGCGGGCAAACTGGCGGGGGCGTGGGCCGGCGCCCGCGCGGTGCGCGCCACCGCGGCGGTGCGCCGCTATCTCGGCCGGTGCCTTTTCAGCCAGGCGGGCGTCGCGATCGGTCTCTCGATTCTCGCGGGCGAGCGGCTGGCCGGGCTGCCGGCCATTCGCGGGGCGGCGCTGCCGGATATCGTCATGGCGGTCATCACGGCGACGACGTTCCTGGCGCAGATCATCGGCCCGCCCAGCGTCAAATGGGCCGTTACGCGCGCCGGCGAAGCCGGTTTGAATGTCACGGAGGAGGATCTGGCCCGAACGCTGACGGCGCGCGAGGCGGCGGACTCCGCGGTGGTCTTCCGCGAGGAGGACACGCTGGTCGAGGTGCTCAACCGCATCGCGACCTCGGAACTGTTCGCCTTCCCGGTGGTCAACGCGAGGGGCGCGATGACGGGCATCATCACCATCGAAGATTTCCGCACGAGCTTCCATGCGCAGCCGATCGCGCGCTGGCTGCTGGCCTGCGATCTCATGCAGAAAGCGCCGGACCCGGCGGTGGCGAACCGCCCGCTGGCGGAGGCGATGGGTTTGATGAACGATCAGGGTCTCGACTATTTGCCGGTGGTGGATAGCGCGAAAGACCGACGCCCGGTGGGAATGTTGCACAAACGCTCCCTCCAGCGCCGCCTCGCCAACGAGCTGCTGCGCCGCCGCCAGTTGGCGGAGGCCGATATGCTGGAGGGCGATGCGGGCGGCGGCGCGCGCGATTCGGAACCCCGGCGCTAGTCGGAGGCGACGCCCGCCGCTGGGCCGTGTTCCGCGATTCCGCTTTCCGCCCCCCCCGCGAGTTGGGCGCCTTCGCCGAGTGTATCACACGTCGCGAAGGGTGATACACCGCCGCCGGCGGCTTTTCGAGGCTGAAGCCCCCAAGCGGCTTGAGCAAGCCGGAGCCCTGCGGCGCGGCGGCTCGAACTTACGACTCCCGACCTCCGACCTCCGACCTCGGCCGCATCGCCGCGCCTCTTTGAGAAAACATCCCCGAACCGTTCCGACCGCGGCGTCGCGGCGGTGAATCCTTGTTCGGTTTCCGCATCGCATGCGCTTGACCGCAAGCGGCCGGCGCGGAAGGATGGCGGCATGATCCGCATCACGAGCGTTCAGAATCCGCGGGTGAAACAGGCCGTCCGGTTGCGCGAGCGCGCGCAGCGCGACGCCGAGGGCCTCTTGCTGATCGAAGGCTACCGCGAAGTCCGCCGCGCGCTCGACAACGGCGTCCGGCCCGTCGCCCTCTTCACCTGCCCGGCGTTGTTTCTCGGCGAGAACGAGGGAACGCTGATCGCCGATGCGCAAAAGGCCGGCGCCGAGTTGCTCGAATGCGACGAGCGCGTCTTCCGTAAAATCGCCTACCGCGACCGGCCCGACGGCGTGCTCGCGCTCGCCCCGGCGCTCCGCGCCCGGCTCGACGATCTCCGCCTGCCCCCCAACCCGCTCATTCTCGTCTGCGAGCATATCGAAAAACCGGGCAACCTCGGCACGATGTTGCGCTCCGCCGACGCGGGCGGCGTGCACGCGGTCATCGTGTGCGACCGCTGCACCGACATCAACAATCCCAACGTCGTGCGCGCCAGCATCGGCGCGCTTTTCTGCCTGCCGGTGGTGGAGGCCTCCTCCGACGAGGCGCTGCCCTGGCTTCGAGCGCGCGGCATCCGCACGCTGGCGGCGACGCCGCACGCGACGAAGGATCACACCGCCGCCGACCTGACCGGCGGCACGGCGATCGTGGTGGGGTCGGAACAGCTCGGCCTGACCAGCCGCTGGATGGAAGAAGCCGACGAGCGCGTGCGCATCCCGATGCTGGGGCAATGCGACTCGCTCAACGTCGCGGCGGCCGCGACGATTCTGATCTATGAGGCGGTCCGCCAGCGGCGGGCGCGCGCCTGACGGCGCCGCCCGCCGCCGGGGCCGGGCGGCATCAACCGCCGGCGCTCTGCATCTGCTGAAGCATTTCCTTGATCATCGCGCCCGCGCCCAGGAAATTCGCGATAATGCCCACGACGACCGCGATCGTCCACACCAACATGATCTTCTGGGCATTGAACTCCTTGGCCTTCACCCATCCGTAGATGAAGGCGAAGATCGAGCAGAAGATGCCGAGGATTCCGAGCCCGACATTCTGCTTGAAGATCTTGACCAGGATCATAATCCAGCACACCAGCGATACGACAGTCACGGCCAGCGCCACCACTTGCATCAGGATGCCCATACCGGTTCCCTCTCTCTTTGTTCTCCGTTACTCCGCCTTCACGCCGACCGCCACAGACTCCACAGCAGCCGCGCGATTCCGAAGACCGTGAAGGCGACCAACAGCGCCGCGTGGAAGCGCGTGCGCGCCTCGAACGCCGCCCAGCCCGCCGCCCACCGATCCCGCCCTCGGGCCGGCAACAGCGCCGCGCCCGCCAACATTACCGCCCAAACAATAAGATAGGGAGCGAAAGGATGCAAACGCAACGCTTCGCGCCAATTTCCGGCGGCCAGCTCGGCCAGCGCGCGCGACATCCCGCAGCCGGGGCACGGATGACCGGTCGCCGCATGAAAGGGACAGCGGTAGATCGCGAAGCCGAGCAGTCGCGATGCGCCGAAGTAGAAGGCGACCCCGCCGGCGAGCGCCCACGCGAGCGCCCGCTGGCCCAACACCGTCCGCACCATCGCCGCCGACCAGCTTTCGGCGGACGGCGGCGCGTTCGGCGGCGACGTCGGAGCGACCGCGCCGGACTTTTCCAAGCCTTGGAAGGTGGGGGCGGTCATTTTTCCAAGCCTTGGAAAATCGGCGTCGTTTTTTTCCAAGCCTTGGAAAACGGAGGCCCCGCCGCTTCCAAGGCTTGGAAACCCGCCGGGATCAGAGGGGGCGGTACCAGATGTTCCGGTAGCGGACCGGGTTATTGTGGTCCTGCAATTGCAGAGGGCCGGTCGGCGGATGCGGGCGGTAGGAGGCGATCTTTCGGTATTGCGTCGGGCCCATCAGTTCCCGGCAGATTTGCACGGGAATGTTGTTGAAAACGACCGTGATGCGGGCGGGCGAAACGAGGCGGTCGCCCTCGAAGCGCGGGCCGAACCAATAAATGTCGTAGGTGTTCCACTCGCCCGGCGCGCGGCAGGCGTTGACGAGCGGCGGGAACTGGCCGTAGATGGCGCCGGCGGTGCCGTCGGCGTAGGTGGGGTTTTGATAGTTGTCGAGCACCTGCACCTCATACTGGCGCAGGATGAATACGCCGCTGTTGCCGCGGCCTTGGCTGCGGCCTTCGATGACGGCGGGCGCGCTCCACTCGATGTGATAGTGGCCGTCGCCCAGGTCGCGCTTCGTCCAAATATCGCCGGTTTTCGGCACGACTTCCATGAAACCGTCTCCCAACTTCCACGCGGCCTTGCCGTCCCGTCCGGTCCAGCCGGAAAGGTCGCGGCCGTCGAACAGGACTTCGGCATCGGAGGGCGGAGCGTAGGGCTGGTCGGCCGGCGCGGGCGCGACGACCGGCGGCAGGGGACGCCGCGGGTCATGCACGCACCAGGGCGTTCCGGGCAATTGCGGGGTGTCGGTGAATCCATCCGGGATGAGATTTTCGCTCATGTCTTTGTTGTTCCTCGTTGTGTTGGCGCGCCCGATCGGTCGCGCATTCGAAAGCGACCATATCACCCCTCCGCCGGAAAACGCCACACCGAAATCGCGGCTGCCGCGACCGGCCATCACGGGCGTCCGCGGGCGGCGCCCCGCCGGCCAACCCCCATGGCATATTCCAGGCCGTCCCGCGCCGTCCTGGATCGCCGCCCGACGGTATCACACTTCGCGAAGTGTGATACACCCTCCCGCGGCCCGCGGGGAGAACAAAGGTCATTCGGCGTCGCCATAACGGAGCGCCGCGCCCAACGCCGCAAGCGCGCGCTTGACGCGCGGGCGACGGGCCGCTACGCTCGACAGGCTTTGAATCGGGGCTGCTCGACGAGGGAGTGGGTTCGGCCCACTCCTTTGCGTCCGGGGTTCTTTTTCAGTTTGCGGGCGCGGCGTCGTCCGGGAGTTTGAGCATGAATAACGAATTGATGGCCGTTTTCGACTATCTGGAGCGCGAACGGGGCTTGGACCGGGAAACGCTCTGTAAAGTGATCGAGGACGCGCTGCTGGCGGCGTCGAAAAAGAGCATCACACATGCCGACGACGTGTCCGTCCATATTGATCGCAAGACCTGCGACATCCGGGCGGTCGGGCGGTATAAAGTGGTGGACAAGGTGGCGAATCCGGCGCTGGAGATGGCGCTCGCGGACGCCCGGAGGATTCGAAAAGACGCCGCGCCGGGCGACACGATCGAGGTCGAGGTCACCCCCCGCAATTTCGGCCGGATCGCCGCGCAGACCGCCAAGCAAGCCATTCAGCAGCGCATCCGGCAGGCCGAGCGCGAGCGCGTCTTCGGCGAGTACCGCAATCGCGAGGGCGACATCGTCAGCGGGGCGGTCCGCCGCTTCGACCGCAGCGACGTGATCGTGGACCTCGGACGGGCGGAAGCCGTGCTGCCGGCGTCCGAGCGCGTGCCGACCGAGGAATATCAGATCGGCGACCGCATCCGCGCCTATATCCTCCGCGTGGACGAGGCCGCGCAGGGGCCGATGATCATCCTTTCCCGCGCCCATCCCGAATTCGTGCGGCGTCTGTTCCAGCTCGAGGTGGCCGAGATCGCCGACAATACGGTGGAAATCAAGGGCATCGCGCGCGAGCCCGGCTTCCGCACGAAGCTGGCGGTGTTCTCGCACGACGAAAAGGTGGACCCCGTCGGCGCCTGCGTGGGCTTGCGCGGCATGCGCGTGAAGAACATCGTTCGCGAGCTGTCGGGCGAGAAAATTGACATCGTCCGCTGGAACGAGGACATCCGGATTTATGTGGCCAACGCGCTGGCGCCCGCGAAGCTTTCGAAAGTGAATGTGGACGAGGCGACGCGGACGGTGTCCGTCATCGTGGACGCCGATCAGCTTTCGCTGGCGATCGGCAAGAAGGGCCAGAACGCGCGGCTGACCTCGAAATTGACCGGCTGGCGGATTGATATCCAGCGGCAACCCGAGGACATCACGTTCGAGGAAAAAGTCCGACTGGCGGTCGAGAAACTCGCCGCGATCGAGGCGATCGGCCCGGCGCGGGCCGAGGCGCTGGTGCAGGCGGGCTTCCTTTCGGTCGAAGGCGTCATGGCGGCCGACACCGCCGACCTGGCCGCGGTCGAGGGCTTCACGCCGGAGATCGCGGAGGCGGTGCACCGCGCGGCCGAGGCCGCCTATGAAAAAGAACACGGGGCGATTGAAGAAGCATGAGAGTTCATGACCTGGCCCGCGATCTGAATCTGACCAGCAAGGAACTGATGCTCCGGCTGGCCGGCATGGGGATTCCCGTGTCCAACCATGCCGCCGCGCTCACGGACGAACAGGTGAAGCGCGTGCGTGAGAAATTCGGCTCGACGGCCATTCCCACCACGCGTTTCGCCAAAGCGGCCCCCCTGCCGCCTCCCAAACCGCCGGCCCCGCCGCCGGCCGCCCCCCCCCCGCCCCCGCCGACCGCGCCCGCCGCGCCCGCCGCGCCGGCGGCCGAGACGCCGGCCCCTTCAGCGCCGGCGCCCG
>CALGXT010000049.1 GCA_937935255.1 uncultured bacterium | reverse complement strand
GAGCAGCGGACGCAGGGACTCCGCCAGATTCGCCGGCGTTACGGCATCTTGCAGAATTTCGGGACAGACCGTCCGCCCGGCGATCAGGTTCGCGATGCCGAGGTGGGGCACGAGGATCAGACGCCGTCCGATCTGATAGTTCAACCACGAGACTCGATAGACGAGCGCATGCGGGCAACCCAACAGCGCCGCTTCCAGCGTGGCCGTGCCCGAGGCGACCCAGCCCGCGCGCCCCTCGCGCAGAACCTGCCGCGCCCGCCCGACGACGATCTCCCAGCGGGGCGGCGTCGCCGCCGCCCGCGCCGCCGCCGCGCGAATCCAGTCCGCCGCGCTCTCGTGCGCCGCCGCCGCGAGAAAGGAAGCCTCCGGGCGCTCCTGTCCGATCAACGCCGCCGCCTCCAACATCGGCGGCAGCAGATATTCGATTTCCGAACGGCGGCTGCCCGGCAGGAGCGCGATTCGGGGTTCTCCCCGCCAAGGCAGCGCTGCGGAATACTTCGTTTCGGCGCGGAGTTGATCCGCGAGCGGGTGTCCGACATATTCCACGCGCAGCGGTTGTCCCCGGAATAGTTCCTGCTCAAAGGGCAGAATCGTCAGCAAACGGGCGACGTTTTCGACCAGAATGCGGGCGCGAGACTTCCGCCAGGCCCAGATCTGGGGACAAATGTAATAGACCACGCGCACGCCCATCCCATGCAGGGCCTGCGCCATGCGCAGGTTGAAACCGGGATAATCCACCAGCACGGCGAGCGTTGGCTTTCGCGCGCGCGCGCGGGCGAGAATGTCGCGGAACACGCGCCGGAAGAAAGGCAGGCGGCGGATCACCGCCGTGAAACCGATGGCCTCCATTTCGCGCGCGTGACGCACGAGGTCCATCCCCGCCGCGCGCAACTCGTCGCCGCCGATGCCCCAGAGCTCCACATCGGGCCGCCGCCGCCGAAGCGCGCGCGCCAGCTCCGCGGCGTGCATATCGCCGGAAACCTCGCCGGCGACGAACAAAACCGAGGGGTTCATGCCGGGGAATCGGCGATTCGGCGCAATACTTCGAGGGAAAGCCGCAGCGCTTCCGTCGCCCGCCGTCCGTCCACGACCGGCGGACATCGCTCGCGGACGCAACGCAGAAAAGACCCCAGTTCGGCGCGCAACGGCTCCTCTTTCACGATCGGAAGGGCGGCGCGCTCGATGCCGTCTCCGCCTTTTCGCGCCTCGACGGCGGCGGGGAGCATGAAATCCAACTCGACGACGGCATCGTCGTAGAACAGCCGCAGGCCCCGCGCGCGATCGGGATGGATTCGACTGGCGACCAGCGAGGCCTCGACGCCGTTTTCGAAGGCGATCCAGGCGGCGGCGTAGTCCGGAGAGTCGCTCGCAAGCGACAGGCCGGAGGCGCGGACCTCCGCCGGCGCGGCGCCGGCCAGGTGCAAAACCAAATCGAGGTCGTGGATCATCAGGTCATGCACCACGCTCACCTCCGTGCCGCGCGGGCGCAATCCGCCGCCGCGCGGCGGCGGATAGGGGGCGACGCGCCGGGCTTCGGCCCGCGCGACCAAATCCTCGGCCTCGGCGAGCGTGGCGGCAATGGGTTTTTCGACCAGCAGATGGATGCCCCGATCCAGCAGCGGACCGGCGACCGCTTGATGGAGATCGGTGGGCGCGGCCACGCTGGCAGCCTCGATTTCGGCGGCGAGTTCCTCCGGCCGCTCGAAGGCGCGGGTTCCGTATTTCGCCGCGATTTCGCGCGCGCGCGCGGCATTGGCGTCGTAGACGCCGATCAACTCGGCCTCCGGCAGCGCCGCATACAGCCGGGCGTGATGCTCGCCCAAACTGCCGACGCCGAAGACGGCGACGCGCAGCGGGCGTTGGGACTCGGAAACGGTCATGGCATGGAATCTCCTTCGAATGCGATCAGGCAGAGTCCTTGCCGATCGGCTTCCCGCACCACGGCTGCGCGCTCGAGCACGATCGTGCGGCCCGCTTCGACGGCGAGGGCCGAGGCGCGAATGCGCCGCAAGTTGCGCACGGTGCGCGTTCCGATCACGGGGATATCGAATCGCATGTCGTGCCCGCGCTTGGCGCATTTGACAAGGACCGCGCCCGCCCCGCCGAGGCGGCCGGCGCGGCGGATCGCCTCGTCGGTGCCCTCGAATGCTTCGATGGCCAGAATGACGCCGTCCTTGATGAGCACGCTTTGACCGATATCGAGACCGCTGGTCGCCTTGGCGACGCGGCGGCCGAGCGCGATATCGGCCTCCTCGCGCGCTGTCGGCGCGCGGGCCGACAGTTGTCCCGGCGCGGGCATCGCCTGTTCCATGAAGAGATAGGCGGGATGCAGTCGCACGCCGCGTTCGGCGAGGCGATCCGCGATGGCGCCGAAGATGGTCTCGGCATTTTTGACCTTGAGCGCCGCGAGCATTTCGAAGGCGGCGCGGTCGGGGCGCAAACGAAAGAGATTCGAAGGGTGAATTCGGCCCGCCATGACGGCGTCGCGGATGCCGACGGATTCGGCGGTCGCGAGCGCATCGTGCAGCCGTCCCATCGTCAGCCAGCGCGTCTCGTCGGCCAGCGCGGGAACGGCGCGGTCGGTCTCGCCGCGAAAGGCCAGCGCGACGATGCGCCGGACGCCCTGGGCGCGGGCGGAGCGGATCAACTCAACGGGATAGGCGCCGCCGCCCGCGATCAGCAGCAATTCGGCGGGGCGCGGAACCGCCGCGGCCCCGGCGGGCGGCTCACCAGCCATACTCGACATTTCGCGCTCCCAGCGGGATACGGCGTGTGCGCCCGATCAACCTCAGGACTTCTCGATTGGCGTCATAGACGCCATACACGTAGGTGCTTCGGCTTCGGAACATGAACTCCGGCAGACTGTTGAACCAGCGCAGGCCTGCCTCGGGCACTTCGACCTCGACGACGCCGTCGTCGCCGCCGAGCGTAGAGCGGTACCAGCCGCCGGCAGCCTCTTCCACGCTGCCCCGCACGCGAAAACGGAGCCGAATGGTTTTCTCATGGTAGGCCGTCGGCTTTTGTCGTAAATCGCGGATCGTGACGGTGTCCCCATCGTCCGGATCATCGGGCGAAGGCTTCGGCGAGGGCGGGGTGGGGGCGCTGGGCGGCGCGGCTTCCACCGTCGGCGCTTCGCCCTCCGAGGCGGCAACGTCGCGCAATTCCTTCCACAATTCGGCGCGCGCCCACAGCAGCGTTTGGGTGTCGGCGAAGGTTTCGCGTCCGCGATCGAGCAGCGCGAGCGCTTCCGGGAAGCGGCTGGCCTGCAGCAGGGCGCGGGCCTCCTCCAGCATTCGTGCCGCCGCCGATTCCCGCTGGACGCTTTGCCGCAATTCCATCCAGGCGCGAACGGCGGCGGCGTCGGCTTCCGGGACGCGAGCGAGCGCCTCGGCGGCGCGCGCGTATTGGCCCGCGTTCACAGACCAGAGCGCGGCGGAAAGGGGCCACTCGTCCGGGAGCGCGGCGCGGAGCAACCGCTCGATGTCCGGATCTTGCAAGCGATGCCACTCAACGGAAACGATGCCGTGTCCCGAACCGATCGCGCGGCGCACCGAAACCATTCCGTCGGGCGCGATGTCGGTGACTTCGCCGGTCACGGAGGGCGTGGCTTCGAGGCGGACGCCGGCCGGCTTTCCGCTGCTCATCAGCAAGCGGCGAATCATCTCCTGCAAACGTTTCACGCCATTTCGTTCGGTCTCGACCATGGCGCGAAATTCGTGCTCGGGCCGTTCGTCCAGCCAACGCGTCGTGAGGCGGAGGGCCGCCTCGACGTTCCGTTGCCGGCAAAGCTCGGCGGATTGCCGGATGACATCCACGGCTTCGTAAAACGCGGTCGCTCGGAGCGCCGCCGGCGGTTCTGGAGTCTCCGGAGTCGCCGGCGGTTCTCCGGAGGCGGCCGGCGGCGATGGCTCTGCGGGCGGCGGCGCCGGCGGTTCGGGCGCGGGCGGTGGCGGTGTGGGTGTGGGCGGCGCCGGCTCGACGGGTTTCGGCGGCGGCGTCGGCGAGACGGCGGGGGGCGGCGGCCTGGGCGCCGGTTCCGGCGCGGGGGGCGCTTTGGGCAGCGGGGCCGGCGTTTGCGACTTGGGCAACCACCAGTGCCGGAACAGGTAGGCGTCGAGCGCCAGGAATGCCGCCAACAGCGCCCATAGGAAAATGAATCGGCCTTTGCCGCGGCGAGCGGCGCCCGATTCCAGGGCTTCCCGCGGGAAAGACGGGCGATCCGGTAGATAGACGCGGCGACTCGAGGCCCGCTTCGCCGTCGGGGCCGCCGGCGAAAAGACCTGCGGCACGCTCCGGCGCAGCGTGCTGGCGCCAGGCAACGGCAGCGGGCCGGCCGGCGCGTGTCCCGACCGCACGCGATGGAGGTCCGCGATGACCGCATTCCAATCCGGGTAGCGGGCGTTGCGGTCTTTCACCAGCATTTTCTCGATCAACGCAACCAGCGGCGCCGAAAGCGCGGGGCAGAATTCGAGCGGATCGGGCAAATAGCCGACCACCTGTTGCCGCATCGCTTCGGCGTTATCGAATTCCTGAAACGGCAACCGGCCGGTCAGAACATGGTAGAGCAGGGCGCCCAGGGAGTAGATGTCCGCGCGAGGGTCGAGGTCCACCAGCCCCCCGACCTGCTCCGGCGCCATGTAATTGGGGGTGCCGATCGTGAATTGGCGAATGAGATCCGATTCCGGCCCGAGGTTGTCGCGGCTCAGGCCGGAGAAATCGGCGACTTTCACGATGCCGTCCTCATCCACGAGGATATTGTCCGGTTTGATGTCGCAATGGATCAACCCCGCGCGCTCCCAGGCGTATTTGAGCGCGCGGGCGACGGAATCCGCGATGGTGAGGGCGTCGCTCTCCTCCAGCCGCCCCTTGCGCGCCAGCCACTGGCCCACGCTGTAGGCCGAAACGTACTCCATGACGAAATACGGGCGGCCTTCGACTTCGCCGGCCTCGTGCACCCATAGAATGTTGGGGTGCTTCAAGTTGGCGACGGAATTCGCCTCCAGTCGGAACTGCGCCTTCGCGACCGGATCCTCGCGCAACGCGGGCTGGAGCACCTTGATCGCCACAAGCCGGCCGAGCGAAACCTGACGGGCCTTGTACACAATGCCCGTCCCGCCGTTTCCGATCTCCTCCAGTATTTCGTACCCGGCGATTTGCATGGCGCGAATGAACGAGTGAAATTTCTTCCGCATACCACCCTACGCGATCTTCACCGGCGGGACAATCGCAAAGAGCGGCGGCGTTTGAAAACGGGTTCTCCGCTTTTTATGTTCGCGCCGGCGTGCTTTTTTTACATAATTCCAGCCGATTCAAACTGTTTCGCGAGGGCCGTTCCATGGGCTTCGATTTCCGCAAGCGCGACTTTTTGGCCGAACGCCTTGACCGATTGGGCGATACGCCGATGCAACGCAAGTTGCGCCGATTGGCGCCGATGCCCGCCGGGGTGGTCTTTTTGCCCTGGCCCGGCATGAAGGAGGAGGACGCGCGGCGGCATTTTCGCCGGATGCGGGAACTCGGATTCAATTGCCTCAAGCAAACCATGCCCACACCCGAATGGCCGGTCGAGCGCACGCTGCGCCTCGCGCTGGACGAAGGCATTCTGCCGTTCTGGTACGGCGAGGGCGGCTTCGAGGATATCACGCCGGAGTTGCTGGAACGGCTGGGATTGCCGCGCGATCTCGATGTGGACCAGGCGTTGGCGCACCCGCGGGTGCGCGCCTATCAAATCCAAGTCCTTCAACGTCAGATTTCCGCGCCCAATCCGGGCGGCGAGAAGATTGCCTCTCCGGGCGGCGGCGACGATCCGCACAATCAGGATTGGGTGCCGGGCGTCGTGGGCGACGTCAAGGGACACGAGCTTTCGCCGCAGGTCATCCCGATGTTTGTCGAGTGGCTGCAAAGGCGCTACGGCACGGTCGAGGCGTTGCGCGCGGCCTGGAATCACGGTCATGTGGGCATTCCCGATGCGCCGCTGGATTGGAAAAGCTGGGGCGACGTCGAGGCGGCGCTGCGGGCCGGCTATCGTTCGAAGGATTACCGGCACATCATGGACGCGCTGCGCTTCCGCGCCGATACATTCAACGAGCGCCTCGTGCGCGCCAAAGTGGAGGCGCAACAAAGAACGGATCCGAACGTGCCGGTGCGCGCCGGCGGCGAGGCGGGCCTGTTCCTGCCGTTCGCCTCGCGCGGAACGGATATGGAAGGCATCGCCCGCGAGATGGCGGCGGGCGGCTCGTTTTATCCCTCGATCCACCTCGCGTGGCATTTCGAGGAGGTCGGCTTCGAGGTCGCGCGCCCGATGTATATGCAGGCCCAGCTCGCGGCGGATTGGGCGAAGGGCGTCTGGTCGGCGACGTGGGAAAGCACGGGCGGTCCGCAATACTTCAGCGGCGGCAAGGCGCCGTTCGTCCCCGAAGTCCGCGGCGAGATGCCGGGCTTCACAGTGGACGCCGGCGTTATCACGCAGATTTTCCTCAGCTACCTGGCCGGCGGCTTCAAGGGGTTCGGGCTATGGACCTGGAACGCCCGCACGGCGGGCTGGGAGGCCGGCGAATACGCGCTGACGGATCGAAATCTCGAGCCGACAGCGCGGGCCGAGCGCGCCGGCGCCATCGTCCGGGCGGCGCAGCGCTGGCGGCGAGAGCTCTGGCAGGCGCGCAAGGAACCGCTCGTCGGCGTGCTCGCGGATTGGGACAACGAGGCGCTTTGGGCGGCCATGAGCGTTCAGGGCCGTGATTTCTTCAAAAGCGTTCCCATCCGCGCGCGCATCGGCGTCAGCCGCGCGCTGATCAACGCCAACGTGCCCTGGGAATATGTCACCGGACGCAATCTGCGCGAGGGGCTGGCGGCGCGATACCCCATTCTATATCTGCCCGCGATCTTGTGCGTCGCCTCGGATCTGTGGCCGATTCTGGAGCGCTATGTCGAGGACGGCGGCCGGCTGGTCATGGATTTGCCGGGGGCCTACTACGACGAGTTCTCGCGGGTGTTCCCCACCAGGCCGGGAACGCCGTTCGAGCGGATTTTCGGCGCGGTGCTGCGGGAATTCGGCTACTCGCGGCCGAAAAATATCGAATACAAACTCGGCGGCCTGGCGTTGGGCGAGGGATTCGTCGCCGACATCGAGGCGACGCGCGCGCGGGTGGTCGCCCGCTACGACCACGGGGGCGGGGCGGGCGTCACGGAAAATCGCCGAGGCCGGGGAACGGCGGTGATTCTGGGCTGCCAGGCCTCATTGAATTGCTGCGCGCCGGGCCATGTGAAAATGGAACGCTTTCTCGTGCGGCGCACGCTGGGCGCAATGAAATCGCCCTACGCCTGCCGCGGCGCGCTGGCCTATCGGCTCGCTGCGCCGGAGACGGACCACTATTTTGTCATCAACGACGGCCCGGCGCAAACGGCGACGCTGACATCATCGGTGTTCCGCTATCGCCGCGTGACCGACGCCGTCACCGGCCAGGTCTTGAAGTGGGGCGATCCGATCCCGCTGGAGGCCCACAGCGGGCGCTGGCTGCGTTGCGAGCGCGCGCGTTCGCGCTGATTCCGGGCTGTTTTCCAAGCCTTGGAAAATTTTCGGGAATTTTTTCCAAGGCTTGGAAAAAACGTCCGCCGATTTTCCAAGCCTTGGAAATCAACGACTTGCGAGTCGGTGTCTGTCCCCATCGAAAATCCGGTCGCGTTCGATTTGGGAGGTTAGTCGCATCATTCGTCATGCTCTGCGCCTTACGCGAGTTCTCTGACTGATGTTCTCGGTATGGTCTTTTTGGGCTCGTTCCTTGCGGCGCGAGCAAGCTCGCGCCCTACGTCCGAAGAATGTAGGGCCTCGGCTCGCCGAGGCCGCATCTGCGTGAACGAGCATGGAGGAACTCCGCTTCGGGGAGGCGCGGGACATCCGATTTCACCCCCGACCCTTCGGCGCCTTCGCCTCCGCCTGGCTCGGCCATTCCTTCACCGGCTCGGCTTTGATCGTCGGCGCAATCCGCGACAACTCCACGCTCTCGCATGCCCAGGCGGCGGCATCGTAGTCGGCTTGGCTGTTGCCAGCGGGCGGCCGCTCACCGAAGAACCGCTTGTAGTCGTCCCACACCCGCTTATAGTCGGCATCGGTAGGGAAAAGTTTCAGATACTTGCTTTGCATGGCTGCCGTTTCCTTTCCACGCTATAGCGCATCCCCAACTCGTCGGCAACCGCCCTCCATGTAGGTGCTCCCTGGTCGCATCGGTCTTCCATGCCGGGCACAGGGGACAGAGCCAGCCGCGCGGCCCGGGATGGCGCTGCGGAGACCTCGAGCGAGCGGAGCAGCGAAGAGCGGAGAAATGGTTGGGCGCGGACTCCGCTCCGCGCCGAGGCCATGAAGTGGTTCGCGGCGGCGAAGGGACTCGCGCCCTATCGCGGGTCAGGGTCAGAGGTCGGCGGATTTCGGTGACCGGCGATCGCGGCGACCGCGGATCGTCTCATCAGAATCCCGGTCCGCTTCCTTCCGTCTTCGCGCCACGCGTCGCGGCGAGATAGACATCGCTTCCCGACGCGCGGGGCGAAAGCGAGGTCTCCCCCCCCTTCGGCCATAGGCTCACACTTTGCAAAGTGTGAGCCTATGCGTTTCGCAAACGGGCGCGCTCGCGCCGCCCCGCCGCGAGGCGAGCGCCCGCTGTGGGCGCATCGTCTATAGAAGCGCTGGGGACAGATCTCGTCGCGCGGGCCGGGATCGCCACGGCGGAGAGCGCAGAGCGGAGAGCGCAGAGGTGGGAGGTCGGTGCGATAGCGCCCGTAGGGATCGAGCAAGCTCGATCCTTACGGGCGTGCGTAGGCAAGCGGCGATAGGGGTGTGCGAGTGCATCCTGCGTTCCGCCATCTTCTCCGATCGCCGGCCTGTAGCCGCGACCGCCGGTCGCCGCTACAGTCTCCGACATCCCACCTCGGACGTCCGATCTCTGCGCCCCCGGCGTTTCTGCGGCGCAATTCCGGGCCGCGCGGCGTTCTTTGTCTCCATGGAATGGATTGTCCCCATCGCTCAGGCATTCGCGGGGGGCAGGGGGCGGGTCTTCCAGCGGCGGTGAATCCAGATCCACTGATCGGGATGCGCGCGGATGAAGTCTTCGATGACGCGGGTGTAAAGCTGCGTCGCTTCGGTCAATGCGGCTTCGCTGCGATCGCGCGGCGGCGGCAGGGCGGGCGACAAATTTAAACGATGACGTCTCGAATCCACTCGTTCCATGAAGACGGGCACGACGGGCGCGCCGGAAACCGCCGCCAGGTGTGCCAGACCCGGCGTGGTGCAAGCGGGCCGGCCGAAAAACTCGACAAACACCCCTTCGTCGCGCGTCATGTTCTGGTCGAGCACGAACCCCAGAATTTCGTTGCGCTTCAAAGCGCGCAAGCAGGCGCGGTAGGCGCCGCGCGCCGGCAGAACGTTCAATCCGAATTGCCGCCGGAGCCGAACGATGCGCTCATTCAGGCCGCGGTTTTTAATGTTCTTGACCACGACCGACGCCGGATAACCCAGCGCGGGCAGGGCGGTGATGCCAAGTTCCCAATTCCCCGTGTGGGCGGAGAGCAGCAGAACGCCGCGCCCCTCGGCGCGCGCTCGGTCCAGGTGTTCGCGTCCCGCCCATTCCGTGGCGGATTGCAGATAGTTCGCGCCGCCTTTTTGCAGCCGCAGCATTTCCACGGCGTTCAGCGCCAGGTTCGCATACATGCGGCGCAGGATGCGGCGCGCCTCCGCCGGCGGTATTTCGGGAAACGCGAGGCGCAGGGCCGCCGCCGCGTCGCGGCGGCGAAAGCGAAACACGGAACCGATCAGCGCGGCCGCGCCGCGCGCCACGGCATTTGAAAGCCCGACGGGGAGCGCGGAAACGATTTCCGACACCATATCGAGCGCTCCCGGCACGATCCGCGCGGAGGACCCGCCGGCGGCTAGCCGGCCGCGGGCGGCTCCGCTCCCACCGGTTGTCCGAACCGAATACCGCCGCCCTCGACTCGGGCCTCCACAATACCGGGCGCCGCGATATCGCCCCGCAGCAGGCTCTCGGCGAGCGGGTCTTCGAGGTACCGCTCCACCGTGCGGCGCATCGGGCGGGCGCCGTATTGCGGATCGTACCCCTTGGCGATCAGGAACTCGCGCGCCTCGGCGGTCAGCCGCAGCTCCAGCTTCTTGGCGGCCATGCGGTTCCGCACCTTCTCCAGTTCCAGATCGAGAATCCGAACGATGTCGTCCTTGTTGAGGGGACGGAAGACAACCATCTCGTCAATCCGATTGATCAGCTCCGGTTTGAAGACCCGCTTGGCCTCCTCGATCATCCGCTCTTTGAGCGTGGCATAGTCGGCCTTCTCATTGCCGCCGCCGAAGCCGAGGCCGGCGCGGTTGCGCGTGAATTCGGCGCCCAGGTTCGAGGTCATGATGATGATCGTGTTCTTGAAATTGACGGTGCGCCCCAGGCTGTCCGTCAGTTTGCCCTCCTCCAGAATCTGCAGCAGCATGTGCATGACGTCGGGGTGGGCCTTTTCGATCTCGTCGAAGAGCACGATGGAGTAGGGGCGGCGGCGCACGCGCTCCGTGAGCTGGCCGCCTTCCTCGTAGCCGACGTAGCCCGGGGGCGAGCCGACCAGCCGCGAGGAGGAGAACTTCTCCATGTATTCCGACATATCAATCTGGATCAGCGCGTTCGGGTCCTTGAACATGAATTCGGCGAGCGCGCGCGCCAGCAGCGTTTTGCCGACGCCCGTCGGCCCCAGGAAGGCGAACGATCCGATCGGCCGCCGCGGGTCCTTCAGGTCGGCGCGCGAGCGGCGCAGCGCCTTGGAGACCGCCGCCACCGCTTCCGATTGGCCGATGACGGTTTTTTCCAGTTCGGTCTCCATCTGGAGCAGACGTTCCATATCCTGCTCTTCCATGCGCGTCAGCGGGATGCCGGTCCACTTGGCCACCACGGCGAGAATATCGTCGCCCTCGACGGGCACGATGTTTTCATCCCGAGATTTGCGCCAGGCCGCCATCAGCGTTTCGATCTTTTCACGCTCCTGCCGCTCCTGATCGCGGAAGGCGGCGGCGTGCTCGAAATCTTGCTTCGCGATGGCCTCTTCCTTCTGCCGGCGCACCTCCTCGGCGCGCCGCTCGAGCTCGCGGATGTCCGGCGGGCGCGTCATCGCGCGGATGCGCGCGCGGGCGCCGGCCTCGTCAATGACGTCAATGGCCTTGTCCGGGAGGAAGCGGTCCTGGAGATAGCGCGCCGAGAGTTCGGCGGCGAGCCGCAGCGCGTCGTCGCTGAACCGGGCGTGGTGGTGTTCCTCGTAACGCGGACGCAGTCCTTTCAGGATTTCGATCGTCTCCTCGACGGTCGGCTCGCGCACCATGACCGTCTGGAACCGGCGTTCCAGCGCGGAGTCTTTCTCGATGTATTTGCGGTATTCCGCGAGCGTGGTCGCGCCGATGCACTGCATCTCGCCGCGGGAGAGGGCGGGCTTGATGATGTTGGAGGCGTCCATCGCGCCCTCGGCGCCGCCCGCGCCGACGATCGTGTGCATTTCGTCAATGAACAGGATCACGTTCTTGACGCGGCGGATTTCGTCCATCACCGCCTTGATCCGCTCCTCGAACTGGCCGCGGTACTTCGTGCCGGCGACCATCAGGGCGAGATCGAGGGTGATGACGCGCTTGTCGCGGAGCAGGTCCGGCACATCGCCGGCGACGATCGCGCGGGCGAGGCCCTCGACGATGGCCGTTTTGCCCACGCCGGCCTCGCCCAGCAATACGGGGTTGTTCTTGGTGCGGCGGCACAGAATCTGGATCACCCGCTCGATTTCCGCGGCGCGCCCGATCACGGGATCCAGCGCGTCCTTGGCCGCCAGCTCCGTCAAATCGCGTCCGAAGGTGCTCAAGGCCGGCGTCTTGCTCTTGCGCGCCTGGGCCGCGGATCCCGGCGCGGCGTTCGCGCCGCCGGCGGACTCGCTCTCCGCCGCCGCGGCCTCCGGCTCATAGTCCGGATTGAGTTCCTTCATGATGGCGACGCGGGTTTTTTCCAGGTCCACGTTCAGATTTCGCAGAATCCGCGCCGCCACGCCCTCGCCCTCGCGAATGAGGCCCAGCAGCAGGTGCTCGGTGCCGACATAGGTGTGGTTCAGCGCGCGGGCCTCGCTGCCGGCCAGGGCCAGCACTTTCTTGACGCGCGGCGTGAAGGGCACGGTTCCGATGGTTTTGGTTTCCGGACCGACCCCGACCGCCTTTTCGACCTCCAGGCGCAGCGTCTCCAGATCAATATCCATTTTTTGCAGGACATTGACGGCGACGCCCTGGCCGAGCGCCACGAGGCCCAGCAGCAGATGCTCGGTGCCGACATAGCCGTGGTTGAACCGTTCGGCTTCCTGCCGCGCCAACTGGAGCACCTGTTGCGCTCTTGGCGTAAAATTGTTCATCGCGATTTTCTTCTCCCGCGGGCCGCGAGCCGCAAAACGCCGCCCAGCCGCCTTCGCACCAGTTCCGCCCGCGCCCGATCCCGATCGAACGGGCTCAACGGCCGCCCTTCGTTCATCTGAAGGTGCGCCGGCTGGGTCAGCAGCAGCAGCTCCAGCAAATCCCGCCGTTCCAGTCGAGATACTATACCCATTTCCAGACCCAGCCGCAAGGCGGAGAGCAAGTCGAGCGCCTCGCGCGAAGAGAGGATGTGCGCGTGCGTGAGAATGCCCGCCGCGCGGCCCACGTGGTCGCGCAGCACGACCTCCCGCTGGCTCCACAGCCGCCGCCGGGCGTTCAGTTCGTGTTCGACGATCTCGCCGACGATCGTTTCGAGGTTTCGGACGATGTCCTCCTCTCGTTCGCCCAGCGTCATTTGATTGGAAATCTGGTACAGGTGTCCGTGCGCCTCCGTTCCTTCGCCCCAAACCCCTCGGACCGCCAGTCCCAGTTTCGCCACGCCCTTGACGACCGGCTCCATTTCTTCCATCAGCGCGAGACCGGGCAGGTGCAGCATGACGCTGGCGCGGATGCCCGTGCCGACGTTCGTGGGACAGGCGGTCAGATAGCCCCACCGCGCGTCGAACGCGTAACTCACTTTCGCATCGAGCTGGGAGTCCACGGCGTCCGCCATCTGCCACGCCTCGCGCAACCGCAAGCCGGGGCAGAGGGCCTGCATGCGGAGGTGGTCCTCCTCGTTGACCATGATCGAGATCCGTTCGTCGCCGCGCAGCACGATGCCGCTGCCGCGGCTTTTGCCCGCATGCTCGCGGCTGATCAAGTGGCGTTCGAAGAGGATGAAGCGATCTTGTTCGCTCAGTTCCGCGTTGCCGGCGGCGGCGCTGTCGGCGAGCGCAGGCAGTTCCAGCAGCCGGCCGCGCAGTTCCCGCCAAATGCGTTCCCGCTCCTCCTCGCCGGCCCAACCGGGAAACGCCGCGCCGGCGAGATTGCGGGCCAGACGGACCCGGCTGCTCACGGCGACGCCGGGGCCGCCCTCCTCCGCCGGCCAAGCGTGCGGACGCTCGATCAGCTCCCGCAAGGTCATGGCGCGGGCGCCTTCCCCGCCGACCCGGCGTCCGCTTCGCCGCTCAGTCGCCGGATTTGGTCGCGGAAACGCGCGGCCTCTTCGTAGCGCTCGGCGGCGACGGCCTCCTCCAGCTTCCGGCGCAGCTCCGCCAGCGCGGCGGCGTTCCGGGAGGCCGCCTCCGCGCCGCTCGGTTTCTTGCCGATGTGGCGATCGCCGCGATGCATCGCCTTCAGCATCGGGGCGAGGTCGTCACGGTAATATTCGTAGCAGAACGGGCAGCCGAGCCGACCGGTCTTCTTGAAGTCCGACCGGCGCAGGTGGCATTGGGGGCATTCGCCCGCATCCCCCTCGCGGGCCGCCGCCGCCGCGGGGCCGAGTCCGAGAAAGAGGTCGGCGATGGACATCGGATTCTGGATATCCACGCCGCTCTCGGCGGCGCAGGACTCGCACAGGTGCAGTTTGCGGACCGCGCCGTCCACGACTTGCGTCAGATGGACGGTCGCTTCATTCGTATGGCACATCTCGCATTTCATTCGATGGGCGTGCCCGTATGGCGCGCGTATTCCGCAAAAGCCGCCGCGAGCCGGCGGGTGACGGGTCCGGGTTTGCCTTCGCCGATCTTGCGCCGGTCAATCTCGGTGACGGCGATGATTTCCGCCGCCGTGCCCGTCAGAAAAACCTCGTCGGCGGTGTAGAGATCGTAGCGCGTGAGCACATCCTCGCGCGCCGTGTAGCCGTGCTCGAGGGCCAGCCGCAGGACGGCGTCGCGCGTGATGCCGCGCAGCGCGCCGCACCAGGTGGGCGGCGTGACCAATTCCGAACCGCGCACGATGAAGACATTGTCGCCCGACGCCTCCGCGACGAATCCCTGCGGATTCAAAAGAATGCATTCCATGACGCCGGCATTGATCGCCTCGATCTTCGCCAGCACGTTGTTGAGGTAGTTGAGGCTCTTGATGCGCGGATTGATCGCCTCGGTGTGATTGCGCATCGTGCCGACCGTGACGATCGCCATGCCCGTCTCGTACAGTTCTTTGGGGTAAAGCTGGATGGCGCCGGCGATGCAGATCACCTGAGGATTCTTACACAGATAGGGATTCAATCCCAGCGAGCCGACGCCGCGCGTGACGACGAGCCGGATGTAGCCGTCGCGGAGGCGGTTGGCCTTGCAGGTCGCGACAACCGCCTCCGCCATTTTCTTCGGCGTCAGCGGGATTTCCAGCGCGATGGCGCGCGCGGAGGCGTACAGCCGCCGGAGGTGCTCGTCGAGCAGGAAAACGCGCCCGTTGTAGGCCCGAATGCCCTCGAAAACCCCGTCGCCATACAATAGACCGTGATCGAAGACCGAAACCACCGCGTCCTTCTTGCTCACCAACCGGCCATTCACATACACCCGCATGGTTTTCCTCCGTCCTGGCTTCCCATATCAAACATTCTCCGGCAGCGCCGCGCAGGCGGCCTTGACGATGCGCGCCGCCTTCCGCGCCTGCGCCGCCGTGACGATCAGCGGCGGCAGAAAACGCAGGATATTGACGTTGGTCGCCAAGCCCAGCAATCCGCGCTTCATCATCTCGTCCTGCAGCGGCCGCGCCGGGCGATCCAGCTCGACGCCCACCATCAAGCCTTTTCCCCGCACCTCGCGCACGAACGGGAACGGGCGCAGCGCCGTCCGCAAGGCGTCCATGAAAATCTCGCCCACGCGCGCCGCGTTTTCCAGCAGACCTTTCGCTTCGATGGTTTCGATCACGGCCAGCGCGGCGGCGCACGCCAGCGGCGTGCCGCCGAAGGTTGTGGCGTGATGACCCGGCTGGAACTGCCCGGCCAGCCGCGGACCCGCGACCACGGCGCCGATGGGGAACCCGCCGCCCAGCCCTTTCGCCAGCGAAAAGGCGTCCGGCTCGATGCCGTAATGCTGCCAGCCGAACCACCGCCCCGTGCGGCCCATGCCGCACTGCACTTCGTCGCACAAAAGCAAGAGATTCCGCTCGTCGCAAAGCGCCCGAAGGCCCTGGAGGAATTCGGGCTGGGCGGGGATGATGCCGCCCTCGCCCTGTACGGCTTCGACGAGCACGGCGACCGTCCGTTCACCGATCGCGGCGCGAACGGATTCGAGGTCGTTGAATTTCGCGTAGCGGAAGCCGATCGGCAGCGGCTCGAAACCCTTCTGCACTTTCGTCTGCCCGGTCGCCGTCAGCGTCGCCAGCGTCCGGCCGTGGAACGAATTGAACATCGTGACCACTTCGTAGCGGCCCGACGCCGAACCCCAGAGCCGCGCCAGCTTGATCAGCCCTTCGTTGGCCTCCGCGCCGGAGTTGCAAAGAAAAACGCGGCCGCCCTCGAACGACCGCCGGACGAGCGCCTCGGCCAGCCGCGGCTGCAGGTCGTTGTAAAAGATGTTGGAGACGTGGATCAGCCGTCCGGCCTGCCGCCGAATCGCCTCGACCAGCCGCGGGTGGCAGTGGCCGATGGAGGTCACCGCGATGCCGGCGAGAAAGTCGAGATATTCACGGCCCTCCGCGTCCCACACGCGCGCCCCCCGCCCGCGCACGAGCGCGAGGGTGGGAGCATAGGTGGACATCACATACGTTTGGTGCCGTTGGACGATTTCCTCGGTGGCCGTCATTTCGTCGTTCCCTTGCGTCAGCCGACAATTTCCGTGCCGACGCCCTTTTCCGTGAAGAGCTCCAGCAGGAGCGAGTGCGGCATGGCGGAATCAATGATGTGCGTCTTCGCCACGCCGGACTTCACCGCGTTCACCGCGCCCGAAATTTTGGGCAGCATGCCGCCCGAAATCACGCCGCGCCGGATCAGTTCCTCCACCTCGCCGACCTTCACGCTGGAGATCAACGTGGAGGGATCGGACGGATCGCGCAGCAAGCCCGGCACGTCGGAGAGGAAGACCAGCTTCCGCGCCTGGAGCGCGCGCGCGACCGCCGAGGCGACGTCGTCCGCGTTGACGTTGTACACTTTGCGCTCCGGCCCGCGTCCCAAGGGCGTCAGCAGCGGCGTGAGGCCGGCGTCCAGATAGGCCCGGATCGGCGCGGTGTCCACCTCGGTGACGTAGCCGACATATCCCCAGTCCAGCCGCTCGCCCGTGGCCGGATCGGTCTCGGTGTGCCGTTCGACCCGCAGGATGTCTTCGCCGTGGATCCCCCGCGCGCGCGCCCCGAACGATTCCAGCAGCTCGACCATGTGCGGATTGATTTCCTGGTTGAGCACCCGCTCCACGATCACGATGGTCTGCTCGTCGGTCACCCGCAGCCCCTTGAGAAACACGGGCTTCAGACCGGCGTCCTTCATCCGCTGCGAGATGTTTTTCCCGCCGCCATGCACAATCACGGGCCGCAGGCCGACGCAGGCCATGAAGGCCACGTCGTTCAGAATCGAGCGGACGCCCTCCTCCTGGTCCATGATGCTGCCGCCGAATTTGACGACGATCGTCTCGTTGCGGAACCGTTGGATATAAGGCAGCGCCTCGATCAGCACCGCCGCTTTTTCGATGACCTCTTGCATGTCACACGTTGATTCGGACGTATTCTTCGGTGATGTTGCACGTATAGACGATCGCCTCGCCTTTTCCGAGATGTAAATCTATCGCGACCTCGAATTCGGGTTGCGCGACGACCGCCCGCAGTTCCGCGTCGGTCGCCGGGCCGGGGGCGCCGCGCCGCACCGCCCAGTGCGGGCCGAAGCGAAGGTCCACTTTTTCCTCGACGACTTTCGCGGCGCTGTAGCCGAGCGCGTCCATCACGCGGCCCCAGTTGGCGTCGTCGCCGGCCCAGGCCGTCTTCACGAGCAGCGAGTTGGCGACGGAGCGCGCGGCGATATCCGCGTCGCGGTCGTCGCGCGCGCCGCGCACGCGGATGACGGCGACGCGCGTGGCGCCTTCGCCGTCGCGGACGATCATTTTCGCCAGTTGCAGCGTGACTTCGGCCAGCGCCGCCTCGAACGCCCTCCAGCCGGGCCGGCCCTCAGCCAGCGGAGGGTTCCCCGCCGCGCCGTTGGCCAGCAGCAGGACGGTGTCGTTCGTGCTGCGGTCGCCGTCCACGGTGATCCGGTTGAAGCTGCCGTCCACGGCTGTCTTCAGCGCCCGCTGCAGCGCGGCCGGCGCGACGGCGGCGTCGGTCAGCAGGAAAGCGAGCATGGTCGCCATCTTCGGCTCGATCATGCCGGCGCCCTTGGCCATGCCGGTCAGCGTACAGGCGCGGCCGCCCGCGCGGAAGCGGACCGTCCAGCGCTTCGGGCGGGTGTCCGTGGTCAGAATGGCCTCCGAGGCGTCCTTGCCGCCCTCGGGCGAAACCGCGGCGACGAGTTGCTCAATGCCTTTTTCGATGACGGGCATGGGCATCGGCGCGCCGATGCGCCCCGTGGAACAGACGAAAACGGTCCGCTCGTCAAGACCGAGCCGCTCCGCCGTCAGCGCGGCCATGCGCCGCGCGTCGCGCACGCCCGCCGCGCCGGTGCAGGCATTGGCGTTGCCGCTGTTGACGACAATGGCGCGGCCGATGCGTCCGCGCAGTCGTTCGCGGTCGAGCTTGACGGTCGCGGCGCACACCTGGTTGGTGGTGAACACGCCGGCGGCGACGGCGGGCCGGTCGGACACGATCAGCGCCATGTCGCGGATGCCGGGGCGTTTGATGCCGGCGGCGACGCCGGCGGCGCGAAAGCCGGTCGGCAACACGATCTCTTCCGTGCCCTTGAGCGAATGCGATGTCATCGGCGATTCCTCCACTGCGTCGGGATTCGGTTCAAAAGCAAGGCCCCGAATGTCGGCGAAACACCCGGGGCCTGCGAGAAAGGGTCCCTGGAAATCGAATCAGCGCTTCGAGAACTGGAACCGTTTCCGCGCGCCGGGCTGGCCGGATTTTTTGCGTTCCTTCATGCGCGGATCGCGCGTCAAAAAGCCGCCGGTCTTGAGCGCGGCGCGCCAGGCGGGGTCCGCGAGCACGAGCGCCCGCGCGATGCCGTGGCGCAGCGCGCCGGCCTGGCCGGCGATGCCGCCGCCCGAAACGGTGGCGAAAATGTCGTATTTCGCCTGCGCTTCCACGGTCTGCAAAGGCTGCCCGATGAACCGGCGCAGCGATTCCGTGGGGAAGTAGCGCTCGAATTCCACGCCGTTGATCTCGGCCTTGCCCGTTCCCGGGGCCAGCCGCACGCGGGCCACCGAGGTCTTTCGCCGTCCGGTCGCCGCAAATTCCGTTGCCGTCGCTTCGGTCACGATTTCGTCCTCCTGCGCGTCATGCGCCGATGTTCAACGCCTGGGGCCGCTGGGCCTCGTGGGGGTGCTCGGCGTCGGGGTAAATTTTCAGGCGCCGGATCTGCTGCCGGGCCAGGTGATTCTTGGGCAGCATACCGCGGACCGCTTGCTGAATCAGGCGTTCGGGATGCTTGCGGCGAATCTCGGCGGCGGTGTGCAGTTTCAGGCCGCTGGGATAGCCGCTGAAATCCTTGTAGATTTTTTGCGTTTCTTTCGCGCCGGTGAGCTTCGCCTTGCGCGCGTTGATCACGACGACGAAATCGCCCATATCCATGTGGGGCGTATAATCCGGTTTGTGCTTGCCGCGCAGTATCGCGGCCAGCTCCGCCGCGAGGCGGCCCACCGGACGATCAGCGGCGTCCACCAGGTGCCACGCCCGCGCGATTTCGTCCGCTTTCGGTATGCTGGTCTTCATCACGTTCAGGTTTCCTTCGTCCACGTCCATGAAAGCGCGCGACTTTAGGCGCGCCGCGCGCCGGTGTCAATCGGAATCGTCAAAAAATGCGGGCGCCAAGCGGCCGCGCTAGGCGCGCTCCGCCCCTGCCATCGGTTTGGCCATCGCGATTTCGGGACACGTGAAGGGGTTGTCGTAGCGCGTGCAGTTGACGCAGCCGGTGTAGAGCTTGTGCATGAACTTTTCCTTCGACACCTCGGCGAAACCGAATTTGCGGAAGAACTCCGGCACGAAGGTCAGCACGAGCGCCTGCTCGGGCCGCAGCTCCTCGATGCGGTCGAGCGCCCGCCGCACCAGCGCCGCGCCGACGCCGCGCGCGCGCCACTCCGCATCCACCGCCAGCGTTTTCATTTCGATCGAAGGATGCTGCGCCGTCCCCAGTTCCGGCAGGATGGCCCAGGAAACCACTCCGACGACGGCGCCGGCGGCCTCCGCCACGAAGAAGCGGTCAATGTTCTGCAAGACGTCGCTGATCGAGCGCGGAACCAGCGCGTCCGGATGATTGCGAATCAGCCGGACGATGCCCGCGGCGTCCCGAAACGCCGCGGGGCGTATTTTGTATGGGAGTTCAGACATGACCGGCTTCCAAGGCTTTGAAAAAAGGGCCGCTTCGTTTTCCAAGCCTTGGAAAAGAGGATTCCTCCGGGCTTTCTCTATTTCGCGGCTTCCGGCGCGGCCGGCTTCAGCGCCGCCAGCTTGTCGAGGTTGATCGAATCCATCGCGGCGCGGATTTGTTCAAACGACACATTGTAACCCTCGACGGAAACCTGAATGCGATTGCCGACCATCACTTGCATTTTACCGTTGCGGGCGCGATGACGATATTCTTCCATGGCTTTGACGCCCTTGTATTGGGCCGTGCGTTCGAAGCCTTCGTCGGACTCCCGATCAATATCGGCGCTCGCCCAGGCGGCATGCGCCAACATTCCAATGCCGCCCATGCCGCCCAGATCGTTGATCTCGATTTTCAACTCCGCGTCCTTGTCCCCTTTGTAAACGGCTTCCGCGCGGGAAACGGTCATGCCCATCGCGCCGGTGCGCTCGGAAGAGGCGCTGGTGCGCTTGAAGCCCTGAATCGCGGCCGGCAGGAGCGCCTTCAACTCGCGGTGCTCGATCAGGCCGGGCGCTTGACCTCCCGGCTGTTGCTGCGCCGCGCCGCCGAGCGCCTTGAACAGCGCCTCCATGCCTTGCTGCACCGCCTGCTGCTCTTCCGGCGTGGGCGTCGGGGTCGCGGACCGCCGCTGCGCCAGCGCGACGCCGGCGGTCAGGGCCAAACCAAGGGTCAGAACACGTTGTGAGGTCTTCATAATCAGGACTCCTTTCGCAATCGCTTTTCGCGAAGCGCGAATTGGCATAACATAGCCGAATGAAGGGGCGAGCGCAAACGGAGAATATCAACAAATTGGATAGGGCGGCGCTGGAAAAGCCCTCGCCCAAAAGCCTGACGGAATCGGACGGGGGCGCCGTGGACCTCGAAATCGAATCCCTGGCCTATCAGGGTTATGGCGTGGCGCGGCGCTCGGGCCAGGTTCATTTGGTCGAAGGCGCGCTGCCGGGCGAGCGCGTGCGGGCGCGCGCGCTCCGCCGCGCCGCCCGTGTCGTCTTCGCCGAGACAACGGAAGTGCTCGCGCCTTCGCCGCGCCGGGTGACGCCGCCGTGTCCGGTCTTCGGCCGCTGCGGCGGCTGCCAGTTTCTTCACGCCGCCTACGAGTTGCAGGTGGAAGCCAAGACCGAATTCGTCCGCGCGGCGTTCCGCGGCCGGCCCGAAGCGTCCGCGCGGATCGCGCCGACCGCGGGCGCGGTTTCGCCTTTTCGCTTTCGCAATCGGATGTCCTACTCCATCGGCGGCGGACCGGGGACGCCGGTCGTCGGACTCCACGCGCGCCGCGATCCGGCGGCGATCCTGCCGGCGCGCGATTGCGTGCTGGCGCCCGAATGGCATCGCGAGCTGCTGGAGCGGACCACGGACCTCTTGCGGGCGCATCCCGACATGGCGCGCAACGCTCCGCGGCGGCTCGATTTGCGGGAAGGCCGACGCACGGGGGCGCGCATGGCGACGCTTTCGCCGCCGCCGCGGGAGGGCGCGGATGCGTGGGTGGAAAGATTTCGCAACGCTGTTCAAACGATCGTTTTCAGCGAAGCATTCCCGCCGGGCGGCGAGGAACCGCGCCATCGGGCGGCGTTCGGTTCCGGCGTCATCGAGGAGCGCCTCGGTCCCTGGCGGTTCGAGATCGGGCCGCACACATTTTTTCAGACGTACACGGAGCAGGCGGAGCGGATGTTCGCGATGGCGGCGGTGTGGGCGGCGGAGATCGCGCCGGCGCGCATTGTTGAATTTTATGCCGGGGTGGGGGCGCTCACCGCGTTTCTCGCGGGCGCGGCGAAGGAGGCGCTCGCCGTCGAGCGCCACGGCCCTTCGGTCGCCGCCGCGCGGCGAAACCTGCGCCGCAACGGAATCGCCAACGTCCGTTTCCAGGGCGCCGACGCCGCGGATTTTCGACCGCGCGACCTCTCGGAGACGGCGGAGTTGGTCGTCGTGGATCCGCCCCGCGCGGGTCTGTCGCCGAAGGCGCTTCGGGCGGCGGCGGCGTGGCGGCCCGGCGCCATCCTGTACGTTTCGTGCGACCCGATGACGCTCGCGCGCGACGTCGCGCGGTTCGAGGAGTTCGGATACCGGCTCGAGCGATTGCAGCCGTTCGATTTATTTCCGCAGACCTTCCATGTGGAAAGCCTGGCGCTGCTGCGGCGGTCAACGTGAGCAAGCGGATGTGAGCCGGGCGGGATTCGAACCCGCGACCCTGTGATTAAAAGTCACATGCTCTACCTGCTGAGCTACCGGCCCCTCGCGTGCGCGAGCGCCGACCTATACGGCAAAACCCGCGCGATGTCAAAAACGGATCGGATTCCTGAATCGAGCGCGAGACTCCTTCGTGCGTCGCCACAGCGCGGCTTTCGCGCAAAGGTAGGTCCGGGCGGCTCGCCCGGCCGCGCCGCGGAACGCACCGCGGAGAAGCAGAGGACGCCGAGAGGGTTTTCGAAGAGAGCGGGCGCTGAAGCGGCGGCGAGGGTATTCGCCGCAACTCCGGAACGATCGCCGGCTCCTTCTTTTCCGACGCCTGAAAAACTCGAGAATCGTGCGGCCGCGGACGGCGTTGACCGGGAGGATGATCGAGGCTTATAGTTTCGACGGAGAACCGACGCATGAAAACGTGTTTCTGGCGGCGTTTGCTCGCCGATGCCTGCATCCTGCCCTCCCTGGCATTGGGGGTCGCGTGCGCCGCGGAAGAATCGGACGCTCCCGCCGCGTCGTCGAAGCCCTACGATCTCTATTTGCTGATCGGGCAGTCGAACATGGCCGGGCGCGGCAAAGTGGACGCCGAAAGCAAGCGGATTCATCCGCGCGTTTTCACCCTCAGCAAAGACGGGCGGTGGGTCCCGGCGACCGATCCGCTGCATTTCGACAAACCCGGCGCGGGCGTCGGGCCGGGGCTGACCTTCGGAAAGGCGATGGCGGACGCTTCGCCGGAGTCCGTCATCGGACTCATCCCCTGCGCCGTGGGCGGCGCCGCTATCGCGCTTTGGGCGCCGGGCATCCAAGACCCGGTCACCAAGGCTTTTCCCTATGACGACATGTTGAAGCGCGCACGCAGGGCCTGTCAGGACGGCGCGCTCAAAGGCATTCTCTGGCACCAGGGCGAGGCCGATCGCCATCCGGCGGCCCTCCATCTCTACGCCGAGCGGCTGACCGAGCTGATCGCCCGTTTGCGCAAGGATTTGAACGCGCCGGAGGCGCCGTTCATCGCCGGCGAGCTCGGATATCTCGATGAGAGAAATCGCGAAGCCACCGCGCAATTCAACGCCGTCCTCCGGGCGCTGGAGCGGACGGTGGCGAATTATGCCGTCGTTTCCGCCGAAGGGCTGAAGGACGGCGGCGACCGCCTCCATTTCGACGCGGAATCCGCTCGCGCGCTGGGGGCCCGGTATGCGGAGGCCCTGCTCCGAAGGAGGACGCCCGGCGGCGAAAAACCGAACACGCCGAAAAAAGACTCGCCCGACCGTTCGGGTAAGTAAATTCCCGCTTCCGGAGTCGGCCTCAGCATCCGACGTGACTTCGGCAAGACTGTCGAAAAAAGAAAATCGAAAAATGTACTACATCCTGGAGACCGGCAAGACGTTCGAGCAAGCGGCCGCCGATCTCGAGGGCGCCATTCGTCGCCTCGGCTTCGGAGTGCTGCATATTCACGACTTGGGCGCAACGCTCCGCGGCAAAGGTGTTGCCTTCGCCGAGCAGTGCAAGGTGTTCGAGGTGTGCAATCCGCAACAAGCGTTCAAGGTGTTGTCCGCCGATATGCGCCTGAACATGGCGTTGCCGTGCCGTATTTCCGTATTCACGGAAAGAGGCGTCACGAAGATCGGGCTGATCAAGCCGACGCCCATGCTCGCCGCGCTTTCGGATAATCCCGCGCTCGTCGAGGTCGCGCGCGAGGTCGAGGACAAGGTCATCCGAATGGTCAACGAGGCAAAATAGCCGGACGCCGCGCTTTTCGGCTCGAGCAGGACGCGGGGGCGAAATCCGCTCGGACCGAACTTGGCGCCGGCGCCGAGAGCCGGCCGTAGAAAGATGCTGCAGGCGGACCAACGTTCCGCCCAACGGTGGAGCGCGCCCAACGGTTGGAAGGGTCCCCGCCGCCCCCTCTTTTTTTCGGCCCGTCGTTTGCGTTTCCGGGGTTGCGGCGCGGCGCGGCGGGGAGTAGAGTGCGCGCGGTTTCGATAAACCCGAACCGCGGAGTGAACGGATATGCAGACCTTTGGGACGATTCTATTGCTGCTGTTGGGCATCGGCGCCCTGGTGATTGTCGCGATTTTCTTCTACTTCCTGAAGCTGTGGGTGCGCTCGGCAATGTCCGGCGCCCGCGTCAGCCTCTTCAACCTGCTCGGCATGAAACTGCGGGGCATCCCGCCGACCCTGATCGTGGACGCGCGCATCCGCGCGGTGAAGGCCGGGCTCGACATCGCGACCGATCCGCTCGAGGCCCACTACCTCGCCGGCGGCAACGTCATCAATGTCGTTCAGGCGCTGATCGCGGCCGACAAGGCGAACATCGAGTTGAGTTTCCAGCGCGCGGCGGCGATTGACCTCGCCGGGCGCGATGTGTACGACGCCGTGCGCACGAGCGTCAACCCGAAGGTCATTGACTGTCCCGATCCCTCCAAGGGCACGACGATGCTCGACGCCGTGGCGAAGGACGGCATTCGGCTGCTCGTCAAGGCGCGCGTGACGGTGCGCGCGAACCTCGCGCGACTCGTCGGCGGCGCGACCGAGGATACGATCATCGCGCGCGTGGGGCAGGGGATCGTCAGCGCCATCGGCTCCTCGCCCTCCTACAAGTCCGTGCTCGAGAATCCGGATCACATCAGCCGCAAGGTGCTCGACAGCGGCCTTGATTCCCAGACCGCGTTCGAGATTGTCTCGATTGACATTGCGGATGTCAGCGTCGCGGGCGTCAGCGGCGCGCGCGAGGTCGCCAACGTCGGCGCGCTGCTCGAAACCGAGCGGGCCGAGGCCGACAAGAAATTGCGCCAGGCGGAGGCCGAGGGCCGCCGGGCCACCGCCATTGCGGCCGAGCAGGAAATGCGCGCCCGCGTCCAGGAAATGCAGGCCAAGGTCATCGCCGCGCAGGCCGAGGTGCCGCTCGCCATTGCGCAGGCCTTCCGCGAAGGGAAGCTGGGCATCATGGATTACTATCGGATGCAGAACATCCTGGCGGACACCTCCATGCGGGAATCCATCGCCGGCGGCGATGAAAAGCCCGGCCCCGAACAACCGTCGCGCTGATCGCGGCACGGGCGGCGATCGAACAGGACTCGGAGACGATGCAGCGGCTTTGGTCAGCCGATAGCGGTTTGGAAAACCTCATCTACATCGTGGTGGCGATCGTCTGGTTCGTCATCCAGATCGCCGCGCAGAACGCGAAACGGCGGAAGCGTCAACTGCCGCCGCCCACGATGCCGATGGGGGAACCCCCGCCGCCGCCCCCCTCCGTTCTCGATCCGGAAGAGGAGCTTCGCCGCTTTCTGAAGGAATTGAGCGGCGAGTCGGCCCCGCCGCCGCGCCCGACGCCGCGTGCGCCGCCGCCCACGCCGAGCACCGCGCCCCCGCCGCCGACTTTCGCTCCGCCGCCGGAGATACCACCGCCGCCCGCCGCGACTCCGCCGCCCATCGCGCGACCGAAGCCGGCGCGCCCCGCCGTCTCGCGAAAGCGACCGGCGGCGCCCCCGCCGTTGCCGCGCGAGGAGGTCGTCGCGGCGCAAACGAGCGAGCGCGCGGCCGACGCCGTGGCGCCGGTCTCGCCGACGGCGCCGGTTTCGGGGCTGGCGTTTCAGGGCGTCGCGGCTTTTCCGATCGCCGCCTCCGCGCGGCGGCGCCGCCGGCGCGTTTCGCTGCCGATGGGGCGTTCGGCTCTGCGCCGCGCCGTGTTGTACCAAACGCTGCTCGGCCCGCCCCGCGCGTTGGAACCCTATCGCTGATCCGAGGGCCGATCGAGCGTCGGAGGGATCCAATCGAGGGAAGCCGATCGCGCTCATCTCCGAGCGTCGCCAATAGGCTCGCGGTTCGGGAAAGGGCTGCGAACGATTCCCGGCCCGCGGGCGCCGACGCGACTGACGTAGGGCCGGAGATGCGCCTTCCCGCGATCGAAATCAAAACACGCTTGCGGAAATCGGGCGGTTTCACTATAAAGGCAGGCTCACCGCGCTCGCGCGGATGGAGTCCAACGGCTCCACGCCTTCGCCGATTCACAACGGAAAGAAAACACGAATATGGACAAGAAACGCATCGCCATTATTGACGGCAACGAGGCCGCCGCCTATATCGCGCACAAGACCAACGAAGTTTGCGCCATTTATCCGATCACGCCCTCCTCGAACATGGGCGAGTGGGCCGACGAATGGTCGGCCCAGGGCCGCCGGAACATTTGGGGGACGGTTCCGACCGTCGTCGAGATGCAGAGCGAGGGCGGCGCCTCGGGCGCGGTGCACGGCGCCCTCCAGACCGGCGCGCTCACCACCACGTTCACGGCGTCGCAGGGTCTCCTGCTGATGATTCCGAATATGTACAAGATCGCCGGCGAGCTGACCTCGACGGTGTTCCATGTCTCGGCTCGCTCGCTCGCCTGCCAGGCGCTTTCGATCTTCGGCGATCATTCCGACGTGATGAGCGTGCGCCAGACCGGCTTCGCGCTGCTCGCCTCCGCCTCCGTGCAGGAGGTGATGGATATGGCGCTGATCGCTCAAGCCTCCACGCTGGAGGCGCGCGTGCCGTTCCTGCACTTTTTCGACGGCTTCCGCACTTCGCACGAGGTCGCGAAAATCGAGATGATTGAGGATGAACGCATTCGCGCGATGATCCCCGACGAGCTGGTCATCGCCCATCGCGCCCGAGCGCTCTCCCCCGATCGCCCTGTATTGCGCGGCACGGCCCAAAATCCGGACGTCTATTTCCAGGGGCGGGAAACCGTCAATCCCTTCTACGCGAAGACGCCGGAAATCGTCGCCCGCGCCATGGCGAAATTCGCGGGTCTGACCGGCCGCGCCTACAAGCCCTTCGATTATTTCGGCGCCCCGGACGCCGAGCGGGTGATCGTGATCATGGGTTCCGGCTCGGAAACCGTGCGCGACACGCTGGACTATTGGGCGAAGAAAAACAGCGGCGAAAAGATCGGGCTGGTGGCGGTTCGCCTGTTCCGCCCGTTTTCCGCCGCGCATTTCCTCTCCGCGCTGCCGCCGACTGTCAAGGCGATCGCCGTATTGGACCGCACGAAAGAGCCGGGGAGCGCGGGCGAGCCGCTCTATCAGGACGTCGTCACGGCCGTCAACGAGGCTTTCACGGCGGGAACGCTGAAAATCGCCGCGGGCCTGCCGAAGATCGTCGGCGGGCGCTACGGCCTCTCCTCCAAGGAATTCACGCCGGCGATGGTCAAGGCGGTCTTCGACGAACTGAAAAAAACCGCCCCGAAAAACCACTTCACGGTCGGCATTCACGACGATGTGTCGCACACCAGCCTGGACTACGATCGAAACTTCATCACCGAGCCCGACAGCGTTGTGCGCGCGATGTTCTTCGGCCTCGGCGCCGACGGCACGGTCGGCGCGAACAAAAACTCGATCAAGATCATCGGCGAGGAGACCGACCTCTATGCCCAGGGCTACTTCGTCTATGACTCCAAAAAGGCCGGTTCGCGCACCGTTTCGCACCTGCGTTTCGGCCCGGAGCCGATGCATTGTCCCTATCTGATCCAGTCCGCCAACTTCATCGGCTGCCACCAGTTCATCTTCCTCGATCAGGTCGACGTTCTGAAATACGCGAAGGAGGGCGCGACCTTCCTGCTCAATTCCAGCCCCTACACGCCGGAAGAGGTTTGGGACAAGCTGCCGCGGAAAGTCCAGGAGCAGATCATCGCCAAGCGGCTGAAATTCTACGCGATTGACGGCTCGCGCGTCGCGCTCGACGCCGGCATGGGCAGCCGCGTGAACACGATCATGCAGACCTGCTTCTTCGCGATTTCCGGCGTCCTGCCCAAGGACGAGGCGATCGAGAAGATCAAATACGCGATCAAGAAGACTTACGGCCGCAAGGGCGAAGAGATCGTCAAGAAGAACTACAAGGCCGTGGACATGACGCTGGAGCACCTGCGCGAAGTGCCGGTGCCGGCCGCCGCCACGAGCCGCCGCGAGCTGCCGCCGGTGGTCTCGCCCAAGGCCCCCGCCTTCGTGCAGGAAGTCACCGCGCCCATCATGGCCGGGCTTGGCGACGACTTGCCGGTGAGCAAAATGCCGGTGGACGGCACGTTCCCGACCGGCACGACTAAGTGGGAAAAGCGCAATATTTCGCTCTTCGTGCCCGTCTGGGACGAGAACGAATGCATCCAGTGCGGCCAGTGCGGCCTGATCTGCCCGCACTCGTGCATCCGCTCCAAGATTTACGAGCCTTCCGCGCTGGAGGGCGCCCCCGCGACCTTCAAATCGGTCGAGTGGAAGGACAAGGCCAACCCGGGCAAGCGCTACACGCTGCAGGTCTCGGTGGAGGACTGCACCGGCTGCGGTCTTTGCGTCGAAGTGTGCCCCAAGAAGAGCAAGACGCGCGTTGGCCACAAGGCGATCAACATGGCCGAAAAAGAGCCGATCTGGGAGGCCGAAAAGGCGAACTGGGAGTTCTTCCTCGGTCTGCCGGAAGTGGATCGCGGCGGCCTGGATTTGAGCTCCATCAAGGACGTTCAGTTCGCGCAGCCGCTGTTCGAGTTCTCCGGCGCATGCACCGGTTGCGGCGAGACGCCCTACGTCAAGATTCTCAGCCAGTTGTTCGGCGATCGCGCCATCATCGCCAACGCCACCGGCTGTTCCTCGATCTATGGCGGCAATCTGCCCACGACGCCCTGGGCGACGAATGCCGAAGGCCGCGGCCCCGCGTGGTCGAACTCGCTGTTCGAGGATAACGCCGAATTCGGCATGGGCTTCCGCCTCACGCTCGATAAGCAACGCGAGTTCGCAATCGAACTGCTACAGACCCTGCGTTCGGAGCTGGGCGACGCCTTCGTCGCGGAGATTGTGGGGGCGCCGCAGCGCACCGAGGCCGAAATCGCCGCGCAGCGCGCGCGCGTCGCCGAATTGAAGAAAAAGCTCTCGGGCCTGAACTCCTGGCAGGCGAAACACCTGGCCTCGATCGCCGACGCGCTGACGAAGAAGAGCGTCTGGATTTTGGGCGGCGACGGCTGGGCCTATGACATCGGCTACGGCGGCCTCGATCATGTGCTGGCGAGCGGACGCAACGTCAACGCGCTGGTGCTCGACACCGAGGTTTACTCCAACACCGGCGGCCAGGCCTCGAAATCCACCCCGCGCGGCGCCGTCGCGAAATTCGCGGCCAGCGGCAAACCGGCGGGCAAGAAGGACCTCGGGATGATGGCCATGTGCTACGGCAACATCTATGTGGCCCGCATCTCCGTCGGCGCGAATCCCCGCCACGCCCTCAAGGCGTTCCTGGAGGCGGAAGCCTACGACGGACCTTCGCTGATCATCGCCTACTGCCATTGCATCGCCCACGGCATCAACATGCAGAAGGGTTTTGATCAGCAAAAGGCGGCGGTCAACAGCGGTCACTGGATTCTGTACCGCTACAACCCGAGCCTGGCGGCGCAGGGGCTCAATCCGCTTTCGATCGACAGCAAGCCGCCCTCGATTCCGTTGAAGGACTACATCTACAGCGAAACGCGATTCAAAATGCTGTCGCTCAGCAAGCCCGACGAGGCGGCGCGGTTGTTGCAACTGGCGCAAGCGGACGTGGATCAGCGCTGGACGCTGTATCAGCAATGGCTGCAAACGCCGCCGACGGAGCCGGCGGCCGCCCCGACGGCGGAATGACCCCAACGCGCGCCTTCGCAAGCTAGAAAGGAAAAAGCCATGGACCTGAGCACCACCTACCTGGGCTTGAAACTGAAGAACCCGATCGTCCCGTCCTCCTCGCCGCTATCGCAACGGCTGGAGGACATCAAGAAACTCGAGGACGCCGGCGCCCCCGCCATCGTGCTCTTCTCGATCTTCGAGGAGCAGATTCGGCACGACGCCGACGCGCTCGATCACCTGTTGAGCGCGGGCACGGAGAGCTTCGCCGAGGCGCTCTCCTATTTTCCCGATGTGGGCGACTACCATGTCGGCACGGAAAAATACCTGGAGCTGATCGCCGCCGCGCGCGCGGCGGTGGACATCCCGATCATCGGCAGCATCAACGGCATATCGCCCGAGGGCTGGACGGATTACGCCGTCGAAATCGAGCGGGCGGGCGCCTCGGCGATCGAGCTCAACACCTATTACATCGCCACGGACCCCCACCGCACGGGCGCGGAAGTCGAGGAGATGTATTTGGACGTCGTCCGCGCGGTCAAAGCCGCGGTGAAAATCCCCGTGGCGATGAAGTTGAGCCCCTATTTCAGCTCCACGGCGAACATGGCCGTTCGGCTGGCGGAGGCCGGCGCCGACGGATTGGTGCTCTTCAATCGTTTCTATCAGCCGGATTTCGACCTCGACGAAATGGAGGTCCGCAGCGATCTCAATTTGAGCGCGCCGGCGGAAATGCGGCTTCCGTTGCGCTGGATCGCCATCCTGCACGGCCGCGTCAAGACCTCGCTGGCCGGCACCACCGGCGTTCATAGCGGGCGCGACGCCGCAAAGTATCTGCTGGCCGGCGCGGACGCGGCGATGACGTGCTCGGCCCTGCTCAAGAACGGCGTCGGCCATTTGCGCACGATGCTCGACGAGCTCCAGACCTGGATGGCCTCGAAAGAATACGAGTCCGTCGCCGAGATGAAGGGCGCCATGAGCCAGCAGGCGGTCGAAAATCCCGCCGCGTTCGAGCGCGCCAACTACATCAAAATCCTTGAGGATTACAAAGGCAAGTATATACTGGCCTGAACTGCGCGGTGCGGTAAAGGCCTACTAACCGGAAAGCGAGAATAACCATGAAAGTCTCCGTGGATGCGGATACCTGCACGGGCTGCGAGTTGTGCGTGGACACCTGCCCGGATGTGTTCGAGATGAAAGACGGCGTGGCCGCCGCGAAGTCGCCGGTCGTGCCGCCCTCGGCCGAAGATGCCTGCCGTGACGCTGCCGGCAATTGCCCGGTCGAGGCGATCAAGATCGAGGAATAGCCTCCAAGCGATCGAAGAGATCAAAAAGACCGCCCGCGGTCCGACCGCCGGGCGGTCTTTATTTTTTTTGAGGCGGGCTGCCCTTCGCCGGGGAGGACTCCGAAGCGGACGGATGTTCGCCGGGGTCGGCCTGGAATCGCACCGCCCGAATTGGCGCGTCGGGGCAGCGTTCCCGAATGTTGGCGATCAAACGCGCGGCGGCGGCGCGATCGCGGGCCAGCTCGTGGAGGAAAATCGCGTGCCGGACATACACAATCAAGGTGTCCCCCCGCAGCTCGCCGGGCCGCGTCCGTTGCGCGAGGGAATCGCCGACGATGGCCGCCCACTCGCCTTGGAGGACTTGCCGCCACAGATCGCCGTGCCGCCCGATGCGACGAGCAAACTCCGCCACGGTCGGGCCGATCGGCTGCACGGCGTAGGGCGGGGGCGGCTCGGGGTCCGCGATATGGAGCCGTTGGCGTTGCAAGAGCCATAAACCGGCATCGAAACGGCGTCGGCGCATGACCGCGAGCCTAGCGGCGAGCCTCGCGTTGTCAAGGCGCGGTTTCCTCGTTTTTTCAGACCCGAATTGGAAACAGTTGGAGACGGAGAGATGATTTGGGGCCAGTCGCCGAGTCCCGAGTCAAGTCTTGAATGGCGGCGCGCGGAGGCAAAATCCCTGGGCCGGTTTGGTTCGCGCCCACCCTCGAACAGTTGAATTAGAAGTGTCCGATCGGCCACACCTAACTCGACTTGTGGAGGTTCGATCCGGTTTCTCCGGATGATTTGGGGACAGGCGCCGAGCATGGGGACAGTCACCGAGCCGAGTTGCCGAACCGTAAGTCGTTGAATGGCGGCGCGCGGAGGCAAAATCCCGGGCCGGTTTGTTTCGCGCCCACCCTCGAACAGTTGAATTAGAAGTGTCCGATCGGCCACACCTAACTCGACTTGTGGAGGTTCGATTTGGTTTCTCCGGGCCTGGCCCTGGGCGGAGCGCGACGGCTTGTCGTGCGGCCCGAAGTCTGCCACAATTCTTTCAGACGATGTTTGTCGGCCGGGCGCGCGCTCGGCGCGGGCGTCGCCAAATGACGGGACGCCGATCGGCGTCGAAAAGGAACGGGCATGAGCGCACGGTGGATGGCGGTTGTAATCGCGGCGGGCGCGTTGATGGCGGCGGGCTGCGGCGGCGGAGGCAAATACGCGGACTTGCAGCGGTTCCAGAAAAAAATGTTGGGCGCCATGGAAGCCTATGTAGCGGATTTGGAAAAAGCCGACAGCGCGAAGAAGGTGGCGGCGGCGATGAACGCGCACACGGACCGCATGGAGAAGCTCGCGCCGGAGGCGGAAAAGCTGCAAAAGCGCTATCCGAATCCGGACGCGCTCGCCGATCGTCCCAAAGAAATGCGGGAAAACGAGGAAAAGATGCGCGGGATGGCGATGCGCATGGGCGGAGCGATGATGAAGATCATGCCCTACATGGACGATCCGGAGGTGCGCAAGGCGCAGGAGCGGTTTGTGGCGGCCATGTCCGAGTTTTCCAGGAAGATGCGCTAGTCTGGGCGCATCGGCCGGCGGCGGGGCTTTCGCGCGCGTGTTCCGGGCGCGGCCCCGTCGTCCGCGCCGCGCGCTCAGGGCGGCGATGAAAGCGAAATGAGTGTACTGGCTCGATTGGGCGCGCCCGTCGTGACCTCGTGGCGCGGTTTTTGGGAGGTGGCTTCGACGGCCGGAACCCTGCTGTCCCTGGCGTCGCGGCCCTCCCGGTGGCCGCGGACGACGCGCAACGTGCTCGCCCGACAGATTCTGTTCACCGGCGTTCACGCGCTTCGTTTCATCGGAATCGTGGCGGTCGCAGTGGGGCTGGCCGTGGTCTTGCAGGCGCGTCTCTGGCTCGCCCGCATGGGCCAGTCGGCGCTCGTCGGACCGCTGCTGGTGGCGGTCGTCGTGCGAGAGATCGGGCCGCTGCTCGTGAATTTCATCGTCATCGGACGCAGCGGCACCGCCATGGCGTCCGAGCTGGCGTCTATGCGGGTCGCCGGCGAAATCGAAGTACTGGATTCGCAGGGGCTCGATCCGCTCGCCTACCTGATACTGCCGCGCGCGGTGGGCGTCGCCCTCTCGGTATTCTGCCTGACCGTTTTTTTCATCGCAGTTTCGCTCGCGAGCGGTTATCTCGGCGGCCATCTGCTGCAGGCGCCGGTCGGCGCGGGCCGGGCGTTTCTCGACAGCATCTTTCGCGCTATCAGCGGCCCCGATCTCCTGAATCTTGTCGTGAAATCGTTGGCGCCGGGCTGGCTGATGGCCGTGATCTGTTCGATCGAGGGTCTTTCGGTGCGGGGCGCGCTCACGGAGGTGCCGCAAGCCGCCTCGCGGGGCGTCATGCGTTCCGTGGCGGCGCTGTTCTTCGTCTCGGCGGTCGTTTCCGGACTGACCTATCTATGAGCGGGCAAGTCCCCTGGCTGGAGTTCGAGGCCGTGCGGTGGCCCGGCGAGGCCCCGTTGACGCTGCGGGTGGGGCGGGGCGATTGCGTGTTTCTGCTCGCGACGGAGGAGGACGACCGCCGCGTGCGCCGGCTCGCGAACGCCGCGGTGGGCATCGAGGCGCCGTTGGAGGGCGCCGTGCGGTTCGCCGGCGAGGACTGGAGCGCGCTCTCGCCCGCCGCGGCGGAGCATCGGCGCGCGCGGATCGGCCGGGTCTTTTGCGGCGCCGCCTGGGTGAGCAACCTGGACGTGGATGAGAATGTGCTGCTGGCGCGTCTGCATCATACGCATCGGCGTCTCAGAGAATGGCGGGCGGAAGCCGAGCGCATCGCCCATGCGCTCGGCTTGACGGCGCTGCCCTCCGGTCGGGCCGCCTGGACGCCGCCGCGTGAATTGCAGCGGGCGCAGTGGGTGCGGGCTTTGCTGGGCGCGCCGGATTTGCTCATATTGGAGCACCCCGAACGCGGCGCGGAACCCGGCGATCTGGCGGCGTTCGGAAAAGCGGCGGATGCCGCCCGCGCGCGCGGCGCCGGCGTATTATGGATCACCGCCCGCGATCCCGGTCTTGCGCCAGTCTCGTCGGAGGCCGGCGCGCTTCGCACGGTGGAGTGGAATCCGGACGGGAGCGACGCCGAAATTATCGGCAATGGCGGTTGATTCGGCGGCGGAAAACCCGCACAATCGGAGTCGTCCATGGAAAAAACGGTCAAGCCATTTCGGTTCCGCTACGTGAACGAGATCGCGGGCGTTTTCGTGCTGGTCACGATCGTACTGGTGGCGGCCGGCGTCTTGCTGGTGGGCCGGGCGCAACAATGGTTCGAGCCGACCCGTGAAATCCGCATCACGTTCCCCAAGGAGGGCACCTTCGGTTTGCAGCAAGGCTCCAATGTGGAGCTGCTCGGCACCTCCATCGGGCGGGTGGATCGCATTTATGTGGACGAGTACGGCGCCATGCATGCGTTGCTGCGCGTGCGCGGCCAGTTTCTCCGTTTTATCCGCGCCGATTCCGTCGCGGTCGTGAAGAAACAATTCGGCATCGCGGGCGATTCCTTTATTGAAATCACCGCCGGCGCCGCCGCCCCCTTGCCCGAGGAGGGCGCGACACTGCCGGTGCGTAAAGACACGGAGTTGATCGAGTTGGTCACCGAAATCGCCGGTCAGCTCCAGGCCGCCGTGTTGCCGTTGCTTGAGGAGACGGAGCGCACGCTCGCCGAGTACCGTCGGGTCGCGGCGAGCCTCCATGATCCCGAGGGCGAATTGCAGCGCACCCTGGCCGGCGTACGCTCGATTGTCGAGGGCATCGAACGCGGGGAGGGCGCGGTAGGCCGCGTCTTGCGCGATCCGACATTGGCCCTGGAGGCCGAAGCCATTCTGGGCCGAGTGCGAGAGATGACGGCGCAATTGGAATCCTCGTTGAAGAAAGTGGATGCGATTCTGGAAGACGTCCGCCAGGCGGCCGGCGCGCTGCCCGAAGCGGCGGAGACGCTGCGCGGCGAGCTGCGCGACGCGCCGGGTCTCGTCTTACAGACGCAGGCGACCCTGCGCGAGGCCGAGCAGATCCTCGCGGGCCTGCAAGAGCATTGGTTTCTGAGGCGCTACATGAACCGACCGCCGCCGATCGAAGCGTTGCCGCTGCCCGCGCCGGCGGCGGGGAGGGGCGCGCCATGAAGCTCGGGCGCGCGGTCTTTTGGGCCATCCTTTGTGTCGGATTGGGCGCGGGCTGCCGAACGCCGGCGCCTCCGCCCGCAGCGGAGGACGCGGAGTTGGCGAAGCTTTCGCGCGCGGCAACGCTGGCGCACCGGCGCGCGGGCGGCGAACGGGCGCGCCCCCTCTTTCGCGCGGCGCTGGACCGCGCCGAGGCGTTGGGCGATGTCGCGGCGGCGGGCGCGCTGGCCTATAACCTGGCGGTCTGTTTGGCGGAAAGCGGGGAATGGGAGGGCGCGCTCGAAATGGCCCGCGCCGCCCGCCGCGATTTGGAGCGCGCGGGCCGCGCCGCCGCGGAGCCGATGAGCCTGGAGGCCGTTTTGCTGCGGGCGCGCGGCGATTTCGAGGCGGCGCGCCGGGTCGTGGCGGAAGCCGTCGAA
>CALGXT010000048.1 GCA_937935255.1 uncultured bacterium | reverse complement strand
GCTCGATTACGCGGAAATCGCGGACGACGAAACCCTCGAGCCCGTGGCGCGCTGCGACCACCCCTGCCTCGCCCTGGTGGCGGTTTTCATCGGCGCCACGCGGCTGATTGACAACGTCCGTCTCGGCTGATTTTCGCTGCGCCAGACGCGTGTCTTCCAAGGCTTGGAAAAATGTTCGCGTTTTTTTCCAAGCCTTGGAAACCGCGGAATCCCGATGCCGCGCGCGCCACGCGGTCCGCGTTCGGGGGGCGTCCGCTCGGTGAAAGCTCCGCGAACGCAATGGAGGCCCAGGATGTAACAAATCGCTGTCCGACCGGACACGTTTTTGTTACCCGTCAGCGAAGAAGTTTCGGCCTACGGTTCCACAAAACCATGTCCGATCGGACACGGTTTTGTGGCGCCAGGGGCGGGAAAATCGTGATAATCGCGGGTCCGATGTCGGCGGCGGCGCGCCTCGGATTTTGCGACGTTCTGTCCGATCTGCGACGATGCCCGCTCCATCCGCCACGGCCGAAATCATCGGGACGATTTGCCGGCTCGCCCCCGCTCGAGCTTCACGGTTCGATCTCCCCTCCTGCTGAGGCGGCCATCCAGCGCGCATCGCGGCGGGCGCGGAGATAGGCCGCCGGAATGCGCCAATATTTCGAGACCGGCAACACGCGCCATTTTTCGCGGCCGGGCACGCTCTCGCGGCGCTCGATGCCGCGCGGGCTGCGGAGAATGCGGTCGTTTAGAAGCCCATACACGTCAATGCAAGCGCGAATGGCGATGCGGCATTCGGGCGCATAGGCGTCGAGGTTGGCCGCGGCGCGCGCATAGCCGTCGCGTGCGGTTTCGGCCACGCGCCGAACGGCGCGTCCGAAGCCTTCGCGCTGCGCGGGGTCGAGCGGATTCGGCTGCGGCAGGCCCTCCGCGCGCAGGTAATCGAGCGGGATGTACAATCGGCCCCGACGCCAATCGTCCGCGACATCGCGCAAGAAATTGGTCAACTGAAGCGCGACGGCGAGATCGCGCGCCGCTTCGAGCGCGCGCGGAAACTCCGACGGCGCGCTCGCGCCGTAGGCATAGGTGAGAAACCAGCCGACGACGATGGCGCTGCCATGGACGTAGTTCGCGATGAGGTCGTCCATCGTCTCGAACGGTCGTGGACGGATATCGCGCCGCATGGCGGCGAGGAAGTCGCGGTAGTGCTCGTGCGGAATCCCGAAGCGGCGCACGGCCTCGACAAACCCCGCCAGAAAGGCCGGTGTGCCGGCGTCGAGCGCGGCGCGCAAGTTCGGCGCATTCAACGCCTTTTCGTACGCCGCGGCCCACGCGTCCATTCGGGCCTCCCGCTCCGCGGGCGACAACGGAAACGTATCCACCACCTCATCGGGGTAGCGGACCGCGGCGTAGATGACTTCAACCACCTCGCGCTTGGCCGGCGGCAGAAATCGGCTCACGATGAAAAAACCGGTCGTGTAGGTCCGCATGGCAACGCGGCAACCGCGTACGAGCACCGGCCAGGGTCCGCCGGCCGCATCGGACGCCGAACGCGCGGCGCGGCGCAGAAAGTCGTCGCGCGCGATCCATTGCCGCTCGCTCCAGCCTTTTTCCGCCGTCAATGATTCGCTGTTCATATTTGCTGCCCTGAGGCCCTATCGGTCGGTCAATATGCGCGTCGGGCGCGATACCGTCAATCGAAGCCGGACGATGCCGGCGCCGTTATAACTCCCCTGTGGCTCGGGCGCACAAGGCGCCTTGGGCGACGGAGGGGCGGGACCCTCGTCATCCGCTATGTTTTTCCCCAGGACTTTTCACGACCGGTTCTGCGCTGCCTGTTTATTTTGAAGACGGGCGAACGAGCAGCGGCTCCAATTCGCCCATGATCCCTGCGACGACAATCGCTTTTCCGCGATGGGCCGCCGCTCCACCGCCAGATTCAATCCCCCGCCGGCCATAATCAATCGTGCTCCCGCTCAGGCCCCCTTCTCGCGATTCCAACTCGCGGCCGCCGGCGAAATCCTTTCCTCCGGCGCCCCTAAAATACGTGTTAAGTGTGTCCGGTCGGACAAGTATTTGTGTATTTTGGATTCGACGACTCGTGTATTTTGAGGTCAACATCGTGTGCTCCAGATCGGATATTCCGGGAGGATCGAGCAATGAAAACGGCCCAGAAGATTGTGCCTTTGGCGGACCGCCCAACGACGAAGGAGGAGTCCCGCTATTTCCGCCATAAAGACATTTGTTGGCCCATCGCAAGGCGCGCGGCAACGTCTCTTTTGCTCTACACGGCTATCGAGTGGATCAGTTTTCTCGCCACGCGGGGGCGCTCGTTGCTCTGGACGGCGCCCGATACGAACGCCCGACGTTATCGGGAAGCGCAATACCGGTTGCGGCGCGCCGGCTGGATCGCCTATCGCCGCAATAAGGGACGCGATCCGGTTCTCCTGCCCGCGCCGGAAAAAAGTTGGGATTTGCTGCCACCGGCGCTCCGTCCGGGCAAGCGGTGGAATCGGCGCTGGCGCGGCACATGGTGGCTGCTCTCCTACGATGTGCCCGAGCGCAACCGGGGATATCGCCGTAATTTGGCCCGATTAGTGACGGAGTTGGGCATGGGGCGCTTACAGGAGAGCCTTTTTGTGTCGCCCGACGATATCCGTCCGGCGTTTCAGGACATGGTCGAAGCGGCAGGCGCAAACAATTATGCCGTCCTATTCGAAGCCCGCACCGTGCTGGGGCAAAAGGATTCGGAAGTTGCTCGACAGGCGTGGAAAATGGATCGGCTTCGGGAACGTCAGAGCCGTTTTGTTGAAACAGCCACCCCTGTTCTAAAGGGGGTCAAATCGAACGAATTCGACGCGACGGCCTTGCGTGAACTACGAAACGAGGCGTTCGCCGCCTATGTTGAGGTCATGTCCTCTGATCCCCTATTGCCCAGGGCGTTGTGGCCGGACGGGTACCTGGGCGAGCGGGCGTTTCAACTTCATCACGCGCTGCAGCGGGAAATATTGGAGCGGCTTTCTTGATCGCGGCTGTTCCCGCCCACAATCCATCGGAAACCCCTTTTCAATAGCCATCCCGGGCCCGCCCTATGCGATTACGTATTAATTGTGTCCGGTCGGACATGATTTTGCGTATCGTCGTCTCCCTTGTCCGCAAGGGGCGCCGAGCGAAAAAGGGCGAAACATGAAGCAAACGCCTGTTATGCGGAGGGAATCGGCGCGCCTATTCATACCGCTGGGGCGGCGGCATTCCAGAAGAAGAAGCTTTTTTTGGACATCGCTTTGGAGCGGAGAATCGTGGCGGAGCTGGTTTTCACAAGGTTGAAGGGCGGCGCCGATTGATATAGCTTTCGACGCATGGACGCAAAGTTGCGAGAAATCGGCGAGCGCGGCGCGATTCGCCGGCTGGCCGCGCTCGTCGGCGCGCGACCGGACGTCGCCGTCGGCATCGGCGATGATTGCGCGGTGGTCACGGTGGAGGGATCGCGCTACGACTGGCTCCTGACCACGGATCCGGTGATCGAGGGCGTGCATTTTCTGCCCGACGCGCCGCCGGAAGGCATCGGCCACAAGGCCGCCGGGCGCGTGTTGAGCGACATCGCCGCCGGCGGCGGCGAGCCGCTGTGGCTGCTGTTCGATGTCGTCGCGCCGCGCGACATGCCGATTTCGCGGCTGGAGGCGGTCTATCGCGGCGCGACAGCGCTGTGCGGCCGACACGGCGCCGTGATCGTCGGCGGCGATCTCGCGCAAGGCGAGCGGCTCGAACTGCACGCCTTCGCGGTCGGCCGCGTCCCGCGCGGGCAGGCCGCGCTCCGTTCCGGCGCGCGGCCCGGCGACGCCGTCTATGTCACCGGTCGGCTCGGCGGCAGTTTGCGCGGACGGCACCTGGCCTTCGAGCCGCGGGTCGCGGAAGGACGCTGGCTGGCGGAGCGCCGCTGGGTTTCGGCGATGATGGACGTGAGCGACGGACTGGCGGCGGATTTGCGGCGCATCTTCGAGCAAAGCGGCGTGGGCGCGGAAATCGAACTGGACCGCGTACCGCTATCGGAAGACGCCCATGCCATGGAAGACGATCTTCCGCCCGTTGCGCATGCGCTATGCGACGGCGAGGATTTCGAGCTGCTTTTCACGGTGCGGCCCGACCGCGCGGCCGATTTCGAGCCGGTCTGGGCGAAACAATTTCCTTTGCCGTGCGCGCGGATCGGGCAAGTCACGGCGAACGTCGGCGAGCTGCGCGTCGTGGATGCGGCCGGAAAATCCGAGATTTTCGAGGGCAACGGCTACGAGCACTTTCGAAATAGAACGGCGCTCGACCTCGGTTGAAGAAACCGAGGCGATCGCCGCCGAATTCGCGCGCGCGCTGCCGACGGGCGCCGTCGTGGCGCTGACGGGCGACCTCGGCGCGGGCAAGACCGTTTTCGCGCGCGGCGTCGCACGGGCGTTTCGCGCGCGGGAGCCGGTCCACAGCCCCACGTTCACGCTGATCAACGAATACCACGGCGATCGGATCGTTTTTCATGCCGACCTTTACCGCGTTGCGGACGCGCGCGAGGCGGAGGAACTGGGTCTGGAAGAATGTTTTGAAGGCGGCGGGGTGACGCTGATCGAGTGGCCGGAGCGCGCGGAGGCGCTGCTGCCGCCGCGCGCGTGGCGTGTGGAATTGCGCCTGGGGGCGACGCCGAATGAGCGCGCCATTCGCATCCGGGCGCCCGATGCGGGAGCGCGGGCATGAAGGCCCTGGCGCTGGAGTTTTCCTCGGAAATGCCGAGCCTGGCGCTTTTCGACGACGAGCGGCCGGCGGGCCTCGCGCGGTGTCCCGATGCGGGGCGCGGCAACCGGGCCCTATTTGAGGCGCTCGATCGTTTGCTCAGGTCCGCCGCGCTGCATCCGCGCGATCTCGATCTGTTCATCGTCGGACGAGGGCCGGGGCGGTATTCCGGTCTGCGCGCGGCGCTAACGATCGCGCGATTTCTGGCGCTGCCCGGCGGAAAACCCGTCTTCGCGGTCTCGAGCGGCGCGGCGCTTGCGGCCGTCGTGTTGCGCGAAACGGGCGGCGCGGCCGTCGCAGTTCTCGGCGATGCGCGGCGCGGGGAATGCTGGTACGGCGTCTTTCGCGGCGACGGCGATGAGCCGCATCCGGATGCTTGGCGCGTCGCGCCGCCGGAGGAGTTGCCCGCTCGACTCCCGCCGGAGGCCGCATTGGTCAGTCCGGACTATGAGCGCTTGCTGCGGCAGGGCGTCGTCGCACGACTCGGCGCGGCGCGGTGGAGGGCGGGCGATCGCGCGCCCGACGCCGTGGAGGTGGGGCGGCTGGCGCTGCGGCGGCGCCGAGCGGGAATCGCCTCCGAGCCGTTATCGCCGTTGTATCCACATCCCGCGGTGGCGGCCGCCCGCCGTCCGCCGGCGGACAACGGCCCGCAAATGGGTTAGATTAGGGGCGTAATGCATTCCACTCCTCCAGACGGACAGCCGCCCGAGGCGATCGCGGCACTGCGTCGCGAAGCGGCGGAGCGGCGGCAGAGCTATCGCGAGCGCGCCCTCAAGATACTGCCGCACGTATGCGCCTCGTGCGGACGATCCTTTGAGGGGCGCCGCCTGCGCGAGCTGACGGTGCATCACAAGGACCACAACCATGAAAACAATCCGCCCGACGGCAGCAACTGGGAGTTGCTTTGTGTGTACTGCCATGAGCACGAACATGAAAAGGAACTCACGGCGAAGGTGCGCGCGACCGGCGCATCCACTTCCGCCCTGCCGCCGCCTTCCACGTTTGCGGCGTTCGAGGGGCTGGACGCGATGCTGAAAATGCCCGGGGAATCCGGCGACAAGGATCGCCAATGACGCCCGGCGGGAATCGGACCGAAGGGGACGCGAACAGGGCGGAGGAATTCCGGCCCCGACGGCTCCATTTGATCGCGTGCGAGATTTTTCGCCGGGAGCTTTGCGCGGCGATTGCCGCCTCCCCGAACACGGTCCGCGTGGAGTTTCTGCCGAAAGGGCTGCACGACATCGGCGCCGCGCCGATGCGCGAGCGCCTACAGGCGCGCATTGACGCGGTTCCGGCAAATTCCTGCGAGGCTATTCTGCTGGGCTACGGACTGTGCAACAACGGGTTAGGGGGCATCCTTGCGCGCGACACGCCGTTGATTCTGCCGCGCGCGCACGATTGCATCGCGCTGTTTCTCGGCGGACGGCGGCGCTACCGCGAATATTTCGACAGCCATCCCGGAACTTATTTCCACACCACCGGCTGGATCGAGCATGGCGGCGACGCGGGCGATCTCGAGGAACTGTCCATTCAACGCAAAATCGGCTTGGGCCGCAGCTTCGAGGAATGGGCGGCGGAATACGGCGAGGACAACGCGCAATACTTGATGGAAACGTTGGGCGACGTCACGCGCCGGTATTCGCGGCTCGCCTTCATCGAAATGGGGGTCGAGCCGGACGACCGCTTCGAGCGTTTCTCCCGCGCTCGCGCCGCCGAAAAGGGGTGGGCCTTCGAGAAACTGCAGGGGGATCTGACGTTGCTGCGCGATCTGGTGAACGGCCCCTGGGACGATGAACGATTTCTGCGCGTGCCGCCGGGCCACCGAATCGCGGCGCGCTATGATGAAGGCGTCGTCGCCGCCGCGCCGGCGGAGAGCAGGGATCCCGGCCCGACGGCGTAGTCCGAATTCTCGGACGCGACGCTGCGCCATCTTCGCGCCCCGCCCGCGCATCATGTCGGGGCTCCGCGCCGGTTGGAGGAAGCGCGAGAAGGCCGGTGTTATTCGAGGCGCGCGCGTCGCAGGGGCCTTCGCGCGCCGTTCGCGGCGAGCGAGATTCAACGCCTTTCATCTTTCCCATCCATAAATTTCCGAACGACGCTAAAATATTTCGGGGCGCGCGGCGTTGTATTGCGCGCGGATTGCGATGGGCCGGCCGACGCAGGGCGTTTCTTCGAACGCCGACGGCCCTTCAGGAATCCCGAAGCGAACGCGCCGCCAACCGTTGGCGGGCGAGAAAGGAAAAGAAAATCGTGAGAACCAAAACGGGAATTCGATGCACCGCCGTCGTCGCGGCATTATCGGGATTACTGGCAATCGCGCAGGAGGCGCCCCGCGCGCCGGGCGTCGGGCAAGTCCAACGGCCGGAGCGCCGCCCGGGCCGCGACGTTGAACGGTCCGATCGCGGGCAAAGGTCCAGCGCAGGGGAATTCAATCCCGAGCAACTGCGGGATCGCATACGTCAGTTCAATGCCGCGCGAATAAAAGAGCAACTCAAGGCGACCGACGACGAATGGGCGCTCATCGAGCCCTTGATCGCGAGAGTGCTTGAGGTGCGGCGCGAACTTCGCCCCGGCGGACCCGCGATGGGTCGCGGGGTCCCGTTTGGACTTCCCGTCGAGGCGGGCGACGAGTCCGCCGTCCGCCAGGCGGCCGATGAGCTTCGCAAGGCGTTAGACGCGGATAGCGCCGAGGCCGATGTCATCCAGGAGAAGCTCCGCGCGCTGCGCGCGGAGCGCGCCGCTGTTGAGGAAAAACTGAACGAGGCTCAAGAGGAGCTGCGCTCCAAGCTGACGGTGCGGCAAGAGGCTCGGCTGACCCTGATGGGGATTCTCGACTAGTCCCCGCTGCGGAATAATTCGAACGGCCTGCGCGCCCGGAAGCGCGCGGGCCGTTGCGCATCGGGCGGCCGAAGGTCACCACACCGCTTGGGTCGGTCCCCGTTCGAGCCGTCGAGCAGCTTTTCGGCGGCCATCGGCCGCCGCTGTAACGTTTTACACGGAAGGGCGCGGAGCGCGATCTCCAGATTCGGTTTGATTTCTCGTTGCGGTCTTCGTGCGCTTCGCGGGTGATTCCCGCTTCGCCCGAATTCCCGCGCGCGCCGCGAATCGCCCACACTCCAAGCGCCTTGTCCCATTCTAATCGAACTCGCGCTGGACATCGGGGCGTCCGAATGAAACACTCATCCCCGATAGAGGCCCGAAGCCATGAGCGACGAAACGATACCGCCCGATTTACAGGCCTGCCTTTTGTGCGATGATGTTCGCCAGGAGCGCAACGGCAAGTTCATCCTCATCGGACTTTTCGACACCATCGGCACACCCCAGTTTCCCTTGGTTTATCCCCGGCTTTGCATCGTCTCCCGCTGGTGCAGCGGGGAAGGGAATTTCTTTCAGCACAGTGTGATTCTGGCGCCGGATCAGCGAACGAAGGTTATCGAAGGCAAACCCATCCCCATTCGACTTCCCAGCCCCGAAGCCACGGCGACCAATGTCGAATTCTTCATGAACGTCGCGTTCAAGGAAGAGGGAACCCATTGGATCGAGGTGTTGCTAAACGACGATCTCAAACTGCGTTTTCCGCTGCGGGTCAACCAAATCCATCCGGCCGGGCCGGCGCACGGTTTCCCGGCGGATAGCCCGACGTGAACGTCGCGGCCGTCCTCGACTTCGCGTGCGGCCGCGATGCGGCGAATGAATCCAGGAGGCTCTAAGGATCGGCGAACGATATTCCGCGGATTGCGGTTCTTTTCGCTTCTCGCCGCGCTGATGACCGCGGGGACGCCGGCCGGCTGTCAGCGCAGCGAGAAACTTCCGCGCGGATTTGTGCCGATTCCGGCGGGATCGGCCTGGCTCGGCAGCGCGGAGAGGGCGGATGTCCATCCGCCTCGGCGCGGGGAGTTTCCCGCTTTTTTGATGGGGCGCGCGCCGGTGACGGCAGCGGAATACGTCGAATATCTGAACGCCGCCGGCTCGGAGGCGCGCGCGCCGAGCGATCCGGCCATCGAGCGCGAGGGCGATCGTTGGCGCGTAGCGCGCGGCCGCCGCTCGCATCCCGTCACCGGCCTAACGCGGGCGGACGCGGAGGCCTATTGCGACTGGCTGGGGAAACGGCTGGGGCGGCGCGTTCGGCTTCCGACCGCCGACGAGTGGGAGTACGCGGCGCGCGGCGGCATTGACGGCGGGCGCTATCCGTGGGGCTGGGGCAGTTTCAAAGGCCGCGTTCCGCTCGAGGCCGAGGGTCCTGCCGCTGTGGGACGTTATCCGGCCAATCCTTTCGGGCTGACCGATCTGGTCGGCCATGTGTTCCAGTGGTGCTCGGATACCGACGCCGAAGGGCGCGCCATCGCGTGCGGCGGGAGCTGGGCGGAACGAGACCCCAAATTCCTGCGCGTCTTCCACCGCGTCCCCTTCCCCGCCGATTATCGCGGGCGCGACATGGGTTTTCGGGCGCTGATCGAATGCTCGGAAAACTGAGAGCCGCCGATGGCGCGAAGGAACGCGCAGGAAAAGAACTACCAAAAGCGCGAAAAAACACGAAAAGGCGAGCGAAGGAAAAACCGCCTCTCCGTGTCCTTCTGCGAAATCCGCGATCCAAAAAGAAAAACGAACCGACTTCCCGGCGTCCCTCGCCTCGGGGCGCCATGGCGCTCTTACGGCAGGGCAATCTTCATGCCGATCTTCATGCGGGCGGGATCCACCTGGGGATTCAGCTTCATGAGGTCGGCCAGCGAGACGTTGTGTTGCTTGGCAATCTTGCCGAGGGTGTCGCCCTCTTTCACCTCATGCACCTTGCCGGAAGGACTGACAGGCGCTTCGGCCGGTCGTGCGGCGCGGACATTGGCGGGCGACGGAGGCGGCGGAGGCGGCGCCGTCAGTTTTTCCTCATGGCGCTTGACATCCGTCTCGAGCGTCATGATGCGGCGCCCGAACGTGGAGAGCGTCTCATTGGCGCGGTTAACGAAATTATTCATCTGACCGGATAGGTTTTGGGAGCTCTCCGCTGTCTCCGTGACCCGCCGCTCGACGTTCTGAAACCGCGCGCTGAGATCCTGCGCCGCGCGGGTCGCCGAAACTCCGCGAGCAATGCCGATGATCCCGACGACCAGAGCGACCACCGCCGCGACGAGCGCGACCACCGCCATCTTGCCGGAACGATCTCCACCGCTGACCTGCATATCCATGGTTGGAACCTCTCGCCGACGGGGGCTACCGCTCCGCCTTCCGCGACGCACAACCGATGTTCGCGCTCGCGGAGCGAAACCCCGTAGGCGGCGCCAATGTACTACAGGAGGATGCTGGGGTGCAAGCCGGCAATGAACTCGCGCATCTCGTCGAGGTAGGCGCCTTCTTCGTCGCGCGGGCCGCTGACGGAGATATACGCCCACTTATGCGCCACGCTGTGCATGACGCGGTCCCAGGCCAGCCAGAACATGCGCGTGAGATGATAGGGCGTCTCGCGATTCTGACCGACAAACCAGTAGGCATAATACCCGCGATAGGTGGTCGGCCCGCTGGGCGATTCCCAGGTGCGCGCCGTGTCGATCACCATGACCTTGAGCGGCTCGCGGCCCGGAATCGGCACATCCACCGTGCGCCGCGACTCCATCGTGAAACCCTGCGACGTGAGGCAGCGCTCGGGGCGGTGAATGCTTTCCCGCTCCCGCCCCGTCAAAACGATGGCGACGGAGAGCACCCGATCGTTGGCGTTGGTATAGCGGCTTTTGATGAACTGGGTGTCCTTCGCCAGGGCGTCGTATTCCTCCTTGCTCATCATGTGGAGCGGACTCCCGCAGGCGGGGCATTTGGTCTTGTCGCCGGTCAACTCGTCCAAAAAGAGCTCCTTCTTGGCGCAGGACTCGTTGTGGCAGTAGCGCAGCTCGCGCCCCCGCCAAGCGCCGATCTCCGCCGGCAACGCCATTCGAACGCCGGGGCGGTCCTCCAGCGTGACATCCACGCCGAAGGCCAACGCCAGCGCGGCGGCGCCGAGCAGGACGAAGACCAACAGAATGTGTTTATGCCGGCTGGAGGTCATTGGGCGCGAAGAGGTGGGCTTTCCATTGCCGCCATACGCGGCGATAATCGAGGTTGATCAGCGAACCGATGGAAACCATCAGCAGGATACCGACGCTGAAGACGATGTAACCCGAGTAGTCGTGGTAGATGCTCAACGCGAACCGCTCGCCGAACGCTTCCGCGACCAAACCGATGGTCGTGATGCGGGCGATATTGCCCGCGACCGCCAGCGGAATACTGAAGAGGAACAACAGCCATTTCTTCACCAAGGTGCGCTGCGTGAAGAACGCATACACCGCGGTCAGCGCCGTCATGGCCAGCAGCGACCGCAGGCCGCTGCACGCGCCGGCGACCTCGAACGAGAAGCCGGAATCCGAAAACAACCGAACGCCGTCCCGCCGCACCGCGATGCCGATCGCATTGAGCAGATCCGCGGATACGATGCTGGTGAGAATCTTGAGCTGGTTCGAGATGAACTCCAAAAAGTTCATGGGGATCGCAAACACGAGATACGCCGCCGGGAAAATGAGCTGCTTGGCCACCCGCCAGCCGAAGAAATACAGCGGGAAGCCCCACAGCAAAAGAATCAGCGCGATAAGCGAAAGACGGGTCTGCTGCATCTTCGCCCCGACCCAATGCATCAGAAGCGCGCCCGCGATAACCGCTACGCCCCACGCACACACGGAACGCGGAGCTTCCAGCAACGCCTTGCGGCGATACCAGACGACGAACAGGCTGACGATCGGAATCAACCAGCCGTGGGAATAGTCCGCATCGCCGAAACCGACCGGGTCCGACCAACGGGACACCATCCAATGAAAGGCCGAGCGCGAGTTGACGTCCGCCACCGTGTTGCCCAGATAGTGGAACAGCACAAACAGGAAAGCGATAAGGGCCGCGGCGATGCCGACGCCCCGCCATTCCGAACGCGACAACGCCGCCAAGCGATACCGCTCGCTCCAAATCAACGGAGTTTCCGACTCGGCGCCGAGGCTTTTTTGCATGTCCGTGCTCCCGTCCATACTACCCTCCAATATACGCGCCCGTTAGACCTTTTCGAGCCGTTTTTTGCTCAAAGCGGGATTTTGCTTTCGCCGTCGGGCGCGTCGCGCACATAGGCGGGAATCGCCAGGCCCGTCAGCCGGCGGCGCAACTCGCGCATCAGGGCGCGCCCCCGCTCCGGCGGCGTGAAGAAGTGGCCCGTGCCGCGCACGGGATCACATTGGAAGAGGTAGTAGGGTCGGACCCGCATTCGCAGAAGACCCCGGAAAAGCGCTTCCAGCGTGTCGGCATCGTCGTTCACGCCGCGCAGAAGCACGGCCTGGTTGCCGAGCGGAATGCCGGCATCGGCCAGCCGTTCGCAGGCGCGCGCGGCCTCCGCCGTCAGTTCCGCCGGGTGGTTGAAATGAAGGTTCATCCAAAGCGGATGATGCCGCCGCAGCATCGCGCACAACGCCCGATCCACCCGTTGCGGCAGGGCCGCGGGGATCCGCGTGCCGATACGGATGAGATCCAAATTCGGAGCGCCTCGACGCAATGCGCCGATCAGCCGGTCGAGCCGGTCGGTCGAGAGCAGGAGCGGATCGCCGCCCGAGATCAGCGCCTCGCGGATTTCCGGCCGCGCGGCGATCCAGGCGGCGGCTCGGCGCGGATCGGCCGCGCCGCGCCGCCCTTGCCCGCCGACAGTGTGCTTGCGCGTGCAGTGTCGGCAATAGACCGCGCACTCCAGCGTGGCCGTCACGAGGACGCGATCGCGATATCGGCGGATGATCCCCGGCAGCGGGCAATGCGCCGCCTCGCCGAAGGGATCGGCCTCGTGAAACCGGGCGTCGTGGAGTTCCTCGGCGCGAGCGACGCAGAGGCGGAAGATCGGATCGCTTTCCTCCGGCGCGCGAATCAAGGCGGCGTAATACGGCGTCACCGCCATGCGAAATTGCTCGGCCGCGCGCTCATCCTCCGCGGCGGGCGTCCACGAAGGAAAAATTCGCCGCAATTCGGCGGGCGAACGGAGCCGATGCCGCAGTTGCCACCGCCAGTCGCGCCATTCGGCGGCGGAGGCTTGCGCCCAAGCGGGCGGTTTTCCAAGGCTTGGAAAAGGAATGGGGCGGGATTTCCAAGCCTTGGAAGTGGTGTTGACTTTCGCTGTCATGTTCGAGGATGAGTCACGCGAAGAGCGGAGAGCGAATGCTTTTTCGACGATTCCCTGGAGGAAAAGCATTCAAGTTTGCCCCGCTCGATAGTTCGCGCTTCGCGGCGTTTCATGATTTGCGGTTCGCTCCTGTCTCTCCGTTCATCGCTCTCCGCCCTCCGCTTTCGGCCTTCCGCCCGGCGTCCTGTCATTCTTCTTCACCGCGAAGGATGTTGCGCCTTTGGCGCTTTTTTTTGCGGCTGGCCTTCATATTTCAAGGAAGGGCGCGACTCGGCCGCCGCCAAAGCCTTCCCTCTGCATTCTCCGCCCTTTGCTCTCGGCTCTCAGCGCTCTGCGCCTCCCCCACGGCCCAATATTTCTCCATTCCGTAGGGGAAAGCGTGCGGCCGGAACCCGCGCAGGCGCGACTGGCGAAGATGCACTTCCACCGGGCGCCCGATGAGAATCCAAGGCGAATCCCGCAATATAATCTCCGCCATGCGACCGCACAAGGCGGTCCGCTCTTCCGAGTCCGGCATTTCCCGCAAACGCTCGTACAGGCGATCGTACTCCGCATTCTGATAATTGGTTCGGTTGGGCCCCGGCGAAGCGTTGGGGCCGTAGAAGAGCTGGAGAAAGTTTTGCGCGTCGGGATAATCCGCCACCCAGCTCAAGCGGAACATTTGCGCCTGACGCCGCGCGAGCTTCTGGAAGAAGACCGGACGGTTGTTGTAGCTCGGCTCGATGACGATTCCGAGGCGATCCATGAACTGAATGAGCAAATCGGTGGATTGCCGTATTTCGGGGCGATCCGCGTCCGCCAATTCCAGCGTCAATTGCAACCGCCGACCGGTGCGGGGATCGAGCCCGCCCGGATAGCCGGCCTCCGCGAGCAACGCTCGGGCGCGGTCCAAATCGAAGCCGATGGCGTTCGCGGGCCGCCCGGCGTAGCCCGCGACGCCCTCCGGCACGGGCGAGTCGGGCCGCGTGATGCGCCCGCCATGGAATCGCGACCACGCCTCGCCATCGAAGGCCCAGGCCAGGGCCTGCCGCAGCGCGCGGTTGGAACCGACGACCGGATCGTCCATGTTGAAGCCGATATATTGCGCCTCGAGCGTCGGCGCGCGCGTCGCTTCGACGCCGCGCGACCGCACTTCGGGGCGCAACTCGCCGCCCTCGTCGAATACGGCGTCCCACTGGTCGCGCGTGACGCCGATCAGATCGAGCCGCCCTTGCAGAAACAACAGCCACTGCGTCGTGGGATCCTGCACGATGTAAAAAACGAGACGTTCCGCCCGCGGCAATCCCGCCGCCGCCTCGGCGCGGCTTTGCGGCGTCCAATGCGGATGTCGAACGAACTCCATGCGGTAATTGGGCCGCCAATGCGCCAGCACGAAGGGGCCGGCGCCCACAGGATGCCGAGGAAAATCGTCGCCGTAATACTCGACCGCCTCGCGCGGCACGGCATAGGCGTAGTGCATCGCGAGCGCCCAGAGCAGCTGCGGATACGGCCGCTTGAGGCGAATGCGCAGCGTCCACGGCGCCGGCGCCGCAAGACCGCTGACCGGACGATCATAATCCGTCGGACCGGACCGGCCGGAGGCCTCGCGGAATTCGTCCAGCCCTTCGATGCGATCGCTGAAGGCCCACCAGCCGGAGGACGCGTTTTTCGCGTCCGCCACGCGCTTCAGGCTATAGATGAAATCCTCGGCGACGACCTCCCGCCCTCGCCCGCTCGAGGCGGCAAAACAGGGGTCGTCCTGGAACCGAATGCCGCGGCGAATGCGAAACGTGTACTCGAGCCCGTCGCTGGAAACGTCGGGGAGCGCTTCCGCCAAAGCCGGGATCAGACGATAGGGCCGCGCTTCGTAATCGTATTGCAACAATCCCTCATAGACGCGCGCATAGGCGGCCGCCGAAGCGAAATCGCCGGCTTTGGCGGGATCGAAACCGCCGATGCGCGCGCCGACGAGCCGGATCGTGTTCGAGTCCTCGAGGCGGGGCGGCGAAGGCGCGCAGCCGGCGGCGAAGAAGAGCGCGAAGAGCGAAGAGCGGAGAATCGGGCGCCACTGGTAGGGCGCGGCGGCCCGCCGCGCCGGGCGTTGGATCGCGAACCGAAACCGATTCACGGCGTCTCCAACCCGATCGGCGCGGTGGGGCGGATATCGAGCGCGCCAATGGGCCGAACCGAGCGCCCGAAGCCGGCGGCGGCGACGGCGGCGACCATGGCGGCATTGTCGGAGCAGAACTCAGGCGCGGCCAGCCCCAGCCGCACGCCGCGCCGCGCCGCCATTTCCGCGAGCCGGGAGCGCAGGCGCCGATTGCGCGCCACGCCGCCGGCGGCCGCGGCCTGCGATGCGCCGGTCTTTGTCAGCGCCGATTCCAACCGCTCGACCAATACGGACACAACCGCTTCCTCGTAACTCGCCGCTACATGGGGCAGATGCTCCGCGTTGAGCGCTTCCGGGTGATCGCGCAGGTAGTAGCGCAGCGCGGTTTTCAGCCCGCTGAAACTGAAGCAAAGCGCAGGATCGAGACCTTCGATGGCGGAGGTCACGCCGCCCCGCGGAAAGGCGACGCGCTTCGAATCGCCGCCGGCCGCCGCCGCCTCGATCGCCGGCCCGCCGGGGTAGCCGAGTCCCATCAGCTTCGCGCCCTTGTCCAGCGCCTCGCCCGCGGCGTCGTCGAGGGTTTGCCCAAGCAACCGCGGCGCCCTATCGGGCGAGAGCTCGATCAGACAGGTGTGTCCGCCGGAGACCACCAGCGCGACCGTGGGTAGCGCGCGATCCAGCGGACACCCCTCGCCGAGAAAGATGGAGCGCAAATGCGCTTCGATATGATTGACCGCCACCAGCGGCCGGTCGAGCCGGAGCGCCAGCGCTTGGGCGGCGGCCACGCCCACCAGCAGGGCGCTCGCCAGGCCGGGCTCGCTCGTCACGGCAATGCCGTCTATCTCGTCCCACGCGATGCCCGCTTCGGAAATCGCGCGCTCGACAATGCCGGGCAACAGCTCGACATGCGCGCGCGAGGCGATCTCGGGAACCACGCCGCCATGCGGCTGGTGGAGCGCAATCTGGCTGTGTACGACATTCGAGAGCACACGGCCCGCGGAGGTTACGACCGCCGCCGCCGTCTCGTCGCAGGAAGTTTCGATGCCGAGAAAACAAATCACAGGGGCATCTCAACCCAGCGTCCATTCCGTGTCAAGCCGCCCACGATCGTCGCAGTCGCCCGGAGTCGGCGGGCGTCGCCTTGCTTATCCTGGCCGATGCCGATACCCCGCCCCGCGCGCCGTCAGGATCGCGCGCGGCGCCGCATTGACGTTGAAAAAGTCAGGAAAGCGCAAAAAGATTGTGAAAGATTTGTCCGACACGAGTCCGCTCGCGAATGCGCATCACGGAGCAACCTGGGAGTTTCCCAACCCCTGGAAGACCGGGGAACCGGAGCTTCCCAGTTTTGGAACAGATTCCTCCGCGCGGCCCGGAATTGCACCGCAGAGACGCGGAGAACGCGGAGGTCGGATGTCAGAGGTCGGAGGTCGGAAAGGTTTGACCGCGGAGGGCGGAGAAATGGTAGGGCGCGGCGGGCTCTGCCCTTTTCAGACGACACAACGGAAACCGATGGTGGCGCAACGATCCCACGCCTCGCACAACAGAATCCGTTTCGCGCCCCAGTCCCCGGGCCGCGCGCCGCCGTCGAAAAACCAATGACTTCCGACGGGCAAATACCAGCATCCACCCTTCAGGATGTCGTAGCGCGTGTGGCCGTCGTCGCGCTCGCTCTCGGTCAACTCCCACACATTCCCCGACAAGTCCCAAATGCCCTCCGGCGTGCGTCCGCCGGGAAAAGCATCCACCGGCGTCGTTCCAACGCTCGCGTGGTTGCATCGCGCCGGATCGAGTTCTGCGCCGCCCCACGGCCACACCCGGCGCTCCGCGCCCTGGGCCGCCGCCTGCCATTCCTCTTCCGTCGGCAGCCGCTTGCCCGCCCAGCGCGCGTAGGCGCGCGCATCCTCGCGGCTCACGTAGACGACCGGATGCCGCTCCAGCCCCGCGGGGATGCGTCCGCCGACCCAATGCTTCAGGAAATTTCGCGCATCGGCGGGACGATAACCGGTGGCGTCGAGAAACGCCTTGAAATCGGCGTTGGCGACGGGGAACGCGTCCATCCAGACATTCTCGACGCGCGCCTCGCGCGTATAGCCGCAGACCTTTTCGAAGGCGTCGTACGGATGTTTCTCGTCTGCCGCGCCCGCGATATAACCGCATTCGCGCATTCGATATCGCGTGACCATGGCGCCGCGAAGATCGGGCACGCGAATCATACCGGGGAGCGGCCGCGCGCTCGCGCACGGCAACGGCGTGGAAGGCGCCGGCGCCCGAGGGCGATGCGGCAAACTCGTCTTGCGGTGCTCGCCGCGCCACGGCAGCGCCGTCCAGTCCGCGGCGGCGAAGCGCTCGCGCTGCGCCGCCAAAAATGCCGCCATATCCGCATCCGGCTCTTTCACGGCCAGCACCCCGGCCAGACCGTCGCGCTCGAACCAGCCCGCCAGTTCCGCCACGCCGTCTTTTTCGGAAAGAATGCGGAATTCCTGGCCCGAAATGACATCGAAATAGCGCAAGCCCGGCGGCGCGGGCAATCGAAACAGCCCCTTTTCCAGCGTGTGGCCGCGGCGATTGACCGCCGTCCATAACGGCGCGCCGTTCCACTCCCAACGGCTGACGTAGAGACCCTCGCGCAGTCCGCCGCCGACATGCGGCTGCCAATCGCCCCAGATGAACCAATCCGCGAAACGGCGCTGCGCCGGGAAGAGCAGCCGCATCCACGATTTCACGCGCGGACTGTACTCGGCCCAATACCCGAAGACGTTTTCCCAAATCACCTGGCCGCCGCCGTTCATCCAACCGCGCTGTAATTCACGGATGGGGTCGTAAAAATAGCGGCGGGTCTCGTACACGATCTGCCGCCGATCGAGCCAGCGATTGCGATAGGTCCCCGGCGCGGCGGAGTCGTCGGTCATCTGCTGCCAGCAGCCGATTTCGTCGCCGATTTTACGCGGCGGCGTCGGCGCCTCGGAGACGAAGATTTTGTCCGGTCCGGCGCCGCGCGCGAGCGCGTCGCGAAAGGCCGGCTCGGGGCCGTCGGAGCAATCGAGATAGATGCCGTCGGCGCCCGCCTCGGCGACGAGCGCCACCAAGGCGTCCTCGACGGTCGGATAACTCTCGGGTGCGCCGGGGACCCAGGGCTTGTGGTCGAGCAGCGCGCGCACGCCGCGCGCGTGAAGGCGGGCGATCGCGTCGCGGAGCGCGGCGCGGCCGCCGGGCAGGTCGTCGAAGTAGGCGAGCTGATGGCGGGGATCGAGTCCGGAGAGCGGATAATTGTTCCAGAGCACGACGAGATCGTAGCCGCCGAATTCGCGCTCAGCGCGGTCGAGCACTGCGTCCACGCGCCATACGCCGGAATCGTGATCTATCAGCTCGCGATCCCACAGCATGAGGAAGCCCATCGCATAGGCGCGCGAGGCCCAGGCCTGCGCCGGGGCGTCGTAACGGGCGGGGCCGAGCCGCGCGCGTTCGCGATCCGACCACGACCGCAGATTCGCGCGCCAGGCCGGCCAATCTTCCGGCCGTTCGGGGGCGCGAATGAAAGCTTGTTCGAGCGAGAGAGCGTCGGTGGCTACGAGTTGTTCCATGATGCGCGCGGAGTCTCGGGTGTTCGCTGCGGAAAATAAGCGGCGGACGGCGGGGAGTAAAGAGCGGAGCGCGAGGGCTCGCGCGATGCGACCCGATCGAGCATTGCAGACCGGGCGGTTCGGGCCGCCCCCAACGGCTCGAGCCAGCTCGATTTCCACGAGCTCCGGCGGCGGAACGCCGGCGCCGCATCGCGTTCCCGCTCCGAATGGCGCGGCGAGTTTCCCGAGTTTCAGGCCCCCGGGTGTCGTCGCGCGCGCGACCTTTCGGGTTCGCGCAGCATTACTGCATGAAGTAGATCAGCTTCTCGGCTTTGCCGTCGCGCTCGATATCCAGCACGACGGTGTCGAGACGGTCCTGAATGAATTCGCGGATGAAAAATTCGGCGCGCGACTGGCTGGTCATCGGCAGGGAATTGACGGCGCGGACGACATCGCCCTCCTGCAGTCCTGCGGCGCGCAGGAATTCCTCCTCGCCCTTGATCGCGAGCCGGTAGCCTTCGATGCGCCGACCTTCCGGCTCCCGCACGTAAAGCGGCTCGAAGGTTTCATAAAGCTTCCCGATGCGTTCGGGGTGGTCGAGCATCTCCCGATAGTACTCGTTCAGCGCCGTCTTCGAGAGCCGCCAGCGACCTTCCGCGATCCGCTCGCCAAAGCGCGTGACCTCCAGCGGCGGCTCCTCGCGCCCGGCTTCGGGATCGGCGGTCTCTGCGGGACCGGACGCTCCGCCCGCGCCGCCGAGATAGGACAGCCTCAGCTCGACGACCTCGCCGTTGGCGTTCAGCACGATGCGGTCCGCCCAGACGCGCGCCACCAGCACCGGTCCGATCCGCTCGCCCTCGCCCACCAGCAACTGCCCGCCCTGTTCCAGGTCGTCCACGATCGCCTTGCGCAGCTCCTGTTCGCCCTCCGCGCCGCCGGCGAGCACGACGAACGTGCCGGCCAGCCGGAAACGTCCGGCAAGGCCGCCGGTCGGCGTCGCGCGCTTCCCCGGCGCGGCCCGCACCGCGCTCCAGTCGAGCGCCGTCGGCGCCGCGGGAGCGGGAAACGCCAGGGCGGGGCGCGCCGCCGGCGCGGCCTCCGGAACGGCCAGACCACGCCAGAGACGCAGATAAAACACGCCGGCGGCGATCAGGAGCGCACCAGATGCCACGAAGGCCGCGCGGCGCAGGGGCGCGAGCGCGGCGTCCAGGGAGCGAAGGCTGGAATCGTCCATCATGTTTCGAGCGCCCTGGGTCCGTTCATCGGGGCGATAAGCCGGATTCTGTTCGAGGCGGTCATTTATCTGATGCGATCAACCCGGAACCGCGCCCCCGCCGAAACGGGGACTTGAGACGGGCCGCCTCCGGTTCCCTATTCGATCTTGCTCCGGATGGGGCTTGCCGTGCGATCCGCCTTTCGGTCGGACCCGGCGGTCTCTTACACCGCCTTTTCACCCTTGCCGCGCCCGCGCCCCGCGAAGAGCGCCGGCGCGGCGGTCTGTTTTCTGTGGCGCTTTCCGTACCCTCCGATATCGCGAAGGGCCTCCCGCCTTGACGACGGGACATCCCGCCCTGTGGAGTCCGGACTTTCCTCCCCGCGCGCGTCGAAACGCCCGCGGAGCGACCGCGCACCCCGATGAACGGACTTTCAAAGATCGCGACGGATGCGCTCCGTCACTCCTTCCAGTAAAGCAAACGCCCGCAATATCCGCAAGTCACGATGGACTGCGCGCGCCGGGCGTCCTGGATCGTTTGCGGCGTCAGCTTCATATGACAGCCGCCGCACGCCTGGCGCTCGATCGGCACGACGGCGCGGTCGCCGTGGTGCTGGAGGATTCGCTCATAGCGAGCCAGCCAGTCCGGCTCGATGCCGGCGGCGCGGCCGGCCCGCTCCGATTCGAGACCCTCGGCTTCGCGCCGCAACTGGGCGTCCCGCGCGTCGAATTCCCGGACCGCCTCCGCGGTTTCCCGCTCGTCGGATTGCAGTTCCGCCTTCACCTGCTCCAATGCGGCTTTCAGGGTCTCGCTCTCCTCCATCCGTTCGATCTCGCGATCCTCAAGCGCCCGGATTTTATCCCGGGCCCCCGCGATTTCGGCCATCAGGGCGCGGTACTGGTCGTTGTTTTTGACCTCGTATTGCTGGCTGAGCATCTTGGCGATTTGCTGTCTGAGCGTCTCGATTTCGACTTCGATCTCCTTGATCGCCGCGGCGTTCTTCTTCCAAGCGTCTTCCGCTTCGGTCAGCCGTTGCCGCCGGTCACTGAGCCGCGCCTCCGCGAGCGCCTTGCGGTTGGGGAGATCGCCGATTTCACGAAGCAGCGCTCCCCGCTTTAGGTCTATTTCCTGCAGGACGACGAGGTCTTCAAGCACCTTGAGCACGAGGCCCTCCGTTCCGTGTGACAGCCGGCCCGCCACGATACGCCCCGCGCCCCGCGCCCGTCAAGTTCGGGAAACCGCCACTCCGAAATTGACACCGGTGCGGCGGATCGGCATGCTGGCGGCCCCAAATCCAACGCGGCGGCGATGCCGCCGACAACACCATCGGATATCCATGAAAGTTCCCCTTCTCGATCTGACCCGCCAATACGCGGAGCTTCGCGCCGAAATCGAACCGGCCGTCGCCGCGCTGATGGCCTCGCAGCAGTTCATTCTCGGCCCCAAAGTCGGGGAGTTCGAGTGCGCCCTCGCGGGCTATTGCGGCACGCGCTTCGCCGTCGGCGTCTCCTCCGGCACCGACGCGCTCTTGATCGCCCTCATGGCCGCCGGCGTCGGCCCCGGCGACGAGGTTTTGACCACGCCCTATTCCTTCTTCGCCACCGCCGGCAGCATCGCCCGCGCGGGCGCCCGCCCGGTTTTCGCCGATATTGACCCCGTGACCTTCAACCTCGACCCCGCCCGCGCCGACGAGCGCGTCACGCCGCGCGCCAAAGCGCTGATGCCGGTGCACCTCTACGGTCAGCTCGCCGATATGGCGGCGCTCGGCGACCTCGCCCGCCGCCACGGGATGACCCTGATCGAGGACGCCGCCCAGGCCATCGGCGCCGAACACGGCGGACGGCGCGCGGGGGCGTTCGGCGATTTCGGGTGCTTTTCGTTCTTTCCCTCCAAAAATCTCGGCGGATTCGGCGACGGCGGCGCGGTGACAACGAACGACGAGCAGCGCGCGCGGCGTTTGATTCGCCTCCGCAACCACGGCATGGAGCCGAAGTACTATCACGGCGAGATCGGGGGCAATTTTCGACTCGATGCCATCCACGCGTTGGTGCTCAATATCAAACTGAAGCGGCTGGAAGCCTGGCACGCCGCCCGCGCGCGCAACGCGGAACGCTACGCGGCCCTGTTCGAGGAATCGGGGCTGCTGCGACGGGGTCTCGTGCGACTGCCCCGAGCGGTGACGGACCGGCCCGTATGGAACCAGTACATCATTCGCGTCGCCCGGCGCGACGATCTGGTCGCCGCGCTCAAGGCCGCCGAGATCGGCTGCGAGATCTATTATCCCGTGCCGCTTCATCTGCAAAAATGCTTCGCCCACCTCGGTTATCGCGAAGGCGATTTCCCGGAAAGCGAGCGGGCCGCGCGCGAGACGCTCGCCCTGCCAATCTTCCCCGAACTGACCGAGGCGGAACAGGCCGCCGTCGTCGGCGCCATCGCCGCGTTCTACAAGGCCGGGTGACCCGCGGAAGAGCGGGCGTGGGAGAACCGGCGGCTCCACATTTTCCCATTCCCGCGCTTGATCGGCGCCGCCGAACGTTGCATATTGCCGACATGAAAGAGGAGATCCTGGAGGCCATCAAAGCGGCGCTGCTGCCGGAGTTGCAGCGGATTCGACAGGATATCGCCGACATTAAAGCGGACATCAAAGTCATCCAAGGCCGCCTGGACAACATGGAAATGCGATTCGACCTCATCGAAAAGCGGTTCGACGAGGTGGATAAACGGTTCGATGTGGTGGACAAGCGGTTCGAGCAAGTGGATAAACGCTTCGAGCAAGTGGACAAGCGGTTCGAGCAAGTGGATAAACGGTTCGAGCAAGTGGACCGCGCTCTGGCGGACATCCGCGAGGATGTGCGTGAATTGCGATCCTATTTTTTTGCGGACCGCCTCAGCGGACACACTGCCTATCAGGTGAAAGAAGGCAGGAGCGCGCCTCCTTCTTCCGGTTGAACCAGCTTGCGCTCTCGTCGGATAATCCAAACGCAGCAGTCGTCGCGCAGGTCCTCGACGGCGGCGCAGCGTTGGATTCGCTTTGCGCTCGCGGAAGATATCGGCCCGGGCGACGCGACGACGGAAGCGCTCGTGCCGCCCTCCGCGCGCGCCGCCGCCCGCATTGTCGCCCGCGCGCCCGGGGTGATCTGCGGGACCGATCTGGCCCGCGCCGTGTTTCGCGCCGTGGATTCCCGCATCCGTTGCCGCATCGTCCTGGCCGACGGCGCCCGCGCGGCAGCGGGCGCCGTCGTCATGGAGTTGAGCGGACCGGCGCGCGGATTGCTCACCGCCGAGCGCACGGCGCTCAATATCCTCCAGCGGCTTTCCGGCATCGCAACGCTCACCCGCCGCTTTGTCGAGGCTGTCGCGCCCCACCCCGCCGCCATCCTCGACACGCGTAAAACCACGCCGGGGATGCGCGCGCTCGAAAAATACGCCGTGCGCTGCGGCGGCGGCCAAAACCATCGCTTCGGCCTCTTCGACCGCATTCTGATCAAGGACAATCACCGCGCCTTCTGGGCGGGCGCCGCGCGCCGGAGCCTCGCCGACGCCGTGCGCGCCGCGCGCGCGCGCTACCCGCGGTTGCTCATCGAAATCGAGGTGGACTCGGAAGCGGAGCTGCGCGACGCGCTCGAGGGCCGGCCCGACTGGGTGCTGCTCGATAACATGTCCCCCGCGCATTTGCGTCGCTGCGTCCGTCTTTGCGCCGGCCGCGCGCGAACCGAGGCCTCCGGCGGCGTCACGCTGAAAAACGTCCGCGCCGTCGCCGCGACCGGCGTGGACGCGATCTCGGTGGGAGCGCTTACCCACTCGGCGCCCGCGCTCGATCTCTCGATGGAATTCGTATGACGCCGAGCGTCGAGGGCGCGCCGGAGATTATGCGCCGCGAGATCGAAGCGCGATTACCTCCAAACGCTTTGGGCCGCCCGCTCGAATGTCTGGTCGAATGCACCTCCACCAACGATCGCGCCAAGGCGCTGGCCGAAGCGGGCGCGCCGCACGGCGCCGCCGTCCTCGCCCTCGCTCAAACGCGCGGGCGCGGTCAGCAAGGCCGTGTCTGGATCTCGACGCCCGGACGCGGCCTCTATCTCTCCGTCATCCTGCGGCCCCGCCTCAAAACGACCGAAACCGTTTGGCTTTCGCTCGCGGCGGCGCTCGCGGTCGCCGATCTCCTGGAAAAAGCCGGCGTCGCGGCGCTGCGCGTCAAAGCGCCGAACGACGTGCACGCGATGGAGCGGAAAATTTCCGGCGTCCTGGTCGAGCCTCGAATCGCCCGCGGCGCTGTGGAGTTCGCCATCGTCGGCATCGGACTCAACCTGACGCATACGGAAGCGGACTGGCGCGGAACGCCGGTCGAGGGCAAGGCCACTTCGTGCCGCATGGAAGGCGTGAATCTCCCCCTGATCGAAGCGGCCGCCGGTTTGCTCTCGGCGCTGACCCGCCGAGCGTCCGAGACGGCAGGGGCGGGCCGCGCCGCGCTGCGAGCGCGCTGGCTCGCCCTCGGCGGGGGCGTCGCCGCGCTGCCGGCGTCTTGAGCGGCGGGCCGTTTTCCAAGGCTTGGAACTGCCGCCGCCCCCACCCATCGCAAAGGTAGGTTGTAAAGCTAAATGCCGCAGGCAGTGGTCTTGATGGATCACGCTGTCAGCTCCTGGCACTCCCGGTCGAGGCACTGCTGCGGGGAGTGGTAGCCGATGATTTTTCGCGGGTAGTTGTTGATCCACTGCTCAACGGCGCGGACGGTTTCGGCAGTGATGGACTCGATGTGTCGGCCCTTGGCAACGAAGCGACGGATGATCCGGCAGGTGTTCTCGTTGGCGCCCCGCTCCCAGGACGCATAGGGATGTGCATAGAACAGCGTTGTACGTTTCCGCGAAGACCGTGCGGAGATTTGCATCCCATCGGCATCGAGGAATTCAGCGCCATTGTCGGCGGCGATGGAACGAAAGACGTTCCGGAGCCTGCGTGCGCCGAGACTTCGCTCAATGCCGTTGATGGCCCGGTGAACGGATGCATGTGTCCGGGCTGGGAGCCTCCGCAGGAGCACGTTGCGGGTTTTTCGCTCAACCAGGGACATTAATGCGGCTTTGGACGAGTGGGGTCCAACGACCAGGTCGATTTCCCAGTGGCCGAACTCCGTGCGTGCATTTACGCTGTCTGGGCGAGACTCAATGCTCTGGCGGCGTGTAGGCAGCATGCGGGAACGCCGCACCGTGCGCCGAGCGCGCCGGCGTCGTTTGCGTTTCTCCCGGAGTGACTCATTGCTGACCCCTTCAATCAGTCCCTGGTCGATGTAGTGGTACAGCGTCTTGGTACAAACGGCCCCGACTATGCCGATCCTACGCATCTGAGCCGTAACGACATCCGGCGACTCCCGGTGTTCGACGATTCTTGTGCGAACGAACGCAACGAGACCATGGTTCGCCCCCAGTTTCAGACCGGGTCCTTTGGCCGTGGCATTCAGATCATGAACATCTTGTCCCCGATCGCTGCTGTAGACCTGCTTTGTGCGCAGTTGCGTATCCAGGTGGGTTGCCTCACCCCGTTTGATCTCGCGCCGGATCGTGCGCACATGCCGTCCCAGCACCCGGGCGATGTCCCGAGGGGGGCGCCCCCCTCGGGACA
>CALGXT010000047.1 GCA_937935255.1 uncultured bacterium | reverse complement strand
TCATCGCCGGATGCAGGTTCGGCGCGAAGAGAAATGCGATGCCGACGGTGTCGAGGCATTCGCCGATGGCTTTCGGCGACAGATTCAGCTCCACGCCCAGCGCCGCGAGCACGTCGGCGCTGCCGCAGCGGCTGGTCACGCCGCGATTGCCGTGCTTGGCGACCGCGACGCCGGCGCCGGCGGCCACAAAAGCGGCCGCGGTGGAGATATTGAACGTTTGCGCGCCGTCGCCGCCGGTGCCGCAGGTGTCCACGATGTCGCGCGCGCGCGTCGGCACGGGGGTGAAATGCTCGCGAAGGGCGCGGGCGCATCCGGCGACGATCTCCGGAGTCTCGCCCCGGATGCGCAGCGCGGTGATAAAGGCCGCGATTTGCGCGGGCGTCGCCTCGCCCGTCATGATGTCCCGCAGCGCCGCCTGCGCGTCGTCGCCCGACAGCGTTCGGCCCTCGACCAATTGCGCGATGCATTCCCGGATCATACGTTCCGCTCCCGCGTTCGAAGATGGCCCTGAAAACATAGCACGGCGGCGCGCCGACACCAATCCGGATCCCGTCCCGCCGCCGCCGTCGTATCGGTCCGGCGCGACAGGCCGGGCTCTGAAAGCGGCGCGGGTGAAATCCTCAAATTGACAGCCCTTCATTCGTTGTGGATATTCCGCGACATGAAACGCTCCCGGTTGTTCGGACTTCCATTGGCGATCGCCATCCCCTGCGCCGTCCTCGCGGAATCGGATATTCGCCCCCATCGCCGCGTCTCCGACCTGAAATACGACGATCAATTCGGCGTCGAACACACGCTGACGTTCCCCAGCGACCGGCCGCGCGTCCTGGTGCTCGCGGATCGGGAAGGGTCCGCGCAGATCGCCTCCTGGGTGGAGCCGCTCGTCGCGCGGTACGGAGAGCGCATCGAAATCCGCGGCATCGCGCTGCTGGCCGGCGTTCCCGCGTGGCTGCGACCGACCCTCCGTTCGCTGTTCCGACGCCGTTTGTCGTATCCGATCCTGATGGATTGGGACGGCGCATCCGCGGCGAAGTTCGACTATGGCCGGGGCGCGGCGCTGGTGGTCGCGGTGGACGCCGAGGGCGATGAGGTATGGCGCGCGGCGGGTCCGGCCGATGCCGAACGGCTCGCGGAGGCGTTTCGACAATTGGATGCCCTGACGCCGGAGGACGAGGAAAACCTCGGTCCTTCCGCGAGCGTTCGGAAGGGCTGAGGCCGTCTTCCGCGTCGTACACGCAGGGCTCTTTTGGATGATTGACAGGGGCGGGTTCATTTGCTACACACGCCCACCCTTGCGGCGCGGAGAGCCGAAAAAAGGGTTCACGCGGCGTTCGGCACGATGGAGAGACGGACATGGTGGTGCATAAAAAAAGCGCGAAAAAGGCGGCGTCCCAATCCCCCAAAGCGGCGACCGGTCAACCCGCCGCTGCGGCGCGCGGGAGCCGCAAGGCTTCGTCGCCGAAGGCGAAAACCGGCGCGATGCCCCCGGCGCCACAGGCCCGGGCGGCGAAGTCCGCCGTCAAACGCGCCCCGTCGCCGCCCCCGGAAACGGGATCGCCGGACGTCTCCCGCGACGATGGCCGTGCGGATCAGCCCCGCAAGTCTCCGCTGACCCCCAAGCAGCTCGAATTCTTTCGCAAGCAGTTGCTGGAACTGCGTGACCGGATCGTGGACGGCATCAACTTTCTTGCGGGGGAGAACCTCAATTCGCAGCGGGAGGCCTCCGGCGATTTGTCGAATTACGGCATGCACATGGCCGATCAGGGCACCGACAACTTCGATCGCGAGTTCGGTCTGAACATCGTGAGCACCGAACAGGATCTCCTCTACGAAATTGACGAAGCCCTGCATCGGCTGGACAGCGGAACCTACGGCATTTGCGAGATTACCGGCCGGCCGATCGAAATCGAACGGTTGAAGGCGATGCCGCATGCGCGGTATTGCCTTGCGGCGCAAGCGGAGATGGAACGCGGCCGCAAACGCTATCGTCAATTCGGTCCCTCGGGTTTATCGGGCGGGATCGAGACCTGACGGGCCGGCGCCGGGAGCGGCGAATTCATGCTAGTTCTGGGCCTGGCCTTTATAATTTTGGTGTCGGATCAGTGGACGAAGCGCTGGGTGCTGGATGGCTTCGCGCTGGGCGAGTCGCGGGATGTCATCCCGGGTTTCTTCCGTCTGACCTACATCCGCAATACCGGCGCGGCCTGGGGCCTCTTCGGGGGCCACAACAACGGTCTGGTGCTGCTGTCGCTGCTGATGCTGGCGGCGCTGCTGCTGTTCCGACGGTCCTTTCTGTCGCCCACGCCGGCGCATCGCATCGCGCTGGGGTGCATGATCGGCGGCATTGTCGGGAATCTGGCGGACCGGGTGCGCCTCGGTTATGTCGTGGATTTTCTCGACTTCTCGAAACACTTTCCCGCCTTCAACATCGCCGATTCCGCGATCTGCGTCGGGGTCGGGATTTACATCCTGTCCTCCTTTTTCGCCGATCTCTCCGCGCGGCGCGCGGCGCGCGCCGCGCCCGCCTGAAGCGCGACCGCTGTGAACCCGCCCGACATATTGGCGACGCCTGCGGATTCCTCCCTCCCTAAAAACATCCTCGCGCTGGTCGGCCCCACCGCATCCGGCAAAACCGCCGTCGCGCATACGATCGCCCGCGCTAGGGGCTGGGCGGTGCTTTCGGTGGACGCTTTGCAGGTCTATCGCGGACTCGACATCGGCGTCGCGAAACCCGCGCCGGCGGAGCGGGAAGGCATCCGGTATGGCGGCCTCGATCTGGTGGAGCCGGATCGGCGGTTCAGCGCCGGCGATTATGTGCGCGCCGTCGCGCGCGACTGGCCGCGGCTGGCCGCCGCGCCCGCGGTTTTGGCGGTCGCCGGCACAGGCCTGTATTTGCGCGCCCTCCTCGCGGGGCTCGACGCGCCGCCCGGAAACCCGGCGCGGCGCGCGGAGGCCGAAGCCCTGCTGGAGCGCGGCGGCGTTGAGGCCTTGCAGGAGGCCGTGCGGCGCGCGGCGCCCGCGATCTGGGCGGCGCTGCGCGATCCGCGAAACCCGCGCCGGCTCGTGCGCGCCTATGAGCGGGCTTTTTCCGGCGCTCCGGTCTCAAGCGCGCCCCGGCCGCGGCCGCGGGCGGTCGGCCTGCGCGTGCCCACCGCGGAACTCGCCGAGCGAATTCGCGCGCGGGTGCGCGCCATGTACGACCGCGGCTTGCTCGAGGAGGCGGCCGAACTCCGACGCCGGTATCCGGAAATCTCGGCCACGGCCCGCGCTGCGATCGGCTATCGCGAAGCCTGGGACGCGCTCGACGGCCGCTGCACGGCGGCGGAAGCGATGGAGCGCACCATTGTCCGAACCCGGCAGTATGCGAAACGGCAAATGACGTGGTTCCGGCATCAGATGGCGGTGGAATGGGTCGAAGCCGGCGGCGGTCGAAATCTCGCGGAGATCGCCGAGGAAATTTGTGATATAGTGGAGCGGTATGGAGGAAACGTCGCGAACGGCCTCAATGGACGCGCGTGAGGGCGCGGTGTTGGTGGCGGCGCAACGGCCGCGCGAACCCGATTGGGAAGTGGGGGATGCGCTCGACGAGTTGGCCCAATTGACGGAATCGGCCGGCGTCGCCGCGCTCGATCGCCGCATTTGTCGGCTGCGCAGGACGGATCCCGCCTATCTCATCGGCCGCGGCCAGGCCGCGGAATTGGCGGAGCGCGCGCGCGAGCTCGGCGCGGCCACCGTGATCTTTGACGAGGATTTGTCCCCCGCGCAGGGCCGCAATTTGGAGGATCTTTTCGGCGTGCGCGTCGTGGATCGCACGCAGGTCATTCTGGACATCTTCGCGCGCCGCGCCCGCACGTCGGAGGGGCGCCTTCAAATCGAACTCGCCCAGCTCGAATACCTCCGTCCGCGGCTTCGCCACCGATGGACCCACTTCGAGCAACAAAAAGGCGGCATCGGGCTCAAAGGGCCGGGCGAGCGCCAGCTCGAGCTGGATCGCCGCCGCCTCGATCTGCGGCTCGACCGCATCCGCCGCGAACTCGAGCAGGTGCGGCTTCGCCGCGAGGAGTTGCGCCGGGGGCGCGCGCGGCACGGCTGGGCGCAGGTCGCGCTGGTCGGCTATACCAACGCCGGCAAATCCACGCTCCTCAACCGACTCTCCGGCGCCCGGGTGTACGCCGACGACCGCCTCTTCGCCACGCTCGATCCCACAACGCGGCGGATCGAATTGCCCGGTCGGCCGCCGGCGCTGCTGACCGATACGGTCGGCTTCATCCGCAAGCTGCCGCATCATCTCGTGGACGCCTTCCGCGCGACGCTCGAAGAGGTCGTCGAGTCCGACCTGCTCGTGCATGTGGTTGACGCCGCCCATCCGCGCGTGGATGCGCAGATCGCCGCCGTGCAAACGGTGTTGGCCGAATTGGGCGCCGCCGAGAAACCGGTGGCGCATGCCCTCAACAAGACCGACCGGCCCGAGGCGGCCGCGAACGCTCGACGCTTGGGCGAAACGCTGCCGCGCGCGGTTCCGATTTCCGCGATCACCGGGGCGGGACTGGACGCTTTGTGCGCCGAAATCGCGGACGCCCTGAAAGACCGCCGGACGCCGATGACGGTGTTTCTGCCGTTGGGGGAGGGCGCTCTCCTGGCGCAAATCCGCCGGGAAGGCCGCATTTCGGACATCCGCTACGCCGAAGACGGCGTCCGCATCGAGGCGCGCGTGCCGCCGGCGCTCGCCGCCGCGCTGGCCGGCTATGCGATCGGCCGGATCCCTGAGCGGCGGCTGGACGCTCGCCGGACGGAAGATTGAAATTTCAAAATCTCTCATGAACTGTGCGACGGGAGCGGCTGGGTTTCGGGCCATCCGGTTTCGGGAAAATCCGCTGATCTATCCGGAATTGGACGAGCGCATCGGCTGTAATATCAACGGCCCTTCGCTGATCCGCGTGCCGGACTGGATTCCGAATCCTCTGGGGCGCTATTATCTGTATTTCGCCCATCATCACGGGACGTTTATTCGTCTGGCGTACGCGGACACGCTTCGCGGACCCTGGAAAATTTATCCGGGCGGCGCGCTGCGGCTGGAGGATACCGCCGGCCGCGATCACATCGCCTCGCCCGACGCGCACGTCTGCGAGGAGGAGCGCCGAGTGCGGATGTATTTTCATGCCGTCACCGATGCGGGCCAGCGCAGTTTTTTGGCGACCTCCGCCGACGGCCTGCATTTCCAGGCGCGGACGGAAGCCCTGGGGCCGTTTTACTTCAGGGTTTTCCGGCGGGATTGCGCCTGGTTCGCCATCGCCAAGAGAACGGACGCGCCGGGCGGCGGAGTGTTGTTGCGCTCCGCGGATGGCGTCGCCCCGTTCGAAGAGGGGCCGTATATTTTGCCCGGCCAGCGCCATGTCGCCGTATGGACGCGCGGCCCTCGGCTGAGCATTTTCTTCAGCCGAGGCGGCGATTGCCCGGAGAGACTGCTCGTGGCGGAGATGAATCTCGTCGGAGACTGGAAGCATTGGCGTCCCTCGGCGCCGGTGGAATTGCTACGGCCTGAAACGAAGGAAGAGGGCGTGGACTTGCCGCTGGGTCCTTCGCGGTTCGGCGCGGCGCGCGGGCCGGCGCGGGAATTGCGCGATCCGGCCGTGTATGAGGAGGATGGACGGCTGTATCTTTTTTACACGGGGGCCGGAGAATCGAACATCTGCGGCGCCGAACTTCGGCCGTTGGAATAGCGCTCTTGCGCCGCCCGCCGACCGCGGACGGCGAGGGGGGGCGAGATTCCGGCGCGACGGGCTTCGTCCCATGGCGGCCCCTTCGCGCGCGCGCCCTCCCGCGTGGATCAATCGGTTTGCTGCCGGTAGAGGCGCGTATAGAAGCCGCCGGCGTCGCGCAATTCCTCGTGGGTCCCGTATTCCTCGATCAGCCCATTCTGGAGCACGCAGATGCGGTGGCAGCGGGCGGCCATGGATATGCGCTGCGAGACAATGACCGCCGTTTTGCCGCGAAGCGCGCGCGTCAGCGTCTTTTGAATACGCTCCTCGGTGTCCGCGTCGAGCGCGGATGTGCAATCGTCGAGCAGCAGCACCTCCGGGTCGGTGATCAGCGCGCGAGCCAGCGAGAGGCGCTGGCGCTGGCCGCCGGAGAGGCTCGCGCCTTTTTCGCCGATCAGCGTCTCGTATTTGACCGGCAGCGTCAGGATGAAGTCGTGGATTTCAGCCGCCCGCGCGGCGGCGACGATTTGTTTGGGCGTCGCCTCGGGGAAGCCATAGCAGATGTTCTCCCGCACGGTGCCGGAGAAAATCTGCGGCTCCTGCGGCGCGAGGGAGATATAGCGCCGGACGTCCCGCATGCGCAGCCGTCCGAGCGGGACATCGTCATAGAGGATCGCGCCGGAATGGGGTTCGATCAACCGGCTGATCAGGTACAGCAAGGTGGTTTTGCCGGCGCCGCTGGGCCCCATCACGCACAACCATTGGCCCGCGGGGACGCGAAACAGCAGGTCCTCCAGCAGCGGACCGCTCGATCCGGGATACGCGTAGTTGACGTGCAGAAGGGTGATGCCCTTTCGCAGCGGCGCCGGGAACGGAAGCGCATCCGGAGCGTCGGCGATTTCCTCCTTCTCATCCAGCACCTGGGTCAGCCGCTGCAGAATGACCAGCAGGCGTGTGACGGTCTGATTGATCTGGCTCAAGGCGTTGACGGGCGCGAAGAGGTTCGCGGCGGCGCCGTAGGCGTAGAGCATCGCGCCCAGGGTCATGTCCCCCGCCAGCACGCGGCGCGTTCCGTACAGGAACAGCAAACCCGTGCCGAGGGCGCTGACGATGCCCGCCGCACGGCCCAGTCCGGCCCCGATGCGTTGCTGGAGCAGGGTGTCGCGCAGCAGGCACGCCGAAAGCCGGTGAAAATTCAAGTCCTCGTGCCGCTCGCGGCCGTAGGCCTGTATGGCCTTCACCGCTTCCAGTTTCTGCGAGGCGAGCCCGTACATCCACGAATTGGTGTGCCGGATTTCCCGCGAGACCGTCTTGCGAATCCGGCTCGTGCGCGCCTGAAAATAGCCGTAGAACGGAATCGCCCCCGCCACGATCAACGCCATCCGGGGTTCGAGCGAGAGCAGAATGCCGAACCCCACGGCCATCGAAAACACGCTGCTGATCAACGTGAGAATTGTTGAAATCATCTGGTCCTGGACATGCTCGACGTCCGAGACGATGCGCGCGATGAGCCGGCCCGGGGCGTGCGCCCGATGGTAGGAGAGCGACAGGCGGAGAATCTTGTCGTGGAGGTCCTCGCGCAGTCGGCCCGTAATGCGCTGGGCGGCGCGCAAGCGGAGCCGTGTCTCGATCCGGGTGACGAGATTTGCGGCGGCCAGCGTTCCGATATAGGCGAAAAACATCAAGGCCAGCCGGCGTCCCGCCCCCGGCGGCCGGGCGCCGGCCGCCGCGCGATCTCGGGCGCGGAGACCCGCTTCGGCGCGCCACGGCGCCG
>CALGXT010000046.1 GCA_937935255.1 uncultured bacterium | reverse complement strand
GTGATACGGTGGGATTCGCGGACTCGCCCCGGCATCACGAAAGAAAAGCTCATTCCGCCCGCAGCGCTTCCGCGGGCGATCGGCGGGCGGCGCGGCGGGCGGGCAGCCACGAGGCCAGCAAGCCCAGCGCGCCCGCCGCGGCCAGGGGGGTCAGCCACAGGCGGTAGTCCGTCGCCAACGGCAGTTCCGGCACATTCGAAAGCCCGCGGGCGAGCAGCCGGGCCGCCGCCGCGCCGGCCAGCGCCGCCGCCAGCGAGAGCGCGACGCCCTCGGCGATAAAGAGCGCCGCGATATCGCCCCGCGTCGCGCCGAGCGCGCGCCGCAGACCGATCTCGCCGATGCGTTCCTGCGCCTGACCCGCCAGCAAACCCGCCAGCGTCGCGCCGCCCAGGGCGAGGCTCAGCAGCGCCAGCCCTCCGACGCCCGCATCCAGCGCGCGGCGCGCGCGGCGCACGCCGCGCAAGATCGTCTCCGGCGCGATCCAGGCCACCGGCGCGCCGCCGAGCGCCGGATCGCCCAGCGCCCGCTCCAGTCGCGCGCGACCCGCCGCGAACGGCAGATCGTCCGGGAACCGGACGTAAATCAGATCGAGGGCGTCGCTCGACGCCGCGTTCGGGCCGAGCCAGGAGGGCATGACGGTCAATGGGACGAAAACCGTACGTTCGCCGGGGGCGATGATCGCCCGATCGGTCGCATCGGCGAGCGCGCCGCCGCCGGTCTCCACGATGCCGACCACGCGGAACAAAGTGTCGCCCAACTGCGCCGACTGCCCCACGCGGGCGTTCCACGCGCGCGCGAGCGAAACCGTGAGCACGGCGTTCCGTTCCCGGTCGCGCAGGTCTCGCGCATCCAGAAAGCGGCCCTCCGCGATTCGCCAGCCGCGGGCGCGGGCGAGATGGGCGTCGGTCGCGACGATCGCCACCGGCGCGCCGCCGTCCAGCGCGGGCGCTGTGAAATAGCGGGCCTGGGAAACGAAGCCCTCCGGAAATAGCGCCGCCGCCACCGCCGCCGTGCGCTCCGTCAGCGCCGGCGGGCCGCTCTCCTCCGAAGCGGGGTTCGCCGGCGCCAGCGCCACGGCCGAGCCGCCGAATTCGCGCAGGAGCCGCGCTGCGCGCTCCGAAAGGCCCGCCAGCACCGCGGTCATCAGCGAGAGCGCCAAACAGCCCAGCGCGATGGCGAAAAAGGCGAGGCCGACGCGGCCCGGCTGCGACCGCCAGCCCAGCGCGATGTCCTGTGCGAAGCGGTTCATCGGTCGGAAGTCGGAGGTCGGAGCTCGGAGGTCGGACGTGACCCGGCATTCCGCGTTCCGCGTTCCGCATTCCGCATTCGGAGCGCGCTCCACGCGACTGCGGCCAACAGCGCCATGTTGCGCGCGAGGCTCCAAAGCGTGATGGGACTGCCGCCGGGCTTCAGCCCGAAACAACCGCAATCAATTTCGAGCCCCCGCGCCAGCGCCGCCGCCAGAGCGAAGGTGGCCCCGCCCAGCAGCGCCAGGAGCCAGGCCGCCCCGACGGTTCGCCAGCGCGGCGAAAGCAGCGCCAAGGCCGCCAGCGCTTCCATCCAGGGAATCGTCAGCGCCGCCGCGTTGATCGCGGCGTCCGGCAGCAGCCGATAGCGAAACAGGGCCAGCGCGAAGTCGCGCGGCGCGGCGATCTTCGGCAGCGCGGCGACGATGAAAACCGCGGCGAGCGCGATGCGGGTCACAGTTTGGAGCCGCGCCTTCACGGATCTTTCTCCACCGCGCCGCCCGCGGCTTTCCACTCCGACCAGCCGCCCGCGAACACCGCGACCTTGCGATAGCCGACCCGGCGCAACCATTCCGCCAACTCAAGACCTTCGCTACAGGCAATGCCGGAGCAATAGGTGATGATGGGGCGCTCCGGGTCGGCGTCCAATTCGAATACCGCGCGGCCTTCCATCACCCGCTCCATCGGCAGCGAGCGCGCGCCGGGAATGCGCCCGTAGCGGTAGGCGTCCGGATGACGCGCATCCAGCAGCAGGGCGTCTCCGGTCTCCGCGGCGCGACGCACGGTCGGCAGTCCGGCGAGCGGAATGCCCGCCGTTAGGGCGCGCCGCTCAACGTGCCGGCTCCAGTCCTCCCGCCACGGCAGCGGATACTTCCGCCGCGCGTTGGCGGCGGCGGCGCACGCCAGCGCCAGCAGCGGCAGCGCGGCGGCGCGCAGCAAAAATGAAGCGGGTGAAGACATGGCCGAACTCTACGCCACGCTCTGCGGCTCGAGCAAGCGCGCGCCCTGCCGTCGAGCGGCAGGGGGCGTTTCCGGAAGGGCGTCCGAGCGGTTCCCTATTCAAATGCCGGAGTTGTTCGATCCGGCCCTCGGAAATCTCCATCGCCGGCGCCCGCATCCATCGCAGACCGCCGGCCTCCGCCGACATTTCCGCCGCCGTCGTGATCGCGCCGTGGCCGTCGGTCATCGCCCCTTCTATGCCGCGCAGCCCCGGCTGGCAAAATCGCGCGGGTGGGCTAATTTTATAGCGGTTTGCCGGCGTTGACGGAAAGACGCCGCGCCGTCGGCAAGCGAATCCGATTTTCCATGAAATCCAAACCCGCGATCGCCGTATTCGACACCAAGCCTTACGACCAGGAGTTTTTCGAGGCCGCGAACGCCCGTTTCGGCTTCGCCCTGCGCTTTTTCCGTCCGCGCTTGAATGCGGACACGGTCCGCATGGCGGAAGGGTTCCCCGCCGTCTGCGTGTTCGTGAACGACGCGGTGGATGCGCCGACGGCGGACGCGCTGGCGCGGATGGGGGTCCGTTTTGTCGCGCTGCGGTGCGCCGGCTACAACAACGTGGACCTGCGCGCGGCCGCCGGGCGGCTGCGCGTCGTGCGCGTGCCGGCCTATTCGCCCCATGCCGTCGCCGAGCACGCGGTCGCGCTGATGCTGGCCCTCAACCGCAAAACGCATCGCGCCTATTTGCGCACCCGCGACGCCAATTTCTCGCTCCAGGGGCTGCTCGGTTTCGATTTGCACGGCAAAACCGCCGGCGTCATTGGAACCGGAAAAATCGGCCGGGTGGTCGTCGGCATCCTGCGCGGTTTCGGGATGCAAGTGCTGGCGCACGACCCGTTTCCGGATTCGGCGTTCGCCGCCGCGTCCGGCTGCCGGTATGCGCCGCTCGAGGAGATTTTCCGGGCCTCGGACGTGATCACGCTGCATTGTCCGTTGACGCCCGAGACGGCGCAGATGATTCGCGCGGAGACGATCGCGCAGATGAAAAAAGGCGTGACGATCATCAACACCGGACGCGGCAAGCTCATTCGCACAAAAGACCTGATCGCGGGACTGAAAAGCGGACGCATCGGCGCGGCGGGACTGGACGTGTACGAGGAAGAGGAGCATTACTTTTTCGAAGATTACTCGGCCGGCGGCATCCAGGACGACGTGCTGGCGCGGCTGACGACGTTTCCGAATGTCCTGATCACGGCGCATCAGGCGTTTTTCACGCGCGAGGCGCTGGCCAATATTGCGGCGACCACGCTCGAAAACTTGCGTTGTTGCTTCGCCGGCGAGCCGTCGCCGAACGAAATCTGCGTCCAGTGCGCCGTCGCGGGCCCGCCGGAGCTCCCGCCCGCGCCGCCGTCCTGACCATCCGCGCAAGGCCAAAAGCGGGCGAAAGACGGCAACGCGAGAGGCGCGGTGTTCCGGGGCGCCTCCGGAGTGTATCACACTTCGCGAAGTGTGATACACTGCGCCGCCGGGTCCTGAGGGGGCCGGAAAACGGCGCTCTTGCGCTCGCGGCGTTCCGACGCGCCCCGGTTCGCTTCCGGCGACCTGGGATTGGCGTTCGTGCTTGAAGACGGCGGGGCATTCGGTTATTCACGGCGATATGGCGTTTCAAGGTTTCCAGCGACGGGCGATCATTTCGCGCTCACGCGTCGTCGCGCTCTTCGTAGCGTCGCTGTTGACCGGTTGCGCGACGTTTTGGGAAGACCCTGAAGCGGCGGCGCGGCAACGGCGGGAGGACGCCCTGATTCTCGACGAGCGTTTTCGTCAGGTCGCGGGCCGCATCGAGACGCTGGAGATGGACAACGCCGCGCTGCGCCGCGAGCTCGAGCAGCAGCGCCGGGCCGCGGACACCGCCGGCGCATCGCGCGTCCGCGCGCTGGAGGAACAAATCGCAACGCTGGACCGCCGGCTGCGCGAGAGCGAAGCCGCCCGCGAGCGCGACCGCAAGGAGATCATCGAGGTCTTGAGCCAGCGCATCGCGGATTTGATGCAAAGCTCCGGCGGCGCCGCCGCGCGCACGGGGACCGCCGCCCGCCGCGGCTCGCGGAGCGGATGGGAGCACGAAGTCAAGCCGGGCGAGAGCCTCTCCGCGATCGCCGCGGCCTACGGCGTGCGCGTCGCCGCGATCGTCGAGGCGAATCAATTGGCGGACGCCCATCGGATCCGCGTGGGCCAGAAACTTTTCATCCCGGAGCCTTGATCATACGGAAACCGCGGGCGTGAGCTGGTTCCTCAAAAAAAGCAACGGCGTCGAATACGGGCCGACGGATTTGGAGACGCTGCGGGCGTGGGCGGCGGACGGCCGCATCGCGCCCGACGACCGGGTCTCCCGCGATCGCGCGGCCTGGACGCCGGCCGCCGAAGAGGCGCTGCTGGAGATCGAATGGGTCATCGCCGGTCCGGAAGGCGACGCCGAAGGGCCTTTCCATTTGAGTTCCTTCGCGGAGTGGTACCGCGACGGCAGCCTGCCGCCGGAGACGACGATCCGAAATGTTCGCACGAATCGCCGCGGCGCGCTGTCGGAGTTGTTCGGTCCGCTCGAGCCGACGCTGCCCGCCGAACCGGCGCCGCAGATCGCCCCCCTCGAGCCGACGCCGGCGGAATCCTTCGCGGCGGCGCGCGTTCCGGCGGCCCCTGCGGAGGGCGCGATCCCGGAGCGCGTGGCGTGGCAGGCGCTGGCGCGCGAGCGGGACGCCCTGGTGGACGAGGCCCGCAAACGGCAGCTCCTGTACGAGCAGGAGATTCAAGCCGCGCGGCGGCGCGAAGCGGAGTTGACGGCCCGCCTGCGCGAGGTCGAGCAGGAGCTGATTCGCCAGCAGACGGCTTCGGAGCGGGCGCAGAAGGAAGCGCTGGCGTACCGCAAGGAGATCGAAGCCGCCGCGGGCGAGGGCGTCGGTGCGGACTGGTCCGTCGCCTATCACGCGCTGGCGCGGGCGCACCAGGCGCTGAGCGAGGAATTGGACGCCAAATTGCGGGAATTACGGACCCAGCGGGAGGAAACCGCCCGGTTGGCGGCCGCGGCGGAGGAGCGCGTGCGGCAGGCGGAAGCGCAGGTGGCGGAGGAGCGGCGGAAAAGCGATGAAATCCGCCGGACCCTCTCGGAACTCGAGCAGACGCACGCCGAAGTGGTGCGTTCGCTGCGCGACCTCAACGACCGCTATGTCCGGCTGCGGGAGCGCTATGCCGGGGCGCTGCCGTCCGCGCCGGAGGCGGCGCCCTCGGAAAAACCCGCCGCGGCGCCGCGGATTCCCGCCGCATCGGGCGCGCGCATCCGGCTGATGCGCTGACCGTCCGAAAACCGATCGGGCCGTCCGCGCGACGGGGCCGCGCGGTTTCGCGTGAGCTTTTCGGGCGGACAAGGTGACAGGGGACGTCACTCCACGGTGACGCTCTTGGCCAGATTGCGGGGTTTGTCGATATCCGTCCCGCGCGCCTGCGCGGCATAATAGGCCAGCAATTGCAGCGTCACCACGTTCACGATGGGGGAAAGTTCCTCCGGCACTTCCGGAACGTAGAGCGTGTCCTCCGCCAGTCCGGCGACGGTCGTATCGCCGTCGTTGGCGACGGCGATGATGCGCCCGTGGCGCGCCTCGACCTCCTTGAGGTTCGACAGCGTCTTTTCGTACACCTCGTCGCGCGTGCGGGTGCAGACGCAGACGACGGGCAGGTATTCGTTGATGAGCGCGATCGGTCCATGTTTGAGTTCGCCGGCCGCGTAGCCCTCGGCGTGCTGGTAGGAAATCTCCTTGTTCTTGAGCGCGCCTTCGAGCGCCGTCGGAAAATTGAATTTGCGGCCCAGGTACATCGAGCTGGGACCGCTGTGATGCTTGTCGGCCACGGCGCGGATGGCCTCCTTGCGGTCGAGGACGTAGTGGATGGCGTCCGGCACGGCGCGCAAGCCGGCGATCAACTCCGCGGCGCGAGCGGGATCGAGTTCCTCGCGCAGGAGCCCCACATGGATCGCCAGCAACGCGAAAGACGTCAACTGCGCGGTGTAGGCCTTGGTGGAGGCGACGCCGATTTCGGGGCCGGCGTCCGTGAAGAGCACGGCGTCGCTCTCCCGCGCCAGGGAGCTGCCGCGCACGTTGCAGATCGAGAGAATCTTGCACTTTTTTCGCCGCGCCAGCCGCACCGAGGCGAGCGTGTCGGCGGTCTCGCCCGACTGCGAGACGGCGATGACGAGCGTGTCCTTCTCGATGCGAGGCCCGCGGTATCGGAATTCGCTGCCGAGATCGGCTTCGGCGGCGAGGCCGGTGAGATTCTCGAACAGCAGACGGCCGTAGATGCCCGCGTGGTAGGCGGTGCCGCAACTGACGATCATGACGCGGCGTAAAATTTGAAAGTAGTCCGGGCTCAAGCCGAGGCTCTCGAACCGGGGCCGGTCGTCGGGTCCGACATACGTTTTCAATAGTTGGCGGATCACCCGCGGCTGCTCGTGGATTTCCTTCAGCATGAACGTCTCGAACCCGGCGCGCTCCGCGGCCTCCGGATTCAAATCCACGTTCTGGGTGTCGGGTCGGACTTCCGTTCCATCGAGGCGGCGCACGCGCACGCGGTCGGGCGTGATCTCGGCCATTTCGCCGTCCCGCAGATAGATGGCGCGCCGGACGTGGCGCAGCACGGCGGGCACATCGCTGGCGATGAAGGTTTCGCCTTCGCCGAGCCCGACGATGAGCGGACTGCCCTCGCGGACGGCGAACAGCGCTTCGGGCGCATCCGCCGTGATCACGCCCAGCGCGAAGGCGCCGCGCAATCGTCCGATCGCCCGCCGCAACGCCTCGGCGAAATCGCCGGGCGCCGCGCGCAGCTCCTCCTCGATCAAGCGGGGAATGACCTCCGTGTCGGTTTCGGAACGAAAGACATGCCCCCTGGCTTTCAGTTCCTCGCGCAGCTCGGCATAATTCTCGATGATGCCGTTGTGGACGACCGCGATGCGGTTTCGGGAATCGAGGTGGGGATGCGAATTGGCCTCCGAGGGCTCGCCGTGCGTCGCCCAGCGCGTGTGCCCGATGCCCAAACGTCCGGACGCAGGTTCCGTCGCCAGCGCGTCTTCGAGGTTGGAAAGCCGTCCGACGCGCTTCCGAACGGACAATGTCCCGCCGTCGAGCAGCGCGACGCCGGCGGAGTCATAGCCGCGGTATTCCAGATTGCGCAGGCCCTCCACCAGCAAAGGCGCCGCCGCGCGCGGTCCGATATATCCCACAATGCCACACATGCGTCACCTCCGGAAAAGGTTGAAAAACCGAACGCCCCTCGCCGCCGGTGAAGACGGGGAGGGGCGTTCGCGCCGGCGTCGAATGGCCGATCAGTACGTGCCGCCCGGGCGGAGCACGCGGTTGTTCAGGTTTGTGCCCACGATCGTCGCGCGGCGGAAATACTCGTTGGTGAAGGTATTCAGCATGAGCTGGTCGCGTCCGATGGGGTGCGAGGCCAGACCCTTCGTGATCACCACGAGACCGCGCTTGCCGAACGGTTGCACGTCGGCCACCTGGTTGACCATGCCCCGGGCGTCGGCGCTCAACGTATCGTCCAGTTTTGTGAACGGCGTCGCCGCCGCGCCGCCGAGGTTGCGCGTGAACATCGCCGGCGCCGTCTCCGGGAAGGAATCCGTGATGTCGGCGACGATACACCAGGCGTTGTTGATCGGATCCATGACGTTCGGGTTGTCGTTGACCTTCACGCCGGAAGCGGTGAAGAAATTATAGCCGACCGTCATCCACTCGCTCGTCACCATGTATCTGAAAAATTCCGTCGAAGTGGAGAACTGGTAGTTTGTGATATTCAAGGTGGCCCCGTACATCGGCCAGGCGTTGGCGGAGGAGGCGATGCCTTCCGTGGAGCGCATCACGATCGCCTGCACGATGCTGCGTCCGTTGGCCGCCGCCGCGGTCAGACGAGCGCGCAGCAGGCCGTTGTTGATCTGCGGCAGGATGATTGAAACCAGAATACCGATAATGGCAATGACGACCAGCAGCTCAACCAGCGTGAATCCCCGTTTCCGAAATGCGCGCATCAGCTTCTTCATCGTTCCATCCGCTCCCTCGAACGGACTTTCCGCGCGGCCGTCGAACCGTTCGACCGCCGCGCGAAGTCGTTTTCCGTTCGTTTTTACAGGGCCAGATTAGGTCGGCGCGCATCCCGTGTCAAGCGTCATCCCGATATTTTTTTGCGAAAAAACTTGGCCGATGTTGGCGTTTTCGCATAGGTTCGCCGGGGCGGGACTGCGAAGCGATGGTGTTGACGTTACAACATTGGGCCTGGATGCTGGGCGCGGCGCACGTTTTGGCCGGCGCCGCCGCGCTCGCCGCGCCGGCGGCCGCGGGACGGGCGCTGGAGCGGTTTCCGCGCAACGCGGCGCTGGGGCGCCTGTTTTCCGCCATCGCGTTGCTCGCCTCGGCGGCCATTGTGCGCGGCGCCGAACTGGGCCGATTCGCGCCGGTCAAACCCTGGCTGTATCCCGCCGCCGCCGCGGTCTGGGTCGGCGTCGTGACGCTGATGTCCGAGCTGCTGGCGGCGCGCGCGCTGGGGGGGCTGCTGCTGCTGGCGGCGCAGCCGCTGTTGCTGGCGGCGCGTTGGCATCCGTCGGCGGCCGGCCGCTTCGCCTCGGCCTTCGCGTACGTCTGGGTCGTCGCGGGGTTGATCGGCGTCGCGGCGCCGTGGCATTTTCGCCGGGCCGCCGCCGCGCTGACGCGCGCGCCCGCGCGCCTTCGCGCGGCGGGGGCGGGGGCCGTCCTGCTGGGCGCTGTCTTTCTGGCGCTGGGCTGGACGAGATTCGCGCCGTGATCCTGCGGCCTCGATTTCTGGTGCTGCGCGGCGGCGCGATCGGCGATTTCGTGCTGACGCTGCCGGTGCTGCAGGCCCTGCGGGCGCAATGGCCGGAGGCGCATATCGAAGTCGTCGGCTATCCCCACATCGCCGAACTCGCCCGCGCCGGCGGGTGGGCCGACCGGGTCGAGTCGCTCGACCGCGCGCATTTCGCGCGATTCTATTCCTGGCGTCCCGCGCTGGGCGATGCGCTGATTCAGTATGTCCGCTCCTTCGATCTGGTCGTGTCGTTTCTGCACGACCCCGACGGGGTCGTGCGCCGAAATCTGGAGTCCACCGGGGTGCGCCAGGTGCTGTACCGTTCGCCGGTGGATCCCCGCATTCACGCGACCGACCATCTTCTGAAAGTTCTCGAGACGCTGGCCATCTACGCGGCCGGCGCGGCGCCGCGGCTTTCGCTGCCGCCCGAGGCCGTCGCCGCCGGTCGCCGCCGGTTGGCGGGCGCGGGCGCGGCGCCGGATTTCGCGCTGGCGATCCATCCCGGCAGCGGCAGCCCGAAAAAAAACTGGCCCGCGGAACGGTTCGGCGATCTGGCGCGCCGCGCGCGGGCGGACGGCTTTTCGCCCTTTTTCGTTTTCGGCGAAGCCGATGAGGCGACGGCGGAAAGGCTGCGCGCTTGCGCGCCCGATGTTCCGCGCATCGAAAGCCTGGAATTGATGGAGACCGCCGCGGCGCTGGCTGCCGCGCGGGCGTTCGTCGGCAACGATTCGGGCATCGCCCACCTGGCGGCGGCGCTGGGATTGGCTTCGATCGTATTGTTCGGTCCGACCGATCCCGATATTTGGGGTCCGCGCGGGGCCGCCGTGACGATTCTGCGGGCGCCGGAGGGCGCGCTCGACCGGCTCGGCGCGGACGCCGTTTGGCGCGCGCTCAGCGAGGCCGTGAAGCCTGGGCCGCCGCCACCCGCATCGCCGGCACCGCCGCCGGACTCGCCGTAACGGCCGTGACGCCGGCGCGGATCAGAAACCGCAGCCCGGCGGTGTCCGCGGGCGAAACGCCCAGCGCGAGGATCGTCGCGTCCAGGCGCGCGGCCCGCGCTTTGCGCGCCGCCCATTCGACCAGTTGCCCCACCCCCGCGATATCCAGCGGCTCCGGCGCCCGCGCCGCGTCCCCGTCGGCGGAGGGGCGGCCCCGACAGCAATGATGCAGCCGGGGGATGTCCAGCGCGAGAAAATCGGCCCGCGCGGCGGCGAGGACGGCCAGCCGCGCCGCGCGAGGCGTGGCGAGCAGCCAGCCCCGCGGCGCCGCGCGGCCATCCGACCGAAACGGCGGGGCCGCGTCGGCGCCGGCGTCCGGGTCGGGCGTCTCCAGCAGCCAGCCGTTGCCGGGAGGGAGCGCCGGCGGTTCGGAATACAGTCCGGGGGGCCATTCGATAATCAACGGCAGACGGCGAGCGGCCGCGTGCGCGGTTTCGATACGGCGCTGCCACGCTTGCCGGCGGATTTCAACGGGCAGCGCGGAATCCTCCGCGGGAATCCGCAACAGGGCCCCGTCCGCCTCCAGACGGCGCGCCAGCCGGAGGTCGTCCGGCGTCGCCGCCTCCGCGTATACCCGCAGTCCGGCGTTTCGCGAGGCCCAGGAAGAAATCTGCCGGTATAAACGATAATCCGGGTGTCGCCGCGCCTCCCGCGCGCCGGCGCGGAACGCGGAAAGGAGCGAGGGCGCGCCGTCGGTTCCGCCCAGAAAATCCTCCAAATCTCGCGCGTCAAGGCTGTTCAGCGCCTCCGCCTCGGAGAGCGCGGCCGGCGCGCCCTTCGCGGCCGACGCCATATCCACCGCCCAACGCACGCCGGCGCGACCGCCGCGGCGGGCCGGCATCGCTTCCAGGAGAAACGCGCGCCCCTCCTCAATGACGAAGAGCGCTTCGGACGGGTAGCGCCGCAGGCGCTCCAAACGGCGCAACAGGGCCGAAATTTCGGCGTGGACGCCGCGCAAAGCGGGCCGCGGAGATTGCTCCAGCGCTTCAAACGGCGCCAAGGGCGCGCCCGGCGCGTCCAAATCATCCTCTTGCGCGTTCGCCAGAAAAACGCCGACCGGCCGATCGGCGCCGCCGACCGGATCGCGAGAACACGCGCGCGCGACGCCGGAGTCTTCGCCGCGCTGTCCGAACACCGTCGCGCGGACGGTCAGCGCCGCGCCGAGTCCGCCGCCGCCGCTCCGGCGCGCGAGCGCCGCCGTCAGCGCCGCGCGAAATTGATCGAAGGGATCCTGCGGAAAGGGGCGGCCCGCGCGCTCGAAGAAGACGCGTTTGAAGAGATCGCAAAGCTCCTGGAGCCGCGGGGCGTCGAGATCGCGCTCGCCGGCGACGCCGTATTTGCCCAGCAGCCGTCCGCGGGCGATTTCAAAGGCCTCCGGCGGGATGCCCGCGATAGCCACGCCATACTCCCGCAGCAATCGGCGATAGGCGTCCCATGCGGGGCGGTCGCCGCCGAGGCGCTGGGCCAGACCGTGCAGCGCGCGATCCGACAAGCCCAGATGGCTGATCCGCCAGATGCCGCGCGCGCCGTTTCCGGACGATTCGGCGCAAAGCGATAGGAGCAGCGGCCGGGCGGCGTCGCCGAAGCGCGCGCCGTCCGCCGAGGAGAGCCGCCGCAACTCCTCCCGGTATTCCTCGATAAAACGGGGCGGCAGGCGGCGGTCGCGCCGTTCGTAATAAGCGCCGACTTCCGCGGAGATCACGAAACCGGGCGGCACGGGCAGCCCCGCGGCGGACAGCTCGGCGAAGATCGCGCCGCGTTCGCCGAGTAACGCGCGCGGCGGCGCGACCTCTTCGCCGCCGGCGGCCGGGAAAGGAAAAATGTATCTGCGATCGCCCATGACGACGCCGCGGTTCGTCGCCGGCAGACCGCGGCCGGGCGCCTATTCTATCAAAACAGGCCCGCGGCGGCCATGCCGAGAAAAACGATTCCCGAGCGGCGCCGTCAACGGTCGCGCTCGACGACGAAACGCGCGAGATCGCGCAGCGGCTCGGTCGGTCCGGGCAAACCGTCCAGCCGCGCCGTCGCCTCGGCAATCAGCGCGGCGGCGCGCCGGCGGGCGGATTCCACGCCGTATAGCGAGACGTAGGTGGCCTTTCCGCGCGCGGCGTCGCTGCCGACCGCCTTGCCGAGCTGCTCGGGCGTGGAGGTCGCGTTGAGGATGTCGTCCGCGATCTGGAAGGCCAGCCCGATTCGCTCGCCGAACTCGCCCAGCGCGGCGACGACCGGCGGCGGCGCGGCGGCGGCGATCGCGCCCATGCGGCAGGCGGCGGCGATCAACGCGGCGGTTTTCAATCGGTGGATCGTCTCCACCCGTTCCGGAGCTACGGGTCCGCCGCCCTCCGCGGCGAGGTCCTCGTATTGGCCCCCGGCGACGCCCCGGCTGCCGGCGGCGCGCGCAAGTTCATAGGCGAGCGCGCCGGGCGCATGGGGCGGCGGCGCGGGCGCCTGCGCCAGCCACTCGAACGCCAGCGTCAGCAGCGCGTCGCCCGCGAGAATCGCATTGGCTTCGCCGAACACCTTGTGGGCGGTGGGACGGCCCCGCCGCAGATCGTCGTTGTCCATCGCGGGCAGGTCGTCGTGGATGAGCGAGTAGGTGTGGAGCAGCTCGAGCGCCAGCGCGGGCGTCAGGGCGTCTTCCCGCCGCCCCCCCGCCGCCTCGGCCGAAAGAAGACAAAGGATGGGGCGCAGTCGTTTTCCGCCGGCGAGCAGACTGTAGCGCATGGCGCGGTGCAGGACGACGGGCGGCTCGCTCTCCGGCGGCATGCGCGCGTCGAGGGCCGCATCCACCTCCGACTGCAGCGTTTTCCAAAATGGCAAAGACTTCTCCATGACCCCGCTGCGCCGCTATTTTTCGCCGCCGACCGGCGCCGGCGTCAAATGCAAATCCACCACGACCGGATAATGATCGGAGGCCTTGAGCGACGTCTCCGGCGGCGGCGGTTCGCCGGGTTTTTCCAGCCCGACGCCGGGATCATCCCAATCCGAATGATAAACCTCGCCGCGCGGCGCGCCGTCCGGATGTTTCCAGATCGTTTCGCTCGCGAAGACCCAGTCGAGCCGGTAGTTCGTGTAAAAGTGCGTGATGGCGATATCGGAGCCCGGTCGGAACGCCGGCACGGCGCGAAAGCCGTTTCCCGCGCGGGCGTAGGCGGAGGTGGGGAACCAGCGGTAAGGCAGCGGAAATGCGATGTCGGCGCCCAACACGTAAGTTCGGGGCAAGCGCTCGGGCGGACCGTGAAAAAGAACCGTCTGCTCCCGCCGCGCGGGATCGTCGTTCATATCGCCCACGACGAGCAGTTCGTTCTCTTCGGGACGCTCGGCGAGACGGCGGGCGATGTCGGCGGCGATCCGACGGGCTTCGACGGCGCGGCGAAAATCATCGGACGTCTCGAACATGGCCTTGTGGTGCATGTTCCAGATCGTCAATGGGCGCGCGGCGCCGGGAATTTCGATCGTGGCGCGCAAGGGCAGCCGGCTCATCTCGCGCGCCCCCGCCGGAGAGGACACTGTGGCGCTCTCGCGGATGGGGAAGCGGCTGAAAAAACCCAGGATCATGCTGCCGGCGAACGGACCGAGCTCGCCCCATGCGCGATGTTCGTAGCCGAGTTCCGCGGCCAGCCGCGCCCAGTGGTTCGAGGACGCCGCCGTGAGTTCCTGAAAGGCGATGATATCGGCGTTGATGCGCCGCAAAACGGCCTTCTGCGCCTCGTACTTCTCGCCGCCCGGTTCGCCGATGCCGTGCTCGACGTTGAACGTGGCGACGCGGACTTTGCGGGCGTCGGCGAGCGAGGCCGCCCAAAGGATGGCGGCGCACAAAGCCCAGAAGACCGGCCGGCGGGCGGGCGAGCGCGGCAATCTGGGGCGGCGGAAAGACATGGTGGATACTTTACCTGCGCGCGAGAGAAAATCCAGCCCAGGTTCGACGGAGCGCCTGGCCCAACGGCGAAAGATGAGATACAGTGTCGCGATTTCGTCTTCGCTGCTCCGACATGACGCAGATTCGCATCATCGCGCATAGGCCGCGCTTGCCGAGGTTCTCGGGGCGACCGCTCTCGCGCCTCCGCAGGGGAGCGGTGGAATGAATCCGACCGCGCCGCGCGCGCCGCACGGCCCGACGCCCGCCGCTCCGCCGCCGGGCGAACCGGAACGCTCCCTCCGGTATTCCATCGCCGAGGGCGGATTTGTCGCCGCGGCCACGCGCATCCACACCGGCCCGCTGTGCACTCAAATCGCGCTCTTGCTCGGCGCGCGCGCCCTGCACCTCGGCTGGCTGGCGGCGCTCGGCTCGCTGGCGACGCTGGGCAGCGCCATCACCGCCGTTTACGGCCATCGGCTGCGTTCCCGGCGCGGCTATATTTTGCTGACCGCCGGGATCGGCCGTTCGCTGTGGCTGCTGCCGGCGGTGTTGTTGCTGACCCCGGCGTCCGATCGCCTCCAGTTGGGCGTTTTTCTCGCGGTCGGCTTTCTGGCGCAGGCGCTCGCGCACATGGCGTACAACGGCTGGCAGTCGTGGATCACCGACCTCGTGCCTGCGGGACGCCGGGGTCGGTTTTTCGGGGCGCGCAACACGGTCGCTCAACTGGCGGAAATGGCGACGGCGTATGCGGTCGGGCGCTGGTACGACCTGGGCGCCGCCGCGGGGCGGTCGCGCTCTACGCTGGCGTGGATTTATCTGGCCGGCGTGGTCGCGGCGGCGGCGGGTCTGGGTTGTTTCGCGCGCCAGTGGGAACCGAACGCGCATCACCCCGCCGCGATTCCTTCCGCCGGCTGGCGCGTCGCATGGCGCGATCGGGCGTTTCGGCGTCTCCTGTTCTTTTGCACGGGCTGGGCGGCGGCGGTGGGAATCACGGTGCCGTTTTGGGTCGCGCACATGATCGGCTATCTCCACATGTCGCAGGCGGCGATCGCCGTCTATCCGTTGCTGTTCGGCGCGGCCAGTCTGGTCAGCCAGCCGCTGTGGGGGAGGATTGCGGATCGAATCGGCCAGCGTCCGGTGCTCATCCTCAACCTGATGCCGATCGTTTTTCTGCCGCTGCTGTGGCTGCCGGCGCGGCCGGACGCGTTGGGCTGGATCTGGCTGGACGGCGCCTTGTCGGGCTTGCTCTGGCCGGGGTTGAATCTGGCGATGTTCAACCTGTTGCTGGGAACGGCGCCGCGCAGCGGACGTTCGGCCGGTTTCGCGTTGCACAGCATCGCGGGCGGCGCGGCCGCGTTCGCGGCGGGATTGGTCGGCGGCTGGATCGCGCACCGGCTCGAAGGCCGTGAATTTGCGGGGTTCGGCCTGCGGTTGATCAACCACCACATCCTCTTCAGTATATCCGTCTTGCTGCGCGCGTTACTGTTCCCCCTCGCGTTCCGGTTGGCCGATCCGCGCGCGGCGCGGACCCGAGCGCTCATCGCGTTGGCGGCGGATAAGCTCTCGGTGAGTTTCGCCGCCGGCGCGCGCGCCGTCGTCGGCCTCCGCCGCCGATCGGGGAAAAACTCCGCCCGAAGCGATCGCGTTTGAAGGTCGTCGGCCCCGAAGGCGCGCGACGGCCTCCGGGAAGGATGCCGCGAGCCGTTTGGACTGTATCACACTTCGCGAAGTGTGGTACAGGGCGAAACCTCCGAAATGCCGGGAAAGAGCGGGGATTTCGCCGCGCGCCCCGCGATTGACGCGGCCCGGTTTACGGCGCATACTGGGCGATCGTTCCAACCCAAAGGTTCGTTTTATGGCCAAGCCCGTCAGCGGCGCGCAATTGTTCACCGTTCGCGAGTTCGTCAAGGACATGCCCGGCGTCACGGCCTCGTTGCGAAAAATCCGGGACATCGGCTACACGGCCGTCCAGGTTTCCGGCGTCGGGCCGGCGGACCCCAAAGACCTCGCCAAGGCCCTTCGGGATCACGGCTTGACCTGCGGCATCACGCACATGGGCTGGCCGCGCTTTCGGAACGAGTTGGACCGTGTGATCGAAGAGCATCGGATACTGGGTTGCCGTCACGCCGCCATCGGGAGTTTGCCGGGCGAGTATCGCAACGCCGAGGGCCTCGACCGCTTTCTGCGGGAGCTGGAGCCGGTCGCGGCCCGCCTGACCGAGGCGGGGATTGACTTCAGCTATCACAACCACGCGCACGAGTTCGTCCGCCTCGGTTCGGACGTCTGGCTGGGCGAGCTGTATCGCCGCGCGCCGGCGTCGCGGCTGAAGGCCGAACTCGACACCTACTGGGTGCAGGCCGGCGGCGGCTGCCCGGCGGCCTGGATACGGAAGTGCGCCGGTCGCATGCCCGTGCTGCACGTCAAGGATATGCGCATGACCCCGGAGGGCGCCCAATTCGCCCCGATCGGCGAGGGCAATCTCGATTGGCCCTCGATTCTCAAGGCCGCCGAGGACGCCGGCGTCGAGTACCTCATGGTCGAGCAGGATAATTGCTACGGCGCCGATCCCTTCGAGTGCCTGGCCGTCAGTTATCGCTTTCTCGCCAATATGGGCTATCCTTAGCCGAGGCTTTGGAAAGGAGTTTTTTATGCATTTCACCGGTTTCGCCGACGAGGCCGCCGCGGATATTGACGTTCAAATCGCCGTTACGAAGGAGCTCGGCTGGTCGCATATCGAGATGCGCAACGTCTCGGTGGACGGCTCGAAGCCGCAGAATCTGCACGACATTCCCGACGCCCTCTTCGAGCGCGTGGCCGAGAAGCTCGAGGCCGCCGGCGTGCGCGTGGATTGTTTCGGCTCGACCATCGCCAACTGGGCCCGAAGCGTGCTCGATCCCTTCGATCTCACCTTGGCCGAGGTCGAACGCGCCATCCCCCGCATGCAGCGGCTCGGCGCAAAACTGATCCGCATCATGAGCTACGCCGTGCTCAAGGACCGCGGGCCGGACGACCAGGAGGCGGAGGAGCGCTTCCGCCGGGTGCGGGAGATCGTCCGGCGCTTCCGCGACGCCGGGCTGACGCCCGTCCACGAGAACTGCATGAACTACGGCGGCATGGGCTGGCCGTTCACGCTCCGGCTGATCGAGAACGCGCCGGGACTGAAACTGGTCTTCGACACCGGCAATCCCGTTTCGTCCGCGGATTACTCCAAGCCGCCGCCCTATCCGCGGCAATCCGCCTGGGAGTTCTACGAGCATGTGCGCGACCACATCGTCCACCTGCACATCAAGGACGGCGTTTACGAAAACGGAAAGATGCGCTTCACCTTCTGCGGCGAGGGCCAGGGCGACGTGCGGCGCATCGTGGCCGATCTCCTCCGCCGCGGCTACGACGGCGCGATTTCGATCGAGCCGCACCTCGGCGCGGTGTTCCACGATCCCTCGGTGACCTCGGAACCCGCCGCGCGCCGCGCGAACTACGTGGAGTACGGGCGCCGCATCGAGCGCATCGTCGCCGAAGCGCGAACATCATGACGGACGGCTGGATCGTCGTCGCCGGCGCGCGCGAGCACAACCTGAAGAACGTCACCGTGCGCATCCCGCGCAACCGGCTGACGGTCATCACCGGCTTGAGCGGTTCCGGCAAGTCCTCCCTCGCGTTCGACACGCTCTACGCGGAGGGCCAGCGGAAATACGTCGAGAGCCTCTCCGCCTACGCCCGCCAGTTTCTCGAACAGATGCGGAAGCCGGAGGTGGATTACATCGAGGGCCTTTCGCCCGCCATCTCCATCGAACAGCGCACCGCCGGCTCCAATCCGCGCTCCATCGTGGCGACCACGACGGAAATCCACGACTACCTGCGCCTGCTGTACGCGGCGATCGGCAAGCCCCATTGTCCGAAATGCGGTCGGCCCATCGCGCGGCAGACCGCCGAGGAGATTGTCGGCCGACTGCTCGCGCTGCCGGAAGGCGCGCGGATCACGCTGCTGGCGCCCGTAATCTCCGGGCGCAAGGGCGAGCATGCGGAGGTCTTCGCCGATCTGATCAAAAAGGGCTTCGTCCGCGCGCGGGTGGACGGCGAGATCGTCGAGATCGAGCCGCGTCCGAAACTCGACAAGAAGCGCAAGCACACGATCGAGGCGGTGGTGGATCGCCTGGTCGTCGGCGAGAAGCAGCGCGCGCGGCTCGCCGATTCGGTGGAGACGGCGCTGCGGCTCGGCGATGGGGTGTTGTTGGCGCTGTCGCAGCCGGCGGAGGGCGAACCGGAGGAGCGGCTTTTTTCGGAGAAGAGCGCCTGCGTGCCGTGCGGATTGAGTTTCGAGGTTCTCGCGCCGCGGCATTTCTCCTTCAACAGCCCCTACGGCGCGTGCCCCACCTGCCACGGCCTCGGCACGATGGAAGTCTTCGACGAGGAGCTCATCGTGCCCGACCCGGAGCTGTCGCTCGAGGACGGCGCGATCCAGGCGTGGCGGCGCGGCGGGCGGCGGTTGATCATCTACTATAAACACCTCCTGCGCGCCGCCGCCGAGGCGTTCGGCATTCCGATGGACCGGCCCTGGAAGGACCTCGCGGCGGAACAGCGCCGCGTGTTGCTCCACGGCAGCGGCGACCGGGAAATCGAGCTCGGCTTCTGGCGCGGAGGCGCCTGGCGGCGCTACACCAAACCTTTCGAGGGCGTCATCCCCAATCTCCGGCGACGGCTGGAAGAGACGGACAGCGACTTCACCCGCGAGCGGCTGCGCGGCTACATGAGCCGACAACGCTGCCCCGATTGCCGCGGCGCGCGCTTGCGGCCGGAGACGCTCGCCTGCACGATCGAGGGCCGCTCGATCTGCGACGCGACCCGGTTTTCCGTCGCCGAGGCCGATCGGTTCTTCGAGGCCCTGCCGCTGACGGCGCACGAGGAAAAGATCGTCCATGAACTGCTGAAGGAAATCCGACAGCGGCTGCGTTTTCTGCGCGATGTGGGCCTCGACTACCTCACGCTCGACCGCGAGAGCGGCACGCTTTCCGGCGGCGAGGCGCAGCGCATCCGATTGGCGACCCAGATTGGCGCGGGGCTGGTCGGTGTGCTGTACGTGCTCGACGAGCCGAGCATCGGATTGCATCCGCGGGACAATCAGAAGCTGCTCGACACGCTGCGCCGCCTGCGCGACCTCGGCAACACCGTCGTGGTGGTCGAGCACGACGAGCAGACGATCCGCGAGGCCGACTGGGTGATTGACCTGGGTCCGGGCGCGGGCCGGCACGGGGGCGAGGTGATTTTCGCGGGACCGGCGGCGGAACTGCCGGCCTGCGAGCGCTCGCTGACGGCGCGCTACCTCAACCGCGAAACGGCGATCGAGGTGCCCGCCGCGCGCCGCGCGCCGGGGAAGGCGTGGCTGACCGTCTATGGCGCCTCCGCCAACAACCTCAAAAACGCCGATGTGGCCATCCCGCTGGGGCTGTTCGTCTGCGTGACGGGCGTCTCCGGCAGCGGCAAGAGCACGCTCGTGGATGAAATTTTGCGCCGCGCGCTGTTCCGCCACTTCTACGGCTCGAAGGAGCGGCCCGGGGCGCACCGGCGGATCGCGGGGCTGGAGCAGCTCGACAAAGCGGTCGTGATAGACCAGTCGCCCATCGGCCGCACGCCGCGCAGCAATCCGGCCACATACACCGGCGCGTTCAATGAAATCCGCGACCTCTTCGCGCGGCTGCCGGCCTCGCGCGTGCGCGGCTACGGGCCGGGGCGCTACAGCTTCAACGTCAAGGGCGGCCGTTGCGAGAAGTGCAAGGGCGACGGGCTGATCAAGATCGAGATGCATTTTCTGCCGGACGTCTATGTCCCCTGCGAGCTGTGCCGCGGCCGCCGCTACAACCAGGAGACGTTGGAAGTCCATTACCAGGGCCGCAGCATCGCCGATGTGCTGGACATGACGATTGACGAGGCCCTTGAATTCTTCCGCGCCGTGCCGGGCATCGAGCGGCGGCTGCGGACGCTCTCGGAGGTCGGCCTCGGCTACCTCCAGCTCGGCCAGCCGGCGACGACGCTCTCCGGCGGCGAGGCGCAGCGCGTCAAACTTTCCGCGGAGCTGAGCAAGCGGGCGACCGGCCGCACGTTTTATATGCTCGACGAGCCGACGACGGGGTTGCATTTTGCCGATGTGCACCGGCTGTTGCAGGTGTTGGAGCGGCTGCGCGACGCCGGCAACACCGTGCTGGTGATCGAGCACAATCTGGATGTGATCAAGCGCGCCGACTGGATCATTGATCTGGGGCCGGAGGGCGGCGAGGGCGGCGGCCGCGTCGTGGCGGCGGGCCCGCCCGAAACGGTCGCTGCCTGCCCCGAATCGCACACCGGCGCGGCGCTGCGCGGGGTGTTGAATCGCGGCGATCGGTGAACTGAAATGAACGGGCGCGGCGAAATTCGTAGAGTCGCCGAACGGCGCGGCCTTCGCCGCGTCGCCGCCGCGGGTTTTCTCCGCTGTGCGGGCTTGTTGTGTCTGTTCGCCCTCGCCGCGCCGCGCGCGGTCCCGGCCCAATCGCCCTCGCCGGCGCGCGTTTCCGCGCTGAACCGCGGACGCGCGGCGTATGAGGATGGGCTTTTCCCGTTGGCGGAGCGCTATTTCGAGGAGGCGCTCTCCGCCGCCGCGTCCGAAGCCGCGCGCGCCGAGGCCGCCGTCTGGCTGGCGCGCGCGCGCATCGAGCGGCGGCGCTTCGCGGAGGCGGAGCAAACGTTGTCGGCGGCGCTGCGCGAAACCGCGTCCGCGCCGGACCGCACGGCGCTGCGGGCGACCCTTGCGCGCGTTCGGCTCGCGGCGGAACGGCCGGCGGAGGCGCTGGCCGCGCTCGAGGAAATCGCGCCGCAGACGCCGCCCGCGCCGGCGGAGGCGGAGGCGCTGCGGCTGCGCGCGGCGGCGCTGCTGAAACTCGAGCGCCCCGACGAGGCGCTGGCCGCCTTCGCGGCATTGGAGGAGCGATTCCCCGACCATCCCGACGCCGATCGGCATCGGTTGGATGAGGCCGAACTGCGCGCGTCGCGCGGCGATCTCGACGGCGCGGCGGCGCTGCTGGAGCGTGTCGCGAACGGCCGCCCCGATTCGCGCGAGGCCGCCGCGGCCCGGCTGCGCCGGGCGCGGCTCGAGCTCGACGCGGGGCGGCCCGCGGCGGCGGCGCAGTGGGCGCAGCCCTTGTTCGAAAACGCCAATGCCCCCGCGGAGCGGCGGGGCGAGGCCGCGCTGTTGTTGGCCGCCGCGCGCGAGGCGGCGGAGGATTTCGCCGGCGCGCGCGCGGCGCTGGAGGCGGCGATCGCGCTCTTGAAACGGCCGGATGCCGCGCGGCGCGCGCGGCTCTCGCAGGCGCGGCTGCTGATTCGCGCCGGCGAGATCGAGCCGGGCGGCGCGCTGCTGCGGGATTTGATCCGCGAAGGGCCGGTGGACGCCGAGGTCGGGGCCGCGCATTTGCTGTTGGCGCGCGCGTGGCTCGAGCGCGGCGAGTATGAGCGCTCGCTCGAAGCCTACGACCGGCACCTGGAGGCGTTCACCGACGCCGCCGTACGGGCCGAGGCGCTGGAGGGCCGGGGCTGGGCGCTGCTCGGGCTCCAACGCGGCGCGGAGGCGGCCGTCGCGTTCGAGGCCGCCGCGGAACTGTGGACGGACGCCGCGCGCCGTCGGCTCTGCCGCCTGAAAGTCGGCGACGCCTGGTTCGCGGCGGGCAACTACGAGCGGGCGCGGCAATCCTACGAACAATTCGCGGCGGCGCACCCCGAAGCGGATGAGCTGCCGCGCGCGGTCTATCAGGCGGGGGAAAGCCTGCGGCGCCTCGGCCGTCGCGCCGAAGCGCGCGAGGTTTTCGCCCGCGTCGAACGCGAATGGCCGGCGGCGCCGGAGGCGCCCGCGGCCGCGTTCGCCGCCGCGCTGGCCGCCGAGGAAGCCAACGACTGGCGGCAGGCCGCGCGCGACTACGAACGGCTGATGGAGCGCTATCCCGACCCGACCCACGCGGCCCGCGGACGGCTCGGACGGGGGCGGGCCTTGTATCGCCTCGGCGAGTATGCGGAGGCGCTCGAAGATTTCCGTCGCGCCGCCGCCGATTATCCGGACCGTCCGGAAGGCGAACAGGCGCTGTTTCTGCAAAGCGGCTGTCTGTACGTGCTGGGGCGCGGCGAGGAGGCGCTGCAACTGTGCCGGGCGTTCGTCGAACGCTATCCCGAATCGGCCTGGACGCCCGACGTGCGTTTTTGGATCGGCGAGTATCACTTCAACCTGGGCGAGTGGGCGGCGGCGGAGAAGGCGTTCGAGGCGCTGGCGGGGGCGCATCCGAAGCATGCGCTCGCCGATCGCGCGCTCTTCTGGGCGGGCCGCGCCGCGGCGGCGGGGAAAGAACCGCGCCGCGCCATCGAGCACTTCTCCGCGCTTGCGCGCCGCTTTCCCGAAAGCCCCCTGATGCCGGAGGCGCGCTTCGCCCAGGGGGACGCGCTCAGCGAAATCGGCGAATTCGCCGCCGCGATCCTCGCCTTCGAGGATGTCATCAAGCGGTATCCGAACAGCTACCTCGCCGGCGCCGCCTGGGGCCGCCTCGGCGACTGCCACTTCACGCTCGGCGCGACCGATGCCGCCCGCTATAACGAGGCCCTGCGGTGCTATCGGGAGGCGCGCGACGCCGCCGGCGGCGACTGGAAATATCAGTCCGAGTTCAAGATGGGGCGCTGTTGGGAGCGGCTCGAGAAGCCGGACGAGGCGCTGGTCCATTACATGAACGTCGTGTACGGCCACCTGGAGGCCCGCGCCGAGGGGCGCGAGGGCGCGCCGCTGTGGTTCACCCGCGCGGCCTTCGCCGCCGCCGCGCTGCGCGAGCGGCAGGGCGCCTGGCGCGAGGCGGTCGCCGTCTACCGGCGGGTGGTCGAGCTGGGCGGACCGGCCGCGGCCGATGCCGCCGAACGCATCGCGCGCATCCGTCGGGAACATTGGCGTTTGTTCTGAGCGGTCGCGGGGAGAGGGTGCCATGGGATACTTGTTGCATCAGGGCGGCGGAATCATGGGATTGATTCTGCTGGGCGGCGTTTTCGCCGTCGCGCTGTTCGGTCAAAGGCTGTTTCACCTGCACCGCGCCCAGGTGCGCGCCGCCGATTTTCTCGGCGGCCTCTCCAACGTGCTGCAGAGCGGACGCCTGATCGAAGCGATCAGCCTTTGCGAGGAAACGCCGGGGCCGGTCGCGCAGATCGTGCGCGCCGGCCTTCTGCATCGCGACGATCCGCCGGAGGCGATGCGCGCGGCCATGGAAACGGCCGGCCGCCTGGAGCTGCGCCGCCTCGAAGCCGGCATCGGCGCCCTGGCCGCCGTCGCGCAGGCGGCGCCGATCCTGGGATTGCTCGGCACGGTGGTGGGCTTGCTGGAAAGTCTGGCCGCGCTGCGCGCCGCCGCCCCCCTGGCCCACGCGGGCGACCTCGCCGCCGGCTTCGAGCGCGCGCTCCTGACCACCGCCGCCGGCCTCGCCGTCGCCGTCTCGGCCTATGTCTTCCACAACGTGCTCGTCGGCCGCGTCGCCGCCATCGTCCGCGAGATGGAATTCGCCGCCGTCGAGCTGCCGATGCGGCTGCGGCGCGCGGCGGAGGAGAAATCGGCATGAGCGCCGCGGACTATCGCCCGCTGTTGGCGCCGAGATTCGCGCCGGCCCACCGCCCCCTCGCCGGCCGCCTCGACCCCGTTCCGCTCGCGAACGTCCTGTTGCTCTTCTTTTTCGCGTTTCTCGTGAATTCCTCGTTCGTCGTGCAACCGGGCGTACGGATCGCGCTGCCCGCCGCGCCGCTGGCGGAAGGCGCGCCTTACCGCGCCGCCGTCGTCACCTTGACCCAGGAAGGCATGGTCTTTTTCGACGATCGCCGAACCACGCTGGAGGGCCTCAAATCCGCCTTCGCCCAGGCCCGGTTCGAACATCCGGACGCGGCGTTGATCGTCGAAGCCGACGAGGGCGTGCCGCAAGGGCGGCTGGTCGAAATCTATAACATGGCCACCGCGGCCGGCTTGCGCGAGGTCTTGCTGGCGACGCGCGTCGCGCCGGCGGCGGAGTGACGGGAGGCGATGCGCGGATGAGCGGAAGGCGCCGGCGAGAGCGAACACGGAAACCCTCCGCGAGCGGCGGGGTTCCAAGCCTTGGAAAAGATGCGCCCCGGGGTTTCCAAGCCTTGGAAAATGCCGCCGCCGGCCGCGGCGCGACGCCGAAGCCGACGCGCAAAAAGCGCGCGGCGGCGGCCCTGGCGGGCGCGCTCCTGCTCCTCGCGCACGCGCCGCTGATCGCGTTGACGCCGGGCGTGCGGGCGGCGCGGATCGTTCGCGCGCCGGGCGCGGCGCTGCGCTATCTGCCGCTGCCCGCGGAGGCGGGCATGGACCCCGCCGTCGCGGATGTGCGCGTGATGTGGTCGCCGGCCTTGTTCGCGCTGCCGTCGCGCGCCGGTTTCAGCGGCTCGACGGCGCGCCGCCCCGCCGGCGCGCCCGCGCTGGAGGCGCCCAACCGCGAAACCGCCCTCTTCACGCCCCCGCCGCCGGCGTCGCCGGCAGCCGCCGTGTTGAGGCCGGCGCCGCGCGACGGCGTCGGCCTGCCCGCGCTGGCGTTTCCGCCGGTTTTCGGAACCCTGGCGGAGGCGCCCGCCGGCGATCGCATCCTTGCGCTCGACGATGATGTCAGGTCGGCCCTGGAGAAGGCGCCGCTCGATCCCGCCGGACCGGACGCGGCGGCCTGGGAGGCATGGGTTCGGATCGCCTTCGATGAGGCGGGGATACCGCGCCACGCCCTCATCGAGCGGATCGAACCGCCCGAGACGCCCCCCGCGGTGCGCGTGATGTTGCAGCGGAACGCGCGCGATTGGCGCGCCACGCCGGGGGCGGCGCGCGAGGGCCGTTTCCATATTCGCCGCTCCGCTCCGCCGCCGACGGCCGGCGAAGGAGGGGCGCCGTGACCGTTTCCTATGGCGCTTTTTTTTCGCTTTGGGCGGCGATCTCGACGGGCATGGCCGCCGCGGCCTTGCTTTTCTATGCGTGGCGGGAGCGCCCGCGTCCCCGTCGTCGCGCCAAACTGTATAGTTGCGCCTGTGGCGGCGTGTACGAGGACCGTCGCAACGTGCCCCTCTCGCCCTGCCCGCGCTGCGGCGCGCTCAACGAGGCCGTGCGGCGCTGAAGCCCCGGCGTCTCGAGCGCGGGACCTCCGCGGGCGGGGCCGCGAGGAGCGGAAGGAGCGAATCGCGACCGCGTCCCCGAGAAGATGATCGGCGCCTCGCCTCCGCCCTCCCGTCCCGCGTTCCGTTCCGCATTCCGCGTGTATCACACTTCGCGAAGTGTGATACAGTGGTTCGGCGGGTCGAGAAGGCGGGCGAAGGGGCGGGGATGGGTTGCGGACGGGCGCCGCGCTGAGGGCCGGCACGGCAAAATGGCCCGCCGCGGGCTTGGATTCGCCGATGCTCCCGGAGCGCTTTCGTCCCGCGGCTTGCGCCGCCGCCCCCGACAACATACGATAACGACGCCGCGCCACGGCGCGGTTTTCGTCCATGAAAATTCATTTGTTCCGTTTGGACCCCGCGCGGCTGCCGCGGTGGGTGGAAGCGTTTTTGACGACGCCGCCGCTGGACCCCGCCGCCGAGGAAACCGCGCGCCGCGTGCTGGCCGAAGTTCGGCGCGGCGGCGATCGCGCCGTCGCGCGCTTCGCCCAAGAATTTGACGGCGTGCGCTTGTCGCCGCGTCAATTTCGGGTCGCCGCCGAGGAGTGCGTCGCCGCCGAAGCCAACGTCTCGCCGGCCTTCCGTCGAGCCGCGCGCGCCGCGCTCCGAAACGTCGCGCGCTTCGCCCGCGCGGGCCGCCGCCTCGATTGGCATCTGCGCACGCAGGGCGGCGGCCGGCTCGGCGAGCGCTTCGTCCCGCTGCGCCGCGTCGGCGTCTATATCCCCGGCGGCGCGGCGCCGCTGGCTTCAACGGCGCTGATGACCGTGCCGCTCGCCCGCGTCGCCGGCGTGCCCGAAATCGTCGCCTGCACGCCCGCCGGACGCGACGGGCGCGTGGATCCGCACATTCTGTGCGCGCTCCGCTGGGCCGGCGCGACGGAGGTCTATCGCATCGGCGGCATTCAGGCCATCGGCGCCTTGGCCTACGGAACCGAGACCATCGCGCCCGTGGATAAAATCGTCGGCCCCGGCGGCATCTACGTCGCCGCCGCCAAACGCCTCGTCTATGGCGAAGTCGCGCTCGACATGGTGGCCGGCCCCAGCGAAATCGCCGTTTTGGCCGACGACTCCGCCGATCCGGTCGTCGTCGCCGCCGATCTGCTCTCGCAGGCCGAACACGGCACCGGCCACGAGCGGACCTTGCTGGCGACGCCCAGCGCCGCGCTCGCCCGCGCCGTCCGCGCCGAACTGCCGCGGCAGGCCGCCCGCCTCACGCGGCCGGAACCGATCCGCCGCGTGCTGGAAAAGCGCACGCTGCTGGCCGTCGCGCCGGACCTCGACGCCGCGATCGCGCTGGTCAACCGCTTCGCGCCGGAGCATCTCGAAATTCTCACGCGCGATCCGGAAGCGGCGGCCGCTCGAATCGTTTCCGCCGGCGCGATTTTTCTCGGACCTTGGACGCCCGAGAGCGCCGGCGATTTCGCCGCCGGCCCCAGCCATGTCCTGCCCACCGGCGGCGCCGCGCGGTTTTTCTCCGGGCTGACGGTGGAGGATTTCCGCCGCCGCATGAGCGTGCTTCAACTGACCCGGCGGGATTTGGAGGAGCTGCAGCCGGTGATCGAGGAGTTCGCCCGCGTCGAGGGGCTGCCCGGCCACGCGGAATCCGCGCGAACCCGCTTTCGGGAGTCGGTGTCGTGAACGGCGCCCGCATTCGCCCCGCGGTCGCCGCGCTCGCCGCCTACACGCCCGGCGAGCAGCCGCGCGAGCCGGACGTCGTCAAACTCAACACGAACGAGAATCCTTACCCGCCGTCGCCCGCCGTCGCGGAGGCGATTCGCCGCTTCGACGCCGAATTGCTGCGGCGCTATCCCGATCCGAATGGCGACCGGCTGCGGGAACGCATTGCCGAGATTCACCGTTGCCGTCCGGAAAACGTTATTTGCGCCAACGGCTCCGACGAGGCGCTGGTGTGGTGCGCGCGCGCGTTCGGCGCGCGGGGCGATCCGATCGGCTGGTTCGACCCTTCCTATTCGCTCTATCCCGTGCTGGCCGCCGCCGAGGAACGGCCCGCCGCGCCCGTTCCGCTGGGGCCGAATTTCGAGTGGGCGATGCCGGCGGACTACCGCGCGCCGCTGTTCTTCCTGACGCATCCCAACGCGCCCACCGGCCGCGCCTATCCGCGCGCGCGCATCGAGGAGTTCTGCCGGCGGAATCCCGGCGTGGTCGTGGTGGACGAAGCCTACGCCGATTTCGCGCGCGAAAACGCGGCGGATCTCGCGCTCGCGTTTCCGAACGTCGTCGTCACCCGCACGCTCTCGAAATCCTTCTCGCTGGCCGGCCTGCGTTTCGGCTATGCGCTCGGCCCGGCCGATTTGATCGGCGCGCTGTTCAAGCTGAAGGACTCCTACAACGTGGATCGCCTCACGCAGGAGATCGCGCTGGCGGCGCTTTCCGATCTCGACCACCTGCGCGCGAATGTCGCGCGGATCGTGGCGACGCGCGAGGCGGCGGCGCGGCGGCTGACCGGCCTGGGCTTTGCGGTCACTCCCAGCGAGGCCAATTTTCTCTGGGTGAAACCGCCCGCCGCGCTGCCGGCCCGAACGCTGTTCGAGCGGTTGCGCGCGGAGCGCATCTTCATTCGCTATTTTCCCGGCCCGCGCACCGGCGAACATGTCCGCATCACCGTCGGCACGGACGCGCAGATGGACCGCCTGCTGGCGGCCGTCGAGCGGCTGCTGTAAGCGCGGTCGAACGCGCCGCGAAGCGCGGGAAAAGGAGAATCATGTCGTTGCTCGAACCAGCGCGGAAATACGCGGCGCGGATGACCGAAATTCGGCGGCGGATTCATCGCCGTCCGGAGCTCGCGTTCCGGGAGCGCGAAACCGCGAAGCTCGTGCGCGAGGAACTCGCCGCGCTCGACATCCCGTTGCAGCCGCTTTCCCTCGAAACCGCCGTCGTCGGCGTGTTGCGGGGCGCGGGCGGAGGCCCGGTGACCGCCGTGCGGGCCGATATGGACGCCTTGCCGATCGCGGAGCGCACCGGCCTTTCCTACGCCTCCGAGGTCGAGGGTGTCATGCACGCCTGCGGGCACGACGGGCACACCGCGGCGTTGCTCGGCGCGGCGCGATTGCTTTCCGAGCGGCGCGCGCAACTCGCCGGCGCGGTGAAATTCCTCTTCCAACCTGCCGAAGAAACCGGCGAGGGCGCCGCCGCGATGATCGCGGCGGGCGCGCTGCGGGATCCGGCGCCGGACGCCGTTTTCGCCCTGCACGGCTGGCCGTTTCTCGAGATTGGAACCGTCGGTCTGCGCGCGGGCGCGATGACCGCGGCCGCCGACGATTTTTCCTGCGTCGTGCGCGGGCGCGGCGGCCACGGGGGCTATCCGCACCTCGCGCGCGATCCGATTTTGGCGGCCTGCCACGCCGTGGCGGCGCTGCAACAGATCGCCGCGCGCCGTGTGGACCCGGTGAAAAGCGCGGTGGTGTCGGTTTGCGCGTTTCACGCGGGCGCGGCGTCGAACATCATTCCGGAAAGCGCCGTGATCGGCGGCACGGTGCGGACGCAGGAAGAGAATGTGCGAGACGACGTCGAGCGGGTGCTGCGCGAGGTCGTTGCGCGAACCGCGGCGGCGTTCGACTGTGCGGCGGAAACGACCTATCGGCGCGGCTCGCCGGCGGTGATCAACGATGCGGCGATGAGCGCGCTCGCGGCGCGCGCCGCGCGCGAAGCGCTGGGGCCGGCGTCGGTGACGGAAATCCAGCCGACGATGGGCGCGGAGGATTTCAGCCGGTTGCTGCAGGCGGTCGGGCGCGGCGCTTTCGTGCGGCTGGGGCTCGGCGCGCCCGGGCGCGAAACGGTCGGTCTGCACAGCGACCGTTTCGATTTCAACGACGACGCGCTGCCCCACGCCGCGGCCCTGCTCGCGCAGATCGCGCTGTATCGGAGCGCGGCGGCGGACTGAAGACGCCGCCGATCAGCCTTCCAGTTTTCGCTTCAGGGCTTCGGCGGCGAGTTGGGGATTCGCCTTGCCGCGGCTGGCTTTCATCACCTGGCCGACGAGGAACTGCAACGCCGGTTTCTTGCCGGCGCGGTAATCGGCCGCCACGCTCGGATGCGCGGCGATCGCAGCTTCCGCGAGCGCGTCAATCGCGCCCGTGTCGCTCACTTGCGCGAGGCCTTTTTCCTTCACGATCGCCTCCGGATCGCCGCCCCGCTCGAAGAGGTGGGCGAACACTTCCTTGGCCGTCGGCATCGTAATGACCTTGCGCTCCACCAGGCCGATCAGCGCGGCGAGCGCGGCGGGCGTCACGCGCAATTGGGCGATGTCCATCTGCCGTTCGCCGAGCGCGCGCAGCACTTCGGTCATCACCCAGTTTGACGCCGCCTTGAAATTGCCGCACGCCCTTGCGACGGCCTCGAAGTAATCCGCGATCGCCTTCTCCGCCGTCAGCACGCCGGCGTCGTATTCCGGCAAACCGTAGGCGGCGACGAATCGCGCGCGCCGCGCCGCCGGGCGCTCCGGCAGGTCGGCGCGCCACGCCGCGACCTCCTCCGCCGTCAGTTCGATCGGCAGCAGGTCGGGCTCCGGGAAGTAGCGATAGTCGTGCGCGTCTTCCTTCGAGCGCATCGCCTCGGTGCGGCCGGCGGCGTCGTCCCAGCGCCGCGTTTCCTGGCGAATCGCGCCGCCGGCGCGCAGGACGCGGATTTGGCGCTCGATCTCGTACGTCAGGGCGCGGTGCACGCCCTTGAACGTGTTCATGTTCTTGATCTCGGCCTTCGTGCCCAGTCGCGTCGCCCCCGCGGGCCGCACGCTGACGTTGATATCGCAGCGCACGTTGCCCTCCTCGAGGTTGGCGTCGCTGATGCCGCCATAGACGAGAATCTGTTTCAGCGCGAGGAGATAGGCCATCGCCTCATCCGGCGTGGCGAGGTCGGGTTCGCTCACGATCTCCATCAACGGCGCGCCGGCGCGGTTGAAATCCACGCCGCTGGAGCTCTCGAAGTGCAGACTCTTGCCGACATCCTCTTCGAGATGAATCCGGGTCAGCCGGATGGTCTTGCGCGCGCCGCCGACTTCGATCTCCAGTTTTCCGCCGATGCACAGCGGGCGGTCGTATTGCGAAATCTGGTAGTTTTTCGGCATGTCCGGATAGAAATAGCTCTTCCGGTCGAACTTGCTCCGCAGGCCGATTTCGCAATCGAGCAACAGCCCCGCGCGCACGGTGAGGCGCACGGCCTCGCGATTGACCGTCGGCATCGCGCCGGGCAGTCCGAGGCAGACCGGACACACCAGTGTGTTCGGCGGCGCGCCGAACGCGCGCGCGCACCCGCAAAACAACTTGCTTGCCGTGCGCAACTGCACATGCGTTTCCAGGCCGATCGAGGCGAGGAACTCTGGCGCGGGGGAGGTCATGCGGCGGCTCCGAAAATGCGGAAGGCGGAAGGTCGGAGGTCGGAGGTCCGAGGTCGAAGGTCCGAGGTCCGAGGTCGAAAAGGCGTGGAGTAGGGACCGATGACCGAGGGCGGAAGTCCGCGGTCCGGAAAAGACGAGGCGCTTTTTCCAAGGCTTGGAAGCCGGGTCATAAAAGTCTTCCAACGCTTGGAAGAAAAGGGCGGGAAGTTTTCCATGCCCGGGAAAACTTCATCGCTGGCCGCGAATGGCGCTTGGGCTCGCATGACTCGTTTTTTCCATCCATCGCGTTGCCTGTTCATAAGCGTGGCCGACGCGGAGCGCCCGTTCCTCGCCGAGCGCGGGCGCGATGATTTGCAAGCCGATCGGCAGGCCGCCGGGGGTGAAGCCGCACGGGACGGAGAGCCCGCAGATGCCTGCGAGATTGACGGGGATCGTGAGGATATCGCCCAGATACATCGCCAGCGGATTGTCGGTCTTCTCGCCGAGCCGATAGGCGGGCGTGGGCGCGACGGGCGCGAGCAGCGCGTCGCAGCGCTCGAACGCGGCCTCGAAGTCGCGCCGGATGAGCGTGCGGACCTTCTGGGCGCGCAGATAATAGGCGTCGTAATAACCGTGGCTCAGCGCGAACGCGCCGAGAATGATGCGCCGCTTGACCTCCGGGCCGAAGCCGGCGGCGCGCGTGCGCTGGTAGAGATCGGTCGGGTCCTCGCCCTCGACGCGGCGCCCGTAGCGCACGCCGTCGAAGCGCGCGAGGTTCGCGGAGGCCTCGGCGGTCGCGAGCAGGTAGTAGGCCGCCACGGCATAGGGCGTGTGCGGCAATTCCACCTCGAACACCTCCGCGCCGAGCGCGCGGCACTGTTCGGCGGCGGCGCGCGCCGCGCGCTCGACCTCGGGATCGAGCCCCGCGCCGAAATACTCGCGCGGCAGGCCCAGCCGCAGGCCGTCGAGCCGCTCGCCCAGCGCGGCTTCATAGTCGGGAACGGCGGCGTCCAGCGATGTGCTGTCGCGCGCGTCGCGCCCGGCGATGATGCCGAGCAGCCGGGCGGCGTCGCGCGTGTCGCGGGCGATGGGGCCGATCTGATCGAGCGAGGAGGCGTAGGCGACCAGCCCATAACGGGAAACGCGGCCGTAGGTCGGCTTCAAGCCCACGCAGCCGCAGAAGGACGCGGGCTGGCGGATCGAGCCGCCGGTGTCGCTGCCGAGCGCGGCGAGCGCGAGGCCGCCGGCGACCGCGGCGGCCGCGCCGCCGCTCGATCCGCCGGGCACGCGCTCCGAATCCCACGGGTTTCGGGTCGGGCCGTAGGCCGAATTTTCGGTGGAGGATCCCATCGCAAACTCGTCCATGTTCGTCCGGCCCAGCAAAATCGCGCCCGCCGCGCGCAAGCGCTCCACGACGTGCGCGTCGTAGGGCGCGCGGTAGCCCTCGAGGATACGCGAGGCGCAGCCGCAGGGCTGGCCGCGCGCGCTGAGGTTGTCCTTGAGCGCGACGGGCAGTCCGTCGAGCGGCGAGCGCGGCGATTCGCCGGCGGCGCGGCGGCGGTCGGCTTCCGCCGCCGCGGCGCGCGCCTCCTCGGCGTTCAGCCAGAGATAGGCGTGCAGCTCGCCGTTGCGCTCTGCGATCGCGTCGAGGAGGTCGTTGACGATCTCCACCGACGAGCACTCGCCGGCGGCGAGTTTCGCGGAAAGTTCATGCAGCGCAAATGACGAGAGACGGGCCATCGAGAGGGGCGTTTATTCGACGATTTTCGGAACGATAAAGAGACCCTGGCGAGCGGAAGGCGCGTTGGCCAGGGCCTCCTCGGGCGGCAAGCCCGGCCGCGCGACATCCTCGCGGAACACGTTGCGCGCGGGCACGGCGTGCGCCGTCGGCTCGACGCCCTCGACGTCGAGCGCGGCGAGCTGTCCCACATAGGCGAGGATATCCTCCAATTGCCGCTGAAATTGGGCCGTCTCCTCCGGCGTCAGCGAAAGCCGCGCCAGCCGTGCGACATAGGCGACATCCACGGCGCCGGTTCGGGAAGTTTCGTTATCGTTCATGGCGAATGGCGCGATTGTAATGCGTTCGCCCCGCGCCGGGCAAGTCGGGCGTTCGCTACGCGATCGCCTTTTTCAGACGGAGGAAAAAGGAACGGGAATCGGCGGACGGGACCAGAAGGCGGCGGAGCGGAGTCGAACCCGTCGGAAGTGAAACGTGCAAACCCTTGAGCAACCCCGTCCGCCGAACCGCCGCCCCATTCTTCGGCGGGCGGAAACCTGAGCGAAGGCCCGCCGCCGGCGGCTGTCACGCGCCGGATTCGAGCCGGGCGAGGCGCTTCTCGAGATCCGCGAGGCGCTGCCGATATTCGCCGAGGCGCCGCACCAGGGCGTGGGTCTTGGCGAATTCCGCGGCGGGCTCGGCGGGACCGCCGAGGTAGAACGCGCCGGGCGGCACGTCCTTCGTCACGCCGGCCTGCGCGCCGATCGTCGCGCCTTCGCCGATGGTCAGATGCCCGGCCACCCCGACCTGGCCGGCCAGCGTCGCGCGCGCGCCGACCGCGACGCTGCCGGCGATCCCCGCCTGCGCCACGATGACCGCGTGGTCGCCGATGACGCAGTTGTGCGCGATTTGGACGAGGTTGTCTATCTTCACGCCGTTGCCGATCAGGGTGCGCCCGAACCGCGCGCGATCCACGCACGAGTTCGCGCCGATTTCGACATCGTCGCCCAAGACCACCGTGCCGTTCTGCGGGATTTTGGTTCGAACGCCGAGGGCGTCCGCGGTGTAGCCGAAGCCGTCGGCGCCGAGAACGACGCCGCCATGGAGGATGACGCGCGCGCCGATGCGGATGCGCTCCCGAATGACGACCTGCGGATAGATGAGCGCGTCCGGCCCGATGCGCGTTTTGCGGCCCACGTAGACCTGGGCGAAGAGGACGGAGCGGTCGCCGATTTCGGCGCCGGATTCGATGACGCAGTGCGGCCCGATGCGCACGTCCGCGCCGAGCCGGGCGTCGGGGGCGACAACGGCGGTCGGGTGGACGCCGAGCGCGGGGCGCGCCGGCGGCGGCGCGAAGAGCTCGGCGATTCGGGCGAAGGCCGACTCGGGCCGTTCCACCCGCAGCAGCGCGCACGGCGCGGGGCGGGTCCAATCGGAGGGCACGAGCGCCGCAGAGGCCCGGGTCTCGGCCAGCGCGGCGGCATAGCGCGGCTGCGCCGCGAACGTCAGCTCGCCGGGTTCGGCTTCCCGCACGCCGGCAACGCCGCGGATTTCGATTTCCCCGTCGCCCTCCAGGTCGGCGTTGATGCGCTCGGCGATCTCCCGCAGTTTCATGGCGGCGACGGGCGCGCTCACTGCGCGCCGCGGTTGAGGGCCTCGATGACGCGAGGGGTGATGTCGAGCTTTTCGTCGAAATAGACGATGCTCTCGATTCCGTAGAGCGTCTGGCCGGAGGCGTCGAGCACCAGATCGTAGCCCTGCGAGCGCGCGAATTCGCGGACGGCCTCGCGAATCTCGTCAATGAGGCCGCGGCGCATCCGCCGGCTCATATCCTCGAGCTCCTTGTTGCGGATTTCGGCGAATTGCTGGAACTGCTGCTGCAGCTCGTTGAGCTTCATTTGTTTGTTGGAAGCCGTCTCGCGGAGCTGGGCGCGGTATTCGTCGGCCAGGGCCGTATCCATGACCTGGCCGCGCAGTTCGGCGATCTCCTTGTTGAGCGTCTGCATCTCGCTCTCGCGGGTCTTGAGTTCCTCGCGGATCTCGTTTTTGCGCGTCTCGATCTGCGCGCCCGCGAGCTTGGTTTTATAGAATTCGTTGAACACGCGGTCGAGATGCACCAGCACGATCCGAGGTCCGCGCTCCTGCGCCTGCGCCGCCGCGACCCCGATCGCCAACATCGCCGCCATCGTCCACCCGATCATTTTGTTCATGGCCATCCTATCCCTCGCTGAACCGGCGCGGTGTCCGCGCCGGATTTAGAAACCGTATCCTATGAGAAAACTGAAGCGGCCGGAAGAACGATCGTTGAAAGCGTCGGTCTGCAGCGGCCAGGAATAATCGAACCGCAGCGGCAGCATCGGCACGTCGATGCGCAGGCCGATGCCGTAGCTGGAGTTGGGATCCGCCGAAAAGGAGTAGGCCCCGGGATCCACCAGCCCGATGTCGTAGAAGACGGCGGCCCGGAAGGCCCCGCCGAGCGGCACGGTGTACTCCGCGGAGGCGAACGCGAGGGAGCGCCCGCCGATGGGATCGCCGCGGTCGTCGCGCGGCCCGACGTCGCGATAGGCGAAGCCGCGGATCGTGGTCGCGCCGCCCAGAAAATAGCGGTCGAAGATCGGCACGCGCTCCGCGCCGCTGTGCGTGTCCACCACGGCGGCCCGTCCGCGCAGCGAGAGCACCGTGCCCAGGCCCAGGGGCACATACTGCGCGGCCGAAAGCTCCAGCGCGTAGAGGTCGGTCTCCCCGCCGAGCGGTCCGCCGGCCACGCTGAGCGTCAGATCCGCGCGGTGGCCGCGCGTGGGCAGGAAGACGCGATCGCGCGTGTCGCGCGAAAGGGTCGCCGCCACGGCGCTCTTCATCCGGGCGCCCTCCTCGGCGCGGATGATATCGCCCGCCGAGGCCGCGACATCGTACACCGCGATTTCCTCGAGCGAGTAGGCCAGCCGCAACCGCTCGTGCGGACCGATGGGGCGGGCCAGGCTCACCGCGCCGCCGGTGTTGCGCTGGTTGTATTCGGTGCTCAGGTATCGTTTTTCGCTGCGAAACAGGTCGAAGCTCAGCGCGAGACGGCGGTCGAGGAACCACGGTTCGGTGAAGGAGAACTCGAGGTCGTTGCGCCGGGTGCCGATGATGGCGCGCGCGCGGATTTTCTGCCCCCCCCCGACCGGCGGCCACGAGCGAAAATCGAAATTGCCGTGCGAGATTTCCAGCGCGCCGGAAATCTGATCAATGCTGCTGAAGCCGACGCTCGCCATCGCCTGCCCCATGCGCTGCTCTTCGACTTCGAAGGCGATGTCGGTTTCATCGGGTTTCGGGGTCGGTTCGGTCAGCGCTTCCACCCGGGAGAAATACCCCAGGTTCATCAACCGGCGTTCGCTGGTGCGGATGCGGGCGCGGCTGTACGGATCGCCCGGCAGCACGGCCAGCTCGCGGCGGATGACCTTGTCTTGCGTGAGGGTGTTGCCGCGGATGAGCACGTCGCGCACGCGCGCGGGCGCGCCCTCGCGCACTTCGATCGCGACGGCGACCGTTCCGGCGGCGGGGTCGGCGTCGAGCGTCGCGCGCGCGGCCGCGCGGGCGTAGCCGCGGTCGCCGTAATGGTCGGAAATCGCCCGCGCCGCCGCCTCGATGGCGCCGGCGGAGGCGGGCGCGCCCGGCGGGAGGCCCGCGATGCGCAGGAGCTCCTCCGCGGGAAAGACCGAGGCCCCGCGCACCGTCACGGCGGAAATTCGATACAGCGGCCCCTCGACGATGCGGAAGGTCGCGCGCAGGCGTCGGGTTCCGACCCGCTCCAGCGCCGCGGGTTCCACGCGGGCGTCGAGATAGCCGCGGTCCAAATACGCGCGGCGAACGGCGTGGACGTCGGCCTCCAGATCGTCGGGGTTCAACCGCCCCGCGCTCGTGACCCAATGCCATGGATTATATTTCACATAGCGCCCTTGCCGCATCCGGGCGCGCAATTCGGCGTCGGAGAGCGCGGTATTGCCCTCGAAGCGGATTTCGTTCACCCGCGCCGGTTCGCCCTCTTCCACCCGGACGCGCACGACCGCGCGCCCTTCGCCGCCCTCCGGCTCGATCTTCCAGGAGACGCGCGCATCGGGCATGAAATTCTTTTCGTATTCGTCGCGCAATCGGCGGGCGGCGGCGGCGAGTTTGGCTTCATCCGCCGGCGCGCCCAGCTCCAGACCGAGCGTTTCGCGCGCCGTTCGCGCGCCGAGGCGGTCGGCGCCTTCGATCTCGATGCGGCCGATGCGGGGCCGCGCGCGCACGACGTACACGACCGCGACGCCCTCCTCCGACGGCTCGGCGCGGACGTCGAGGCGTTCGAATCGGCCGGTTTTCTCCAGCGCCTTGAGGTCGCGCGTCACCTGGGCGCGGTCGAACTCCACGCCGGCGCGCAACCCGATGAATGCAAACACGGAGGCCTCGTCCACCGCGATCGGGCCTTCGACGACGACGCGCACCTGCGTCACCGGCGCGGCCCCCGCCGCCGCCGCGAACACGAGCGCGAGGATCGCCGCCGATGGAATGCGCCGGTTCATTCGTCAATGCCTCCCACGGTGGGGGCGACGGCCTCCTCGTCGCCGCCGCGCGTCTCGCGATCCTCGAAGCGCATGAAAGTCTCCTCGAAATTCATCTTGATCACGCCGGTGGCGCCGTTGCGATGTTTGGCGATGTCCACGATGGCCAGCCGCGTGTCGTCGTGATCCTTGTGGCCCTTGATGCGGCAGGGGCGCTGCAACAGCAAGACGACGTCGGCGTCCTGTTCGATGGAGCCGGAGTCGCGCAGGTCCGACAGGCGCGGCGTCTGCTCCTTGTCCCGGTTTTCCGGATTGCGCGAAAGCTGGCTGAGCACGAGAACGGGAACCTTGAGCTCTTTGGCCATGGCCTTCAGGGCGCCGGAGATCGCGGCCGTCTCGCGCTGGCGGCCGTCGCGGCTGAATTCGGGATAGGTCAGCATCTGGAGGTAGTCCACCACGATGAGGGCGAGCCGGGAATAATTCCGGGCCACCCGGCGCGCGCGGGAGCGCAGCTCGAGCGCCGAAAGGCCGGCGGTGTCGTCCACCAGGATTTCGGCCTTCATCAACGCGGCGGCGGCGGAGGTCATCCGCACGTGCTCGGCCTGCGAGAGGAAACCCCGCGGCACCTTGCTCCATTCGATGCGCGCGCGCGAGCAGACCATGCGGCGCACCAGCGATTCCTTGGACATCTCGCAACTGAAAACCAGCACGGGACGCGGTTCGTCCTCGCCGTAGCCGCTATCCGCGTTCACCCCCGTGGCCAGGTGTTCGACGATATTCATCGCCAGCGAGGTTTTGCCCATCGAAGGCCGCGCCGCCAGCACGATCATGTCCGAGGGCTGGAGGCCGAGCAGAATCTGATCGAGCTGGCGATAGCCGGTCGAGACCCCCGTCCGCCCGCCCTTGCGCCGGATCACGGCGTCAATCTCCTCCATCACGTCGTGCACGAGTTCGGGCCATGGCGCGATGGCGCCGGCCCGAAGCTCGTCCACCGAAAGCACCGACTGTTCGGCGCGGTTGAGGATTTCGTTGACGTCGTCGGCGGCCTTGTAGCATTCCTCGATCGTTTCCCGCGAGCGGTCAATCAGGCGCCGCAGCAGAAATTTCTGGTGGACGATATCGGCGTAGAACTCGGCATGGGCGGGCGTGATGGTGCTCTCGACGAGTTCGACCAGGCGCCCGTGGCCGCCGATTTCATCCAACCGTCCGAGATCGCGCAGGCGGGCCGTGACCGTGTTGAGGTCTATGCCCGCCTGCCGGCGGTGCATTTCGAACAAAACTTCGAAGAGCGCGGCGTGAGCGGGCAAATAAAAGGCGTCGGGGCAGAGACGGCGCTCGATGCAGAGGTCCATCACGCGCGGGGCGTCGAGCAGGACCGAGCCGAGCAAGCCGCGTTCCGCTTCCTCGCTGTGGGGCGGAATGCGGTCTGCGCGCGCGGTCGGAGCCGGCGACGTTCCGCTGGGCGGCACGGCGCTACTCCTCGACGACCCAGACCTTGAGCGTCGCGGAAACCCTGGGATGCAATTTCACGGACACGGATTGCACGCCGAGGTCCTTGATGGGGCCGGACATCTCGATTTGATGTTTCTCGAGCTCCACCCCCTGCGCGCGCAACGCCGCGAGCACGTCCGCCGCGGTCACCGAACCGAACAGTTTGCCGTCGCCGCCGGCCTTGACGGCCACGTTCACGGAGAGCGCCTCGATTTTCGCCGCCAGGGCTTTGGCGGCTTCGAGGCTTGCGGCTTCGGCGGCCTCCCGGGCCTGGCGGGCCTTTTCGATCCGCCGGCGGGCCGCCGGCGTGACCGGTTCGGCCAGCTGCTGGGGAAACAGGTAGTTCCGCGCGTAGCCTTCCGCCACGCGCACGACGTCGCTTTGAGCGCCCAAGCCGGGCACGTCGCGCATGAGAATCACTTCAAGGGCCATGGGAATCGCTCCAGGGTTCAGGGCAGCAAGCCCATGACGCGCGCGCGGCCGATCGCTTTCTGGATCTGCCGTTGCTGGCGGGCGGTGGTTCCGGTGAGCCGGCGGGGCATGATTTTGCCGCGCTCGGTCATGAATTTCTTCAACAGCTCATGGTCCTTGAAATCAATGACCGTGTTGCTGTCGAGATAGCGGGCGCCGCGCTTCGGCGCGCCGTTGTCCGACATTCGATCCCTGTTCATGCGTGCTTTCTCCTGATGGCGTCCGGTCGGCCCGCGAAAGCCCGATCGCGGGTCTCCGGCGATCACGTTCTAAAACGGCAAATTATCCTCGTCGGCCGGCGGCTCCGCGGGGGCCGCGGCCGCGGCATCGCCTTCGCCGAGATCCCCCGGACTTTCCGGCGCCGGAGTCCGGCGCGCGGCGTCGGCGGGCGCATCGCCCATTTCGGAGGTCCGCGGCGGGCGGTCGCCGCCGCCCAGCAATTGGAAATTCTCGGCGACGACGCTGATCCGGCTCTGTTTCTGGCCGTCCTTGTTCGTCCACTCTTCGAGGCGCAGCCGGCCTTCGATCAGCACCGGGCGCCCTTTTTGAAGGTATTTTGCGGCGGTCTCAGCCCCCTTGCCGAACACCGCGACGCTGATGAAGAGCGTCTCTTCCTTCAATTCGCCGGACTGCAGACGGTATTTCCGCGTCACCGCGAGCCGCAGGTCGGTCAGGGCGGCGCCGGAGGGTAGGGTGCGCCGTTCCGGATCGCGCGTCAGGTTGCCCAACAGAAAAACTTTATTGAGGTGCGCCACTGGAAACCTCCGCGACCGGCGCCGGCGCTTCGCGGCGGACGAACTGGAAGCGGAAAACCTCTCCGCCCAGTTTCAACCGCTCGCGCAACGGCGCGATTTGATCGCCCGCAAGCTTGAAATTGATGACCACATAATAGCCGGCCGTGTGGCGCCGCGCCAGCGGGCGCGCGAAGGCGCGTTTGCCCAGCCGGGTGACGCTATCCACCGCGCCGCCCAGCTTTTCGATTTCGCCCCGAACGCGGCCGATGCCCGTCTCCAGGGCCTCGTCGTTCAACGACTCCGGAAAAATGAACATGCCTTCGTATTCGTTCACCGCTCACTCCTGCTGTTCGCTGCTGCGATTGAACCGGTTCATCGCCGGCTCGATCCCTTCCATCGCCCAGCACAGGGCCGCATCGGCCCCGCGCCGGATCGTTTTTTCCATCACGCTCCACTCGTCCGGCGAAAACGCCGCCAGCACATGATCCACCAGTTCCGCCGCGCCGCCGCCCCGCCCGATGCCGATCCGGAAGCGGGCGAACCGGTCGCCGCCGACGGAGGCGATCACCGACCGCATGCCGTTGTGCCCGCCCGGTCCGCCGAACGGCCGTATTCTCAACGCGCCGACCGGCAGATCGGCATCGTCGTAAATCACCGCCAAATCTTCGAGGCCGACGCCGCGCTTGCGCAACAGCGGCCCGACCGCGTCCCCACTGCGGTTCATGAACGTCAGCGGCTGCACCAGCAGCGCCTCTCCGCCGTTCTCGAGCCGCACCGCGGCCGTCCGCGCCGGAAACCGCAAACTGCGGCGCCACGACGCCTTCGACCGACGGGCGATTTCCTCGACCGTCAGAAAACCGACGTTGTGCCGCGTCCGCGCGTACTCCCGGCCGGGATTGCCGAGACCCACGATGACTTTCATCGCGCGTCAATCTCCGGCGAGACCGGTCCGGGCGCCGCCCGGGGTCATTTCTCCGCCTTCTCCTTTCCGCCTTTCTCTTTCGCTTCCTTGCCGGCCTTGGGCTCTTTGGCCTCCTTGCCGGCGGCGGCTTCTTCACCCTCTTCCGGCTTCTTCTCCGTGAGGACTTCCGGCTCCGCCGCCGCGCCCTCCGCCGGCGCCGCCGCGGCTTCCTCCTCCGCCTTCGGCATCGAGACGGCGGCGATCGCGATATCCGGCGCCGTCGTCACCGTGAAGCGCGCGGGATCGAGCCGGATGTCGCGCACCGAGAGATGACGCCCGACCTCGAGCGCGGAGACGTCCACCTCGACGCGCTCCGGGATGTCCGCCGGCAAACACTCGATCTCGACCTGCCGCAGCAGATGGTCGAGGATGCCGCCTTGCTGCGAGACGCCGACCGGAACGCCGACCAGGTGGATCGGCACCTCGACGCGCAGTTTGCGGGTCATCGAAATCTCGTGGAAATCCACATGCGTCAGACGATCGGTCAGCGCGTCGCGCTGCACCTCCTGCAGCAGCACCTTTTTGGTCTCGTCCCCGATCGCCAGATCGAGGATCAGGTGTTCGCCCTGATGGTGGTGCAGCATTTTCTCGAACTCGTGCGCCGCAAGCTCAAGCGCCACGGCCGGCTTGCCCTCGCCATACACGACGGCCGGCAGCTTTCCGGCCCGGCGCAGCCGGCGGACGGCGCTCGAACCCTGCGCCGCCCGCGGCGACGCACGAATGACCATTTGTTCCTTCATGGCGCGTTTCCCCGAAATATCGTCAGACCTTGAACAGGCAACTGACGGACTGATTGTTGTGAATACGCAAAATCGCTTCGCCGAGTAATTCGGCCACGGAGAGGATGGTGACGGGATAGCCTTTCCAGTCGCGGGCCGGGATGCTGTCGGTGGTGATCAGTTCGTCCACCGCCGAATGCTTCAGCGCCTCGACCCCCGCGTCCGTGACCAGCGCATGCGTCACGGCGGCGCGGATCGAGCGGGCGCCGTTTTCTTTCAGTAATTGCGCCGCGCCGCACAGCGTGCCGGCGGTCGTGGTCATGTCGTCCACCATCACCACATCGCGGCCCTTGACATCGCCCACGACGTTGATGGACTCCACCTCGCGGGCGTTCTTTCGTTGTTTGGCGGCGATGGCCAGCCCGCACGCGAGCATCGTCGCATAACTGTACGCCAGCTTGACGCCCCCCGTATCGGGGGCGCAAATGACCATGTCGCTCAGGTTGCGAGACCGCAAGGCGTTGACGATGACCGGCGCCGCGGTGAGATGATCCACGGGGATGTCGAAGAAACCCTGGATTTGCTGGCAATGCAAATCCATGGCCAGCAAGCGATTGGCGCCGGCGGCCGTGAGCAGGTTCGCGACCAGCTTGGCGGTGATCGGAACGCGGGGCTGATCCTTGCGGTCCTGGCGGGCGTACGCGAAATAGGGCATGACCGCCGTGATTCGGCTCGCGGAAGCGCGCCGCGCCGCGTCAATCATGATCAGCAGCTCCATCAGGTTCTCGTTCGGCGGCTGGCAGATGGATTGGATCAGATAGACATCGCGACCGCGAATATTATCCACGAACTTGGTGAAAATCTCGCCGTCCGGGAAGCGACGGATAATGACTTCGCCCAGCGGCTCGCCCAGATAGGCGGCGATATGCCGGGAGAGCTCCGGATGCGCAGTGCCCGAAAAGATCTTCACGTTGCCATATTCCATGCGTTGATCGGGAAAACGACCGCGGCCGCCGCCCGTTGCCCGACCAGGACTCGAACCTGAACCCAGGCCTCCAAAGGGCCGTGTGCTGCCATTACACCATCGGGCAGAAAAGGCGCGGCACGGCCGGCGTCCGGCGTCGGATGCCGTCGTTTATCCCATTCTCATCCGTAAAGCGGCGAACCTTATCCCAGCCTTCCCCCCTTCGTCAATCGAGAATTCGCCGCCCTGCAAGAAATCCGGGAGAAGGAATTCCGGAGGGCCGGAAGAAGCGCGGTCAGTCGGATCCGACGATGTCCTCCGTGTCGTGCTGGGCCACCGCCTGCCGTGTGACGCGGGCGAAGTTGCGAAAGGTGTTGATCAGCGCGTACGGCGTGATGCCGCCGTCGTAGCTGAACTGGTAATCGCACCAGAGCGTGGTCTCGTCGGGGGCGCTGAATCGCACCAGGATCACCTGGTCGTTGAGCCGGTTGATCAGGCGCAGCCGCTCCACCTCCGGCGCCGAGGCCTTGAGGCGATAGATCGCGAACAACGTGATGAGCTTTCGTTCCGTGTCCACGCGAAAGAATGCGATCAGACCGCCGTCGGCGATTTTGAGGTCGCCGTCGGAATCAATCTCGACGTCGAACGCCGCCTGTTCCATGACGGCCTTGATCGCCTCGATCGAGACCTGCCCCTCCCGAATCGGCGTCTTGAGGTCCGCCGCCGTCGCCGCCGCCGCCCAACACACCGCCGCCGCTATGGCCGCATATTTCATGCGCAACTCCTTCGTCGGCGGAATTACGCTTCGCGGTTTCCGGCCGCGGCCGCCCGCCGTCATTTCCCTTGTCGCACAAATCCGCCGGTCCCGCAATCCTCGCGGCGCCGTCAGGCTTTCAACAGCACGGCATCCCGCGGATCGAACCACGCCAGGGTCTCGCCGCCGTCGCCGCCGGCGAGATGGCGGGGATGCAGCTCGAAGACCTTAAGCGGCGGCGCGCCGGGCGCGGCGCGCGATACGATGGTATGTTGCGCCATTTCGCCGAGATAAACGCTTTCGCGCAAGACCGCCGGGAAGACGTTCGGCGCGCCCGCGGGCGCCTCGCCGAGACGAATCGCCTCCGGGCGCAGCGAGAGGGTGACGGCGTCGCCGGGCGCGCCGCCGCCGGCGGGCGGAACGGCGCTGACCGCCGCGCCCCACGGCGTCCGCAGGCGCAACGCTTCCGCGCTTCCGCCCTCGATCGCGGCCTCCAGAAAATTGGTTTCGCCGATGAAGTTCGCCACAAAGCGGTTGGCGGGCCGGCGATACACCTCGACCGGCGCGCCGCACTGCTCCACGCGCCCGGCGTTGAGCACGGCCAGGCGATCCGCGATGGAAAGCGCCTCTTTTTGGTCGTGCGTCACATAGACCGCCGTCAAACCCTCGTCCTTGCAGAGTCGGCGGATTTCGCCGCGCATTTCCAGGCGCAGTTTAGCGTCGAGGTTGGAGAGCGGCTCGTCGAGCAGCAGGCAACGGGGGTGGATCACCAGCGCGCGCGCGAGCGCGACCCGCTGCTGCTGGCCGCCCGAAAGTTGGTTGGGGCGATCGTCCGCGCGCTCGCGCAGGCGGACGCTTTCCAGCGCGGTTTCGACGCGCCGCGCGATTTCCGGGCGCGGCACGCGGCGCTGCTCGAGGCCGAAGGCGACGTTTTGCCGCACGGTCAGGTGCGGCCAGAGGGCGTAACTCTGGAAGACCATGCCGGTGTCGCGCACATGGGGCGGCTCATGGGTGACGTCCTCGCCGCCGATGTGGATCGAACCTTCCTCGGGCGTATAAAAGCCGGCGAGGCATCGCAGCAGCGTGGTCTTTCCGCAACCGCTGGGGCCGAGGAGGAAAAAAAGCTCGCCCGGCGCGATCTCGAGATCAATCCCGTCGAGCACGCGGAGGCGGTCGAACTTTTTGACGAGTCCTCGGATATGGACGGCGACGGCCATGGGCGCTTCCGCTCCCGGCGTTTCGAGGCCGGGAACGCCGCGCACTATACCCGCGCGCGCCGCGGCGCGCCAGCGCATATGCGGAAAAGTCCACCGGCTCACACTTTGCAAAGTGTGAGCCCATGAAGGCAACAAGGTATCTCGGGATGGAATGGCCATGATCCGCGATCCCGCAGGGGGCGGCCCTGCCCGCTTTTCACGCCGCGATCCGGGACCGCGATTTGGGATTGCGCTCCGGCGCGGTTCGGGTATTACAACGCGCGGAGGACGGCGCATGACAACGATGAATCGAGTCTCTTTCGGCGGATGGCCCAATTGCGTCCGGTTGGCGGCCGGCGACCTGGAACTGATCGCCACGACGGATATCGGGCCGCGCATCATCCGGTTCGGCTTCGCCGGCGGCCCCAACCTTTTCAAGGAATACGAGGATCAACGGGGTCTGACCGGCGGCGCGGAGTGGCGGATTTACGGCGGACACCGGCTCTGGCACGCGCCGGAGGCGAAGCCGCGCACATACGCGCCCGACAATGATCCCGTGACCTGGGAGTGGGATGGCGCGACGCTGCGGCTGACGCCCGCCGTCGAAGCCTCCACCGGAATTGAGAAGCAGATTGAAATCGCCCTGGCGCCGGACGGCTCGGAGGCGCGCGTGTTGCACCGGCTCATCAACCGCAATCTATGGGACATCGAGACCGCGCCGTGGGCGCTCTCCGTGATGGCGCCGGGCGGCCGGTTGATCGCGCCGCAGGAGCCGTTCCGACCGCACAGCGAATGGCTGCTGCCGGCGCGTCCGCTGGTGTTGTGGCACTACACCGATTTGAGCGATCCGCGCTGGACGCTCGGCGCGCGGTTTCTTCAATTGCGCCAGGACCCGTCGCGCGCGACGCCGCAAAAAATCGGTTTCTTGAACCGGCAAGGCTGGGCCGCGTACGCGTTGGCGGGCCTCCTTTTCGTGAAGCGCTACGCGGCGCTCGAGAATGCCGCGTATCCGGATTACGGCTGCAACACCGAGACCTTCACGAACGCGGACATGCTCGAAGTGGAAACGCTCGGGCCGCTCGCGCGGATTCCCGCCGGCGGCGCGGTCGAGCACCTCGAGCGCTGGTCGCTCCGCCGCGCCGATCTCGGCGACTTCAGCGAGGCGGCGCTGACGCGCGCGTTGGGCGATTTGTGAAGCGATTTCCCGGCGCTTCATCCTTTCATCGTCGCCGCGTTGAATACTCGGATAGATGATTGGGGGTATCTCACACCTTCGAAAGTGTGAGATCGTCATTTTCCTCTCCGGGCGCGCTGGGGAAACGGGGATCGGGCGGACCCCCGGTCGGTGAGGAAGGAAAAAGCGGAGAGCCGCCGGCCTGCCATCGCCGGAGTCCCGCGGCGTAAGTCAGCCGGCAGACTCGTTCGCCGCCAACGCGGCGCGAATCGCCCGCACGTCCTCGGCGATTTGGGCGCGGAGCGCTTCCGGACTTTCAAAGCGGCGATCGTCGCGGATGCGCCGGAAAAATTCCGCCGCGACGCGCTCGCCGTAGAGGGACAGCTTGGCGTCCAGCGCATGAACTTCCAGCACGGGCGCGCCGCCCGCGTCGAAGGTCGGCCGCGCGCCCAGGTACGCCGCCGCCCCGAACGCCCGCCCGTCCGCCAACAGCAATCGCGCGGCGTAGATGCCCGGCGGCGGCATGAGCTCGTTCTCCGGCCGCAGGTTGGCGGTCGGATAGCCCAGTTCGCGGCCCACATGGCGGCCCTCGACCACAACGCCCTCGACCGCGAAGGGACGCCCCAGCATCGCGGCGGCGCGTTCGAGTTCGCCGCGCTCGACGGCGCGCCGAATGCGCGTGCTCGAGATCGGCTGGCCTTCATACAGAACTTCCGGCGCCACTTCGACCTCGATTCCCAGCGGCGTCGCCAGCTTTTTCAGAGTCGCCACATCGCCCTGCGCGCCGCGTCCGAAGCGCCAATTCGGACCGACCGCGACGGCCGCCAGTCCCGGCGCCCCGCGCCGCAACTCCGCGATAAACTCCTCCGGCGTCCGCTCGGCGAACTCGCGCGTGAACGGCGCGAGCGCGACGGCTTCCACCCCCAGCGCGGCGAGCAGTCGCACACGGGCGGGCGTGGCCGTGATGGCGGGCGGCGCGCGGTCGGGCCGCAGAATACGGGCAGGGTGGGGGTCGAAGGTCAACGCCCACGCGCGCCCGCCGTCGCGCGCGGCGCGAGCCGCGGCGGCGGCGATCACGGCCGCGTGACCCCGATGGACGCCGTCGAAATAGCCGATGGCGAGCGTCAGCGGCCCCGGAACTTGCGCCAAGTCAGACCAGCGTCGCGCCGCCTTCATCGCCCCAATCAATCCGGTGCACGGGAATCACGAGATCGAGCAGCGCCGGCGGCGCCAGATCGAGCAATGCCGCCAGCGGATGCGCGTCCGCCACGTTGAACCGTCCGGCGGCGGTGCGCCGGAGGACCTCGAGGAACGCGCCGCAGCCCAGTTCCTCGCCGATCTCCGCGCACAAGGTTCGCACATAGGTGCCTTTCGTGCAGGCGAGACGGAAACGGGCGCGCGGCGGTTCGAAACCGAGGAGGGCGAATTCGTAGATGTGGATCAGCCGCGCCGCGCGCTCCACAGTCTGGCCTTTGCGCGCGAGCTTGTAGAGCGGGACGCCATCCTTTTTCACCGCCGAAACCATCGGCGGCGTCTGCATTTGGTCGCCGACGCGCCGCGCCATCGCCGCGCGCACCGCCTCCGCCGTCACGCCCGAGGGGTCCGCCTCCGCGATGACGCGCCCATCCACATCCTCGGTGTCGGTTCGGATGCCGAAGCGCATGACGCCTTCATACGCCTTGTCGCTGGCCATGATCCGTTCGGAGAGCCGGGTGCCGCGTCCGATCAGCAGCACGAGCAAACCCGTCGCCATCGGATCGAGCGTTCCGCCGTGGCCGACCTTTCGGAAACGGAATCGGCGGCGGATGCGATCCACCACGTCGTGCGAGGTCAACCCCGCGGGCTTGTCCACAAGCAGAACGCCATCCACGGGGTCCTGGCGGGGCGGCGCAGAGGGGGGGCTGGAAAAGTGCGGCATCAGGTCTCCGAATCGGTGAGGGGTTCCGGGGGCGCGTCGGTCGCCGTCGAGGGCGGCAGTTCCTCGATCAGCCGCAGAACGCGGTCGCCCTCGGCGATGGTTTCGTCGCGCTCGAAAATGAGCACGGGCGTATATTTGAGGATCACGTTGCGATGGACGGCGTCCTGCAGGGCGGGCCGGTGGCGGTGCAGCGCGCGCAGTGTGCGGCGCCATTCGGCGTCGTCGCCCCGCACGGAGACGCCGATGTGGGCGCGGTGGAGGTCGCTGCTGATCGCGGCGCGCGTGATCGTGACCGCGGCCAGATTGATCTCGGAATCGCCCAGTTCGCGGTAGAGCGCCGCGGCGATCTCCCGCTTGAGCAATTCGTTGATCCGAGTTACACGCTGCGTCTGCATGGCGCGATACGAATTTCACGCGGAGGCGGTGAGCTCATCCGCCTTCGCGGTTCGCCTTCCGGAAGGGTTCACCTTTTCGCGGGCCCGTTCCACAAACTCCATCGAGATATCTATTCCCACCGAGTTCCTGCCGAGCTCGCGGGCCGCTTCACAGGTGGCGCCGCTGCCCACAAAGGGATCTAAAACCCAGTCGCCTTCCGCCGTGAACAACTCGATGAACCACTTGGGGAGCGCCCGAGGGAAAGCGGCGCTGTGGCCGCGATTATCGGTTTCCGTGGCCAGGTGCAGCACATTGGACGGATACGCTTTGTCGCGGCCGATCCAGTTGGAAATGTTTTTTCCGAAACCGCTGCCCACTTGCGAGTTGAATCGTATCACATCGTTCTTGCCGAGGTGTTTGAGCCGGGTCTCCGCCCACTTTCCCATGGGCACCATGACGTTCTCCTGGAACATGCGGAAGTTCCGGCTCTTATTGAATTGCAGGCACCGTTCCCACGCGTCCCGGAAGCGATTGGGCCACTTGCCGGGGTGGCAATTGCGCTTATGCCAAATGAACTCCTCGGTCCAAAGCCACCCCTGTCTTTTCAGCGCAAGAATGAGTTCGATGACATAGGTATGCCGTTCGCCGGCGACGACTTTCTCTTTGATGTTCAAAATGAAAGTCCCCGTGGGCTTGAGCACCCTCAAGAATTGCGCGCTTTTGGGCAGGAACCATTCGACATAGTCGTCCGGTCGTACGCCGCCGTACGTGTCGGCCCGGCTATCCGCGTAGGGGGGCGAGGTGACGATCAAATCGAAGCGGTTTTCCGGATAACCGGCGAGCACTTCCGCGCAATCGCCGCACTCGATGACGCTTTCGACCGCTCTCATGGGGCTTTTCCATGCTAATCGAAGGGCCCGGTTTTCGCCCCCGTCAAAGCTGCTGGGCGATGCGCTGGACCTCGTAGGCTTCGATGATGTCGCCCGGCTGGAACGCGCTGAAGTTCTCGATGCGCACGCCGCATTCCTGGCCCTCGCGCACCTCGGCGGCGTCGTTCTGGAATCGCTTGAGCGAGAGCAGCGCGCCCTGGAAGACCACCTCGCCCTGGCGGCGCACGCGCACCCGCGATTTCGAGGTGATGCGACCGCTGCGGACGATGCAGCCCGCGACCGTGCCCTTTTTCGACAGTTCGAAGATTTGTTTGACCTCGAGCTGGCCGATCGTGTTCTCGCGCACGATCGGCTCGAGCAGCCCGGCCATGGCCATTCGAACCTCGTCAATCAACTCGTAGATGATGTTGTAGAAGCGGATTTCGACGCCCTCGCGCTTGGCCGCTTTGGCGACGCCCTCGTCGGCGGCGACGTGGAAGCCGATAATGATGGCCCGGGAGGCCTGGGCGAGCAGGACGTCGTTGGTGTTGATGTTGCCCACGCCGGCATGGACGATGTTCAGGGTGACTTTGTCGCTCTTGATGCCGGCGAGCGACTGGCGGATGGCCTCGACGGAACCCTGCACGTCGCATTTCAAGACCACCGCCAACTCGTGGGCCTGCCCGGCGTCGGTCTTGTGGAGGAGATCATCCAACGTGACGCCGCGGCGGGTCTGCTGGAGCTGTCCCAGCCGGCGGGCGGCCAGGCGTTCCTCGGAGATGGAGCGGGCGACGCGATCGCTTTCGACGATCTCGAAACGGGCGCCGGCCTCCGGCACGGCGGTCAACCCCAGGCACTGCACGGCGTGGGAGGGGCCGGCGGTGCGGACGTTGACGCCGCGATCGTTCGTCAGCGCCTTGATGCGTCCCCAATAGTCGCCGCAGACCATGGCGTCGCCGACCTTCAGCGTGCCGGATTTCACGAGCACCGTCGCGACCGGTCCTTTGCCGGGTTCCAGCTTCGCTTCCACGACGAAGCCCTCGGCCCGCTTTTTCGGCGCCGCCTTCAGCTCCATAATCTCGGCCTGCAGGAGAATCATTTCGAGGAGGTGATCCACGCCCGCGCCGGTGACGGCGCTGACGGGGCAGCAGATGGTCTGGCCGCCGTATTCCTCCGGCTGGAGCCCGATCTTCTGCAGCTCGCCCATGACGCGCTGCACGTTGGCGCCCGGGAGGTCAATCTTGTTGATGGCGACCATGATCGCCACCTTGGCCGCCCGCGCATGATCGAGGGCCTCCAGCGTTTGCGGCTTGACGCCCTCTTCGGCGGAAACGACGAGGACGACGATATCCGTCAGGTTCGCCCCGCGCGCGCGCATCTGCGTGAAGGCCGCATGGCCGGGCGTGTCAATGAAGGTGATTTCCTTGTCGTTGTAGGTCACCATGTAGGCGCCGATGTGCTGCGTGATGCCCCCCGCTTCGCCGGCCGCCACCTTCGATTTGCGGATGTAGTCGAGCAACGAAGTCTTTCCATGGTCCACGTGGCCCATGAAGGTGACCACCGGGGGCCGCGGCAGCAGCTCGTCGGGGCGTTCCTCGGCTTCGGCCGCGACTTTTTTGGGCTTGGGCGGCGGCGGGGGCTTGGGCGGCTCTACCGGCTTGCGCTCCATTTCGAGATGGAAGCCGTGTTTCTCGGCGAGTCCGCGCGCGGTTTTGAAATCTATTTTGTCGTTGATCGTCGCGAAGACGTTCATCCGCATCAATTCGGCGATGAGGATGTTGGGCTTGAGGCCCATTTGCGCGGCGAATTCCTTGACGATGAGCTGCGGATGCGCCGAGAAGATC